>JACOUA010000001.1 GCA_016178075.1 Acidobacteriota bacterium
GCGGCGCACCTGACCTTCACGACGACCCGCACGCTGCTGGGCCTCGCGTTTCTGCCACGCGCCTGGGCCGACCTCATCACCAAGTCAGCAGTCCAACATCACTGAGTCAGAAGTCCTGAGCGACTTCTCGTCTGTGACTTGATGCCTGTGGGCGGTAAAGTCACATTTTGTTGAATCGGGCGCGACGCCGCGGCCGCGCTGACTTCTGACTTCAGACTTCAAACTTCTGACTTCCGACTTGTCACCCCATCGTGCTGACGCGCTCAGGGTTGATCTTGTAGATGACGCGGACTTCCCCCGGTTGGCGAAACGGATAGACGTCCTTCCCCAGATACTTCTTCGCCATCTTGTTGATGTGGTCGTCCGCGCCCGCCTGCGTGACCTCGGCGACGCGTCCGCGCACCGCCAGATGGCGATAGGGGTTATCCGGATCGATGATCTCGATCGCGACGCGCTGATCGCGCCGGATGTTCCGATCCTTCAGCCGGCCGACTGCGGAGTTGACGAGGATGTGGCCGTCGACGAGGTCAACCCAGACCGGCGTCACTTGGGGGCTGCCGTCGGGCATCAGCGTCGCGAGATGCCCGAAGGCGCGTTTGCTGAACAGATCGAGGTAAGCGTCCGGAATCGCGCTGGCCATGACAGGTCCTCCAGTCAAGTTGCGAACAGGCCGCAGCATATTTCCACATTCGCCATTGCGCATACCAGAATACACGTATGACCATTGCACTCATCGGTGGAACCGGCGCGGAGGGTCGTGGACTGGCCGCGCGCTTCGCGTCGGCGGGCCTGCGCGTCCTCGTCGGCTCGCGAAGCCCGGATCGGGCCGCTGCCGCGGTGAAGGCGCTGCAGGCCGGCCGAGGCGACCTGCCGTTGTCCGCCGCCACCAACGACGAGGCCATCGCCGCATCCGACACCATCGTGCTTGCCGTGCCGTTTCCGTGCGTGAGCCGCCTGCTCGACGCCCAACACGCCAGGTTCAAATCGGGCGCGCTGCTCATCGACGTGACGGTGCCGGTCGTCTTCGATGGCGCGCAGCCGCGCCTGCTGGACGTCAGCGAGGGATCGGCTGCGGAGCACATCCGGCGGCGGCTTCCGGACGGCGTCGCTCTGGCCGCGTCGCTCAAAACGATCCCGGCCCGGGTCTTGAGTGGGGTCGCGCCGCTGGACTGTGACGAGTTCGTCTGCGGCGATTCCGAGTCGGCGCGCGAGCGCACGATCGCGCTGCTCCGTCTGATTCCCGGCCTTCGTCCGCTCGATGCTGGACCTCTCGACTCCGCGCGAACGTTCGAGCGGATGGCAATGCTCGCCATCACGCTCAACCGCCGCTACAAGAGCCGCGACGCGCGGTTCCACGTCGTCGGGCTCGCCACGTGATGTGGTCCGCGGCTTGACACAGGCCATTCAGCCGGGCTTGACCTGTGACGGGCACGGCGCGCCGTTATCAGGTATCATCGGCCGTTTTGAATCTGCCGCCGGCGGAGGGCGACTCCGTACCGGGCAGATGGTCCCCCTCAATCAGCTCCATCTGACGGTCGCCCGGTGTCCCAGAGATCGGCACCCGCGACCAGGAGGCACGATCATGGCCGGCATCAACACGGGCAGCGTGATCAAAGGCGGGCTCGCGGCGGGACTCCTGATCAACATCAGCGAAACGATCCTCAACATGCCGGTGCTCGGTGCACAGTTCGAGGCGTTCATGAAGTCGCTGAACCTCCCGCCGGTCGGCGGCGCCGCCATCGGATACTTCGTGGTCATGGGGTTCGTCCAGGGTCTGCTGCTTGCGTGGCTGTATGCGGCAATCCGGCCGCGGCTGGGTCCTGGCCCGAAGACCGCCACGATTGCAGGCCTGTACGTCTGGTTCTTCGCGAGCTTCTTCTGCGTCACCGGATTCGCGATCGTCGCGTTGTTCCCGACGAACCTCTTGATCATCACCCTGGTGTGGACGCTGGTCGAGCAGATCCTGGCCGCGCAGGTCGCCGGGTGGCTCTACGCCGAAGCCTGATCGGCTCCGGGCTCGAAGCTTAGTGGTCCGTCTCCATAATTAGGCGACGGACCACTTGACGGCGACGATGGACAACCCGCGCATCGATCAGAATTTCAGCCGCAACTGCACTTCCACCCGCCGGTTGCCTGCTCCGGGAGCCGGCGCATAGACGTCTGCGAGTGAAGTTGCGGTTCCGAACAGGGGTGAGGTGAGGTTGCCGATGGGAGTCGCCCGATTCACGCGGTTGAACAGATTCCGGGCAGACACCGAAAGCGTGAAGTTGTAGGGTCTTTCCGCCCCGGACGAGGGCGCACCCTTGGACGGTGCGCTCTTGCTCGTACCGAAGCCGAAGGTTCGGCTCGCTTTAAGGTTCACCGTGAAGTAGCCGGAAGCCCTGCCGTAGTTGCGTGTGATCTCTTCGCCAGGCGGGGGATTCGGATCCAACGCGCCGAAGGGCGTGATGACAGTCCCGGGGCTGTTGAGATGGGCAGCTAGTCCAGGCCGTTCTGTCAACAAGCTGTCACCATTGGTGTCTCTGCCCAAAGTGATATTGAACGGCGTTCCCGAACGAGCAACGATGGAAGAGCTGAACTGAAACTTGCCGGGTGCCGCAATCGTCCCGGTCAGGACGAAGCGGTGCCGCTCATCCAGCACGGAACGCCCCGACTCGATGCTGTCGTCATACGGATTAGCGGGAAAGGTCGTCGGGCCGTCAGTATCGCTCGTCGCGTAATTCAAGACGTACAAGACGGAAAGCGTGAGATCTTTGTGGAGGCGGGTGCTCACATTTGTGTTCCACTGGCTTTGCTTGAGACTGCCGCTCGATTCGTACAAGAAAATATTGCCCGGGCCATACGGTCGAATCCCGCTTGTCGCATCCCCCGGTATAAACGTTCCAGGTAATGGAGCGTTGATGTTGCGAGAGCGCAAAAGGTGTCGGCCACGGGAAACGGAGAGCGTGCTGGTGACCGTCGCCTTGAGAGGCAACAAGCGTTCGATTCCGATCGAGGCTTGGATGATGTGGGGCGCGCGCAAATCCGAAGCCACGCGCCGGATGGTGGCCGGCAGCGGGTCACCAAGTGTCTGGACCGGGGGCACCGTCGGGAAAAAATTAGGGTTCCGAACCTGGTACTGGTGCTGATTCAACCCGTTTTCGCGGACTGTCTGCAGCGTCAGCTTTTCGCTGAAACGATCGTAAAAGATTCCGGCGCCGACTCGCACCGCGGTTTTCCTCGTCTTGGGCTCCCCTGGAGCCCAGGCAAGGCTGATCCGTGGCGCAAGGTCCTTCCAGAAATGAAGGTTGTTCTGCCATTCGTAGCGCACCCCAAGGCTCAGCCTGAAGTTCGCGCGTATTGTCCAATCATCCTGAAAATACACGCCCAGGTCCGCCTGGCTGACGTCCGCTCTTGGGTTGCCTGCCGTGAGGGAAAACTGGCTGGCGCCGCCGCCTAGCTCGCGTGTTTGCACGCCCGTCAGACCTTGGCTTTGGAACAGGACCGTACGGCGATACCGTTCAAGTGCCGTGAGCGGTACCGACACAGGCTGGCCCGCTGGGTCCATCACAACCTCGTTGTTCCCGTCCAGCTTTGGCCCCGTGCCGCTCGGAAACCTGAACGTGCCGCCGAAATTCTGCCGCGAAACATCAGCAATAGTGGCGGCACGGAAGCGCGCACCCCATCTTCGCGTGTGCGCGCCGGAGACGTAATATGTGGAGTTCTGAATCTCCCACCGATTCTGGTCAACAAAGGAGTATCCGATGTCCGTGCCGCCTCCAATGAAGGCGTCACTCACATTAATGGTGGGCACGGAGCTGTTGCCGCGCGACTCGGTGGAGGTCCGCACGAACTGCAGGCGCGTTTCGTTGATCGCCTGCGAGCTGAGCACGGCTGTTTCCGTCAGTTGAACCACGTGCTCGGTTTCGAGTGTGCTGTAGCCGCGCAAAGGCAGCGACAGCTCTCCGATACCCACGTTGTCACGGCCAATGCGGGTGTTCGCGTAGCGGGCCACGAGGGTATTGTTCTGATTCAACTGGTAGTCGAGGCGAGGAGTGACGTTGACGCGGTGCTGTGGGCTGTCGACTGTCTGAAGCAGCGGCATGATGTTCAGATTCGCATCCAGCACCGTCGCCCTGATCACCGCCGCCGTATTGATCTGTCGCGCTTCCATGTCCACAACGAACGAGGCGCGTTTGCTCAGCGGGCCACCGAGGTTGCCCCCGGAAAACGACTCCCGGAAGAGCGGGTGATCCCACGGATAGAAGGGGTTACGCGCATTGAACATGCCGTGCCCGAAGTTGAAGAACACCTGGCCGCGGAGCGTGTCCGACCCTGGCTTGGTGAAAACTTCGATCCGTCCGAAACCCACGCGATCATTGACGGCCGAAAAGGGGTTCTGATTGGTTCGGAACTCGCGAACAGCCGCCTTGGGCGGAAGGCGGGCCCCAGAAAATCCATCAACGAACACTTGAGTGCCCTGGGGGGTTGCGGAGGATCCCGCCAGTGCCTCCAAATCTGCGGCCAAGTCGTCGGGATCCTCGGGCAGCACCTTGTCGTCGCCCGAGAGGACCACGGTACCCCTATGAAACGTGGGTTCGTACTTGAGTGTGATTTCCTCCTTGACTGGCTCGATGTTCAGCAAAATGGGAAGCGTCGTCGTGCGCCCCGCGGTAATCCTGACCTCTGTGTTTGCATACGGGGCAAAGCCGGTAAAAAAGGCGTGTACTGTGTAGCGGCCCGGTGCTAAACGGCTGAAAACATACGTGCCTGTCGCATCGGTTGCGACAGTCTCTGCGTTTCCCGTGGCGTCAGTAAGTGTGACAGCCGCGCCAGGAAGGGCTCCGCCCGTTGCATCAATGACCCGCCCCCTGACTGTCTCCGCTCGCCCATCACGTGCCCCCCTGGTATCAGTCGCCTCCTGCGCGAGCGCTGTGCCGACCGCCAGCACCGACGCGAGCCAGACAGCAAGCAGCGGCAGATCCTCCTGAAATGCTCAAGGCACGCTGATATCGAAAAAATTCCAGGGACCGACGACTTGGGTTTGGTCCCGCAGGACAGGGCCCAGGAGCGACTCGACGCCTGCCACCACCACGATGGCGGTGACGCGGGACGGCTCGGTCCCTACCGTGCACAAAACGATGATGATTTCGTCTCGCTTCAATTCACGGAGCGACAACACAGGCATCCGCTCTGGGTCCGTCAGGCCACCGCCTCCAGTCGCGCATTGGGTCGACCCCCCGCTCGGCCGTCCTCCTGACGCCGGCTTGCTGCCACCCTCCTGTTGTGGGCGTGCGGTCGCGGCGGCAGGCCGTGCGCCGTCTTTAGTCGGCCCCTCGCTCGGCCGCCCTCCTGACGCCGGGCTGCTGCCGCCTTCCTGCGGACGGTTTGCAGGCGTAGCCGGCTTCGTCGCGGGCATGCGACGCAGCATGGTATCGGAAGCGATCTTGACGCTGAGCGGCCTCCTAGTCCCTAAGTCGGTCATCCTGATTTCGCCGGCGGCCGCATCGATGGCGTTGACCGTGCCTGCAATATTGCGGAACGACCCCGAGACAATTTTTTCGGCCTTGATGCGCGTGCCGTCGGAGTTCTTTTCCCCGAGAATGCGAAGGGCGTCGCCCACTTTCAGTTCGGCGAACGAACTCGGCTTGGCTTGAACAAACCGAACCGAATCAGGTGCATAGCGGTGAAAGATCGTCTTCGGTGACGGCTCAACGATCAAGGTTCTGGACCCTGCGGACGAGCGCACCGATAGCGAGATCTCCTTGGTTTCTGGATTGAGTCCCGAAAGCGTGCCTGCAACAGCGCGCTTCTGCCAATCCGCACGTTCGCGCTCGCGTGTCTGCGCCAGATCCGCTTTGGTCATCACGATGACGGCCAGAGCGGGAATCGACTTCGGGTCCTCAGCCAACCGTCCTCGCGCATACACACGGTCGCCCACACCGATGTCGGCAGGAGTGATCTTTACAGCTTTTTTCAAGTCCGTTTCGCCGGGCGGCACGCGCAGGTACACGGTATTTTCTTGCAGAATGACGGTGATCGAGCCTCCGGCATCCATCTTGAGCTCAATCTGTTTGGCGGCGGGACTGGTGGCCGTGACCTCCCCAATCACGCTCTGCAGCGAGGCGCCCGAATTCCGCGCCGTTTCCTGAGCCGGCGCCGGCACAGAATCCTGAGCCGTTCCCCGAACTGCGGCGCCAAGCCCCAGGACCAGCATGGCTACCGGGCACACCAATGCGCGCCCGAGAAGTCTCTGTCCGTGCATTCGACCTCTTTCCTTGCGGAAACAGCCGCTTCATCTCATCTCTGCGGCCTCATCTCTCAGCCTGAACGCGTCGCCTACCGTCGAACCGCGTCGTCGGTGGTCGACGTCACACTCTGTCCGTAGGCCGGCTGTAGGTACTTCTTCAGAAACGCGAGCTGCTTGCCCCACGCGTCGAGCCGATGGTCGCGCTGCGAGAAGCCGTGGCCTTCCTTCGGATACGTGAAGTAGCTGTACTCCTTGCCATGCTTCTTCAGCGCCGCAACGAGCTGCGCCGACTCGTACGGCGGCACCTGGGGATCCTCTTCGCCGTGCATGACCAGCACCGGCGTGGCGATCTTTGACACGTCCGCCAGGGCGTTGGCCTTGCGATAGACCTGCGGTTTTTCATCCGGCGTTCCGCCCATCTTCATCGTCCACCGCGCGGCGGCGTTGCGATTCGTGCGCTCATTATACGTGGCCCGGTCGACGACGCCGTACAGCTCGATGGCGACCTTGAACAGATCGGGCTGTTTCGTGATGGCGTACGCCACCATCGTGCCGCCATGACTTCCCCCGCCGATCCCCAGACGCTTGCGATCGGCCAGACCCTGGTCGACGAGATACCGTGCTCCCGCGACCACGTCGTCCAACTCGCCGCCTCCGCTGTCCTCGACGTTCAGATTGCGGAACTTCTCTCCGTAGCCGGTGCTGCCTCGATAGTTTGGCTCGAGGACGACGTACCCTACTTTCAGCACGCCGCTGAAATACTCCGGCGACCGCTCCACGTACGCGATGCGCTGGCCATCGGGCGACCAACTCGCAGCCGACGCGTCGTTGCCGGAGTCGGTAACGAGATTCGTCCGCTTCCCGTCGTCACTCACCAGCATCAGGTCGTTGTTGCCGCGCCGCCCGGTTTCGAACAGGATCCACGTCCCGCGCGGCGACCATCGGGGCGATCGGTCGACCGCAGTCCGCGGATCGCCGGCGCCCGCTGGATGGTTTGTCAGCCGGCGTGGCGGTCCGCCGTCGGTATCCACGACCCAGATGCTGCCTTGACTGGCAAATCCCAGCCGGCGTCCGTCTGCCGACCAGTTCAATCCGCTCTTGCCGCCGGGCGTCGTCGTCAGGACGACGGGCCAGCCGCCATCGACGGAGAGAAACTTGATCTGTCCATCAGCGGTGAAGGCGAAGTCACGCCCGCCCGGAGAGAGCAGGGGCACCGAAAGTCCATCCACCGACACGAGGTCTTCCAACGTGATGCGCGCGGCCGGCTGAGCAGGGCTCGCGAGCATCCGCATCGAGAGCACGAGGACTAATGAAGGCAGTGCCAGGCGACGCGTACTCATAAAATTGTCTCCTCTGGGCGGGCCGACCTTCAGGTCAGCCCTGCAGAAAAGTCTCTTCTCAAAAAGTGAACCGCACGGTGAACTGTCCCTGTCGCGGCGGCTGGCGGTTGACGCCAAAGAACTTGTCGTCCCGGATCGCGTAGTTCGAGCTATAGAGCTGGTTGCCGCCGTCGAAGAACTGTTGATCCGTGCCGGCGTTCAGGAGGTTGAACACGTCGAACGCGGTCTCCAGCCTGCGCGAGCCAAAGCCGAAGTTGCGACCGACACGCAGGTTTATGACGTTGAGGTACGGCGCTTTGATCTGTTTGTCGCCGCGATCTTTGCCGGCAAAGCGAATGGTGGTCGCAAGCGGGTTCGAGACCACCCGGCCGTTCGACAACGTCACCGTCGACGGGCCGAAGCGTGGATCGGCCGCCGCGATCCGCGTGACGACCGGGCCCGAGTACGGCCCCGACTGCACGGAGAAGTTGGTGGCCACCACCAGGCTCCATGGCGCGAAGTACACCGCGCCAAATCGCGCCTGGTGATCTTCCCACATCGGATTCCGCGTGTCGGCGGTTCCGGACAGGCTGTTCGTGACGTTGCCGCGAATCGTGCCGAGGCCGCGGTTGTTGGGGAAGGCCTCGGGTTGGATGAACGAGGCGGGGTCGTTTGGCTGCCACGTCCCGGCGACGTGCTGCCGGGCCCGCGTGTAGTTGGCAATCAGTTGCAGGCGATCGGTGCGCTTGGTGACGTCGAACTCGAGGCCGCGATAGACGAACGAGTTCCACTCGTTGTCCGTGACGAGATTGATCTCGTTCTGCGACACATCCTGGTAGCCGCGGAACACGCCGCCGTCGTAGATGCCGTTGACTTCGACCAGCGCCGGACGATGCCTGTACTCGCGCGAGATCCAGCTCACGTCGAACGTCATCTGTCCGGGAAGCTGGCGACGGTATCCAACCAGCATCTCGTCGACCCAGGGCCATCGCCGGTCCGGGTCGATGCGCCGGTTCTGTGAGACACGCGAGCTCCCGGGGGTCACAAACACCGACTCGAATGTGCCGTCGAGGTCGTTGTCGTACTCGTCGCGGATGCCTGCGACCGACGTCCCGGCGCTGCCGATGTAGCTGGAGTTCGGCACGTCGCCGACGCGCCCGTAGCTGGCCCGCACGAGATTCTTGTTGTCGGAGGTCAGCGAGTAGTTGCTGCCCACCCTCGGTCCGACGGCGACATCATCGACGGTATCGAGATCGAAGATCGCGTCGGTCGCCTTGATCCAATCGACACGCACGCCGGCATTGATCGTCAGGCGGGCGCTGGGTTTCCAGGAGTCCTGCACGTAAACGGCGTTGTCGCGCGCATGTAATTGCAGCGTGTTGATCGACGGCACGCCGTAGTACCGGCGATGGAAGGGCACAACGCCCGCCGCGGGATTGTTCGGATCCCGCAGCGCGACCTCCTCGAGCGCGAACCCGTCGTTGGAGTAGAACGCCGTCGTCGCGTGACGAAGCCGGGGCTGCAGGTACATGCCGGTCTGAATCTCGTGGGAACCCAACCATCCGGCCGGTTTGAAATAGGTGAGGTCGGCGCTGACCGTTGTCTTCGACGCGGGTCCAAGCGTCCTGGTCTCGAGATTGTCGAGCAGCGCAATGCGCCCGGATCCGGTGCGTCGTCCCGCCGAAATGAACGACGAGGTGTGCACAGGTCGCGACGGACCGTTTCCCAGATGCCCGTCGAACACGTTGAAACTCGAGTTGTTGGACTTGTCGTTGTAGCCGACGAGGATCCTCGTTGTCACGCGATCGCCCCACACCGATGCGAGCCGCGTGCCGTAGGCGGCGCCTCCAAGGGCCGTCACGTCCACGTTCGCGCCGTTCACCTGGAAATTCGTTTCCTCGACATTGGCGTCTCGTTGGTAAGTGACCTGGAAGTGGTGATTCTGCGTCCACTGCGTGGTTCCCTTGAGCGAGGCGAACTTCAGCCGCCCTTTGTTGTTGAACGGTTCGAAGCCGGGAACCAGCGCCTCGAGGTTGTCGAGCAACGTGCTGCTGCGACTCACGCCGGTCAATCGGTTCGTGTAGCGGAACGTGCCGAAGAACCACGCCTTGTCCTTCAGGATGGGACCGCCCAGCGCCAGATCGGGCTGCACCGTGCGAGACACGACCGGCGTGCCGCCCGGCGTGTTGTTGCCGTTCCACGCAATGGCCGTGTACACCACGCTGAGGCTCCCTTTGAGTTGATTGGTGCCGGACGGAGTCGCGATGTTGATGACCATGCCTTCGGCGAGCGGCGCAGCGGCATCGACGCCGGCTGTCTTGATCTGAATGTCGGCAAGCGCCTCCGAGCTGAGCCCGAGATATTGCCCTGGCCAGTTCTGGCGGAACGATCCAGCATCGACGCCGTCCACCTGCACGACGTGGTTCTCGTTCTCCGTTCCACGCAGAAAATACACCGACCCGCCAAATTGGTCGGTGCTGCGGCTCATGATCCCGGGCGTGAGATCCAAGGCGTCCTGCCAGACGCGCCGGCTGCTCAGCGGCAGCGACCGTTGGAATTCGCCGCTGATGTTGATCGCCTGCGTCGTCTTCTGCACTTCGAGCATCGGACTTTCGCCCGTCACCTGGATCGTTTCCTCGATCGCGCCGATCTTCATGACGACGTCGACCTGGATGTTCACTTCGGCTCGCACCTCGAGTCCCTTGCGCTCGAATTTCGCGAAGCCCGAGAGTACCGCGACCACGTCGAAGATGCCGGGCGGAAGGTTCACGAGGCGGTAGAACCCCTGCGAATCGCTGACGGCGGTAAACGACGTCGACGACTGCGGAGTCGTGGCGCTGAGGCTCACGCCAGGCAACGCGGCGCCCTGTTCATCCTTGATGAAGCCCCGGATGGAGCCCTCCGAGGCGATCTGCGCCGTTGCCGTCGACGCAGTCGAGCACACGAGGAGGGCGATGATGGAAGCAAGCCAGAGCAATTTCATAGGCGACCCCCAATAGAGGTCTACGGATTCGTCTTCGATCCCTTTGCGTTCGCCGCAACGTTCCTGTAAACCTTTCCCCCCTTCATCACAAACACCACCCGCCGCACCGCCGTGACGTCCTGCCGCGGATCGCCCTCCACCGCAATGAGATCGGCTTCAAGACCGGACGCGATGGCGCCGATCTTGTCCTGAAGCTCTAGCGCCTCGGCCGCGCGGGAGGTGGCGGACACCAGGGCGTCCATGAACGGCTGCTTTCCGTCGCGCACGCGGTAGATGAATTCCTCCGCGTTGCGGCCGTGGGCGCCGGCCACGGCGTCAGTGCCGAAGACGAGCCGCACGCGCTTGTCCTGCTGCGCACGCGTGAACATCGCGGTCCGGATCGGCAGGAGCTTTTGCATGCTGGCAAAGCCCTCGTCGGTGTAGTTGCCGATGCCGAGGTACTGCTTCTTGTGATCGAGGTAGTTGTGCGTCACGAGAAACTGGGGCTCGAAATACGTGCCGCGGTCGACCATCAGCTTGATCTCGGCGTCGGTGACGCCGCTGCCGTGCGTGATGGCGTCGCATCCGGCTAACACCGCCGCGCTGACGCTGTCGGCGCTGTGCGCGTGGACCAGCGTCCGCAGCTTCTGCGCCCGCGCTTCGCCACACGCGGCCTGGAGCTGCTCGTCGGTCATCGTCCGACCGCCGCCGTCCCGGCTGCTCCTCGACGCGAAGACCTTGATAAGATCCGCGCCGCTCTTCGCCAGTTTCTGGACGGCCTGACGTATGTGATCGGGAGTGCCGGTGCGCTCGTTGACCGAGCCGAGGGAGGTGAGAAGGCGCGGGCCCGGCAGGACGCCGCGCGCGATGGCCTCGCGCAGGTCGCGGTCGGACATGGCGCCGACGCTCCGCACCGTGGTGAAACCGGCCATCAGCGTGGCATACAGGTTCTCGGCACCGGCGAGGGCCTCCTGCGCCGACGTCTCGCCTTCGTTGGACGCGCGACCGTTGGCGCCGAAATGCGCGCCGATGTGGACGTGGGTATCGATCCAGCCGGGCATGACGGTGAGGCCGCGCAGGTCGTAGGTGCCGTCGGTCCCGCCTTGATCGATAGCCGCGATGCGCGACCCGTCGATGCGCAGCGTCACGTTCTGGAGCGTCCCACCCTTGCCGTCAAGCACCGTGCCCGCGCGGATGGTGACCGCGTTCGATTGCGCAGCGGGAGCCTGCGCACACACGAAGACCACGAGGGCGCCGAGCGCGAGGCGTTTCACCATGATGTTGGTCCTCAACGAAACAGCGGCCGAAGTTCAACGACTACCGCCTGAAAGGCGGTAGACTTAAACCCGTGCACGTGGGACTAAGGTTCCGGCCCTCCCTACGTTACGGGGAACCGGCCGACACTTGAAGGTTCGACCCTCGGTACACCAGGCTCCCTCATCGTCGGATGTCGATCGACGCGGAAGTGCCATCCTCGCCCGCCGGTGGCTTCTCCCACGTGTATTCACGACCAAGCGCGTAGCGCTCGAACCAGTCCAGCTCCACATTCATCTTGAACAACTGATGCCGGAGCTCGCGCCAGCCGTGCGGCTCCCCCGGGGCGACGTACATGCGCGTCGGGACGCCATTCGACTTGAGCGCGCGATAGAGCTCGACCGACTGCGGCATCGGCACGCGCACGTCGCGCTCCCCCACCAGGATCAGCGTCGGTGTCTTGACCTTCGCAATGTCCTTCAGCGGTGACTGTTCCCAATAGAGATCTGTCGGCGCATGCTTTTGCCACGGAGTCCCGCCGAACCAGGGCGTGCGGTAATAGCGGACGTCGCTCTGCGCGTATAGCGAGATGAAGTTTGCAATGCCCGCGCCCGACGAAGCGGCTTTGAACCGATTGGTAAACGTAATCAGCTTGTTCGTCATCGTCCCGCCGGCGCTCCAGCCCATTTTGATCAGGCGATCGGGATCGGCGATGCCGATCTTGATCAGGTGATCGATGCCGGCCAGCACGTCGAGGTGCGCGTTCTTGAAGTAGTGCCCGACCATGTCGCGCAGATACGCGTCGCCGTAGCCCGCCACACCGCGCGGGTTGACCTGCAGCACCGCATAGCCCCTGGCCGCAAGGACCTGCGGATAGTCGGACAATCGACCGAAGCCGAAGCTGTTGGAGGAAAACGTGACGCCGTGGTCCTGCTCGACGAGCGGGTACCGTTTGCCCTGCACGTAGTCCAGCGGATAGAAGAGGAGCCCTTCTACCGTGACGCCATCGGCACCCTTCCACTCGACTTTCTCTTGCCGCGGAAGTTTGAAGTCGCGCGCGAGGTCGTCGAACAGACGCGTCACCCGGACAGGCTGGCCGCCGCCGCCCGGCAGACGCCACACATCGCCCGGGTTCGCCGGCTCGTCGATGGCGAAGACGTGTTGATTCGTGGACGGATGAAACGTCCATGACCTGATGGCATGGCGCCCGTCGGTCAACTGCCGCTCGGCCTCGGTGGCCGGATCGACCTCGAAGAGCTCGGTGTGAACGCCCAGGTTCGCGAGGATGAAGATCGACTTGCCGTCTTTCGACCAGTGCGCGTCGAGGACCTGGTGCGGCAGCTTCAGCGCCCGGTGCGCCCCGCCCTTCGCAGGAATCAAGAACAGACGATCGTTGTAATAGCCTTCCAGCTTCTCGTTCGCGTGCGCTCTGAACAGCACCTGCGAGTTGTCGGGCGAGAGCTCCGCGCCGCCTTCCCGAAACGTCGGTCCCGCGAGACGCCGGATCTCTCCACCGGTGGCATCCATCACGCCGACGTCGCCGGTCGCGGAGTCTTCCTGCAGGGGCCCTGGCGCGCGGTTGACGGCAATCTGCCGCCCGTCGCGCGAGAGTTGATACGCTTGAATGGAATAGTCGCCGCTGGTCAGCCGCTGCTCCGCACCGATCGGCACGCCAACTCTCCCCAAGTGCTCCTGCTTGCTCTCCCCGAACGCATACACCTCGCCTGTTTCGGCCTCGCGTGCGCGCTCCTCGTCTGTCTTCGAATCGATCGCGGTGAAGTAAATGAACGCGCCGTCAGGCGACCACGACAGATTCGAGACGCCAGTGGCGTGCCGCGTGAGCTGTCGGGCCTCGCCGCCGCCGTTGCTCATCACGTGGGCTTGAGCCTGCGGCGCATCACGCCTCGTCACGAACGCGATCGTGTTGCCGTCGGGAGACCACCGCGGACTGCTGGCGTCGTTTGCGCCGGTCGTGAGCTGCACCGCCCCGCTGCCGTCCACATTCGCCCGCCACACCTGGCCGATGCGGCGGTTCGCCTTCCAGTCGGCTCGGGCGACCACATAGAGCATCTGGCGGGCGTCCGGTGACAGCTGGGGATCGCTCAATGAAGACACATTGAGCAGATCCACCAGCGTCATTGGCCGTTGAGGTCGCGGCTCCTGCGACGACGCCAGTTGCGCCATCGCGAGCATCAGCAGGGATAGCACGCTCGCGGCCGCGAGCGCTCGTGTTGGAACCTTCGTGAACGGTCGTCCGGGAACCCTCGTGCGGGAACCCACGTGCGGGAACCTTCGTGACATGGCGTCAGTACCTGAGCACGAACGTCAGTTGTAGTGCCCTTGCTGCCTGGCGACTGAGCAACCGCAGGAAGCCCGGATTGAATTCCTGGCTCGCGTTCGCGTAGTCGTACTGCCAGTGATCGCTGCCGTTCGCGAGGTTGAAGATGTTGGCGGAAAGCTCCGCCTCTCGCCGGGCCGCGAGCCGCAGCTTCTTGCCGACCTTCAGGTTGATGACTCGCACCGGCGGCGCCTGATACTGCTCCTGACCTTCACCGCGCGTCGCGTACTTGATGCGGATCGTCGTCGCCAGCGGATTGGATTGCACGCCGCCGACGACGGGGATCGTGGCCGGGCCGAAGCGGGTGACGTCGGGGTCGTTGGCCGCGAGTCTCGTCAGGATGTGCCCCGGCCACGGACCGGCCTGCTGCGTGTAGCTGGCCGCGACGACGACGCCCCAGGGCGCGAACCAGGTGCCGCCGCCGCGAATGGAGTACTCCTGCCACGACGGGCCGAACGCAAACAGCCGGTAGCTGTCGGTGTCGTCGATGCCTCGGGCCATGTAGATCAATTTGTTGTTCGGATAGGCGTTTGGCTGAATGAACCGCGCGGGGTCGGTCGGGTTCCAGGTGCCGGCCTGATGCTGCCACTGCCGATGGAATCCGCCGACGAACTGCAGCCGATTCGCCAGGTTCTTGGTCGTCGTGATCTCGATCGAGGTGTACACCAGCTTGTCCCAGTAGTTGTTCGTCAACTGGCGCAGGACGCCCCGCCTCGGATCGACACGTCCGAATCCGATGAACGGCAGACCGGGGGCGTCGGGGTAGATGCCGTTGACGTCCACCTGACCGTATCGATCGGTATACCGCCGGTGGTTGAGCGCGACGTCCACCGCTATCTGACCGGCGAACTGCTTGCGGTATCCGAGGATGTACTCGTCCACCCACGGCTGGTGGAGGTCGGGACTGAACTCGTAGCCCGCGAGCGCCGCCGCCACGGCCGGTGTGACGAACTGCGTCTCGAAGACGCCGTCGCCATCGAAGTCGTAGGTATCGCGCGTCTCGGCGCCGCCGCCGCCTGCGGCCTGGCTGGTGGCGGCATCACATCCGTTGACGCCCTCGTGCGCGCGGACGGCGCTGCCGCGCAGCACGTTGCGCGCGTCCTTCGTCAGCAGGTACGAGAAGCCGAACCGCGGGCCCACCGCCACGTCTTTCATGCGGTCGATGTTGAAGATCGCGTCATGGCGCTTCACGAAATCGATGCGCACGCCCAGGCTGGCCGTCAGCCGCGCGGTCGGCTTCCACGCGTCCTGGACATAGACGCCGATGTCGCGATCCTCGGCATCGATCGCCGCCACCGACGTCGGCGACCTGAACCGGCGATGGAAGGGCCGCGTGCCCGCGCCCACGTCGTTGGGATTGAGCATCACGCGCCCTTCGAGCGTGAACCCGTCGTTCACGTAGCGGGTGATGCGTCCCGTGCGCAGCCGCGGTGCCGCATAGATGCCAGTCTGGAGCTCGTGCGATCCCATCCACCCTTTCGTGAAGTAGGTGAGATCTCCTCGAATGAGCAAGATGGAGGACGGCTCGAGGCTGAGCGATTCGAGGTTGCCGCCCCGCAGCAGCGCGCCCGTGCCAACGAAACGGCCGGCCGACGCGAACGCCGACTGATGAATATCGATCTGCGCGCCCGAACCCGGCAGCTTCCCAAACGTCCCATCGTCCGCGCCGCTCTTGTCGTTGTAGCCGACCGTCACCTGGCTGGTCACCTTGTTGCCCCAGACGGAGCTGAGCTTCGCGCCGAAGAGATCGCCGCCGGTCACGAAAATCCTGATCGGTTCGTAGTGGAGGGGCTGATCCGATGTCAGCGTGACGCGATCGTATTGCCAGTAGGCGCTCACCTGATGGGCCGCGCTCAGCCTGGCGGTCACCTTGCCGTACGGCTGATTGGTGGTGGACGTGTTGTTGAACGGCTTGAAGCCTTGGACGTAGCGCTGCTGGAGCGCGACCTGCCCCGCGTCGCGACTGATGCCCGTCTCGAGATCGGCATAGCGATAGGCCGCGAAGAACCAGATGCGATCGCGTCGAATGGGGCCGCCGGCGGCGAGATCGAGCTGATTGACACCCTGGATGGTGGGAGTGCTGGCGTTCTTGACTTCAGACGACGGCGGATTGTCGCCGTTCCATTTGATCGGCTGCAGCGCGTAGCCGGCGGATCCGCTCAACTGATTGCCGCCGCTCCTGGTGACGACGTTCATCACCAGACCGGTGCCCATCGGCTCCGACGCGTCGATGCCGCCGCTCTTGACCTGGACGTCCTGGATGACGTCGGTGCCCATGTTCACGTACGCGACCTGACCGTCGTTGTAGTTGGCGGCATTCATCCCTTCGAGCTGGATGACGTGCGCGAAGTGCTCAGTGGCGTGACCGTAGTAGACCATGCGGCCGCTGTTGTCGTCGAAGGGCCGCGCGATGACGCCGGGCGTCACTTCGAGAAAGTCGCTCCAGTTGCGCCGCGCCTGAACGGGGACCTGCTTCTGGAACTCGCCCTCGAAGTTGAGGATGTTGCTCGGCTTCGAGACCTCGAGCATCGGCGATTCGCCAGACACCGTGATGGTCTCCTGGAGACTCCCGATCCGCATCACGACGTCCACCTGGAAGATGCTGCCGGCGCGCAACACGATGCCGTCGCGCCGCTGGGTCGAGAAGCCCGTGAGCTCGGCCGAGAGCACGTACGTGCCGGGAGGCAGATTCACCAGGCGGTAGTAGCCCGCGGTGTCGGTGACTGCTGATGCCGGCGTCATGAGCGCCGGACCTTCGGCGGTGATCGTGACGCCAGGCAGCACGCCGCCCTGCTCGTCCGCGACGTACCCCCTCAGACCGGCGTCGCCGGTCTGCGCTCCGGCGTGAAGCGGGAAGAAAACCGCGATCAGTGCTACAGCCAGAATCACACGTTTCATGGGTTAGTCCCTCCGCAGACTGCGGGAACTCCTCAAGGCACCCTGGTCTCTTTCTTCCGCCCGAGCGCGAACGTTGTCGGCACCGCCCGCTCTCCCCCCCCGTCGCGACAACGAACTGACGGCCGGAGCTCGTGGCATACGTCATCGGCGTGCCGGAGCCTCGTTCGCCGAGGTCGCCGGCCCACAGTTCCTCGCCGGTTGATTTGTCGAACGCGTAGAGCTGCGACCCGCCGGGGACGAACACCAGCCCGCCTTTGGTCACCACCGGCCCGGGCAACCCCGTCGCACCGAGCCGCGCCGGCAGCGCGACGCCCCGAAGGGCGGGATTGGAGCGGAGCGAGGGTGTGTCGCCGAGCGGCACCTGCCACGCGTGTTCGCCCTTGTTCAGATCGATGGCCGTAAGGATTCCGTACGGCGGTTTGTTGATCGGCAGTCCGCCAGGCATCGAGAGGCCGCGGCGGCTCCGATCGATGTCGTAGTCGCCCTCGGTCCGCGCCGGATCCGCTTTGCCCATCGCCAGCAGCGCCGGCATCCTCAAAGACGTGTCGACGGGACAAGCAGCACGGGCATCCGGTCTCTGCTTCGATCTTTTACCGTTACGTGTCGGATGACTGCCCGACGGTCGTGGCGAATTGCGACGGTGTACAGCGGCATGCGGCGCTGCGGCCGGCTGAGCGCCGGCCGCAGCCACACCTCACAAGAGGGCGCAAATGCACTGGTCAATCCGCTGCCGTCGCTCGCGCGAATGACGTGACGCGGCCCTCGACGCACGGGTTACTGCGAACTCGTCTTCTGTGCAGGCTTGCGATCTGCCGGCGCCTTCTCCCACTCGTAGCGCCGGCTCATGGCGTATTTCTCGAACCAGTCGAGCTCGACGTTCATCTTGAAGAGCTCGTGCCGAAGCTCCTGCCATCCGTGCGGCTCGCGCGGACCGACGTAGAGATGCGTCGGGACGCCGTTGCTCTTGAGCGCGCGGTACATCTCGACGGACTGCGGCATCGGGACGCGCTGATCCTTTTCGCCGACCATGATGATCGTCGGCGTCTTCACGTTCGAGACGTACTTCAGCGGCGAGTTCTCCCAATACACGTCGATCGGCGCGTTCTTCTGCCACGGCGTGCCGCCGAACCACGACGTGCGGTTCGTGCGGGTGTCGCTCTGGGCGTACATCGAGACCCAGTTCGACGCGCCCGCGCCGGCCGACGCGGCCTTGAACCGGGTCGTATGGGTGACGATCTTGTTCGTCATGTGGCCGCCGCCGCTCCAGCCCATCTTGACCATCCGGTCGCCGTCGGCGATGCCCATCTTGATCAGCTGATCCACACCGGCCATCACGTCCAGATGCGCGTTCTGGAAGTAGTGGCCCACCATGTCGCGCAGGAACGCGTCGCCATAGCCCGTGCTCCCCCGATAGTTCGGCTTGAGGATGACATAGCCCTTCGCCGCGAGCACAGGGACGTAGCTTCCCCAGCCGCCGAGCCCGAACTTGTCCGAGGCCTGCGGCCCGCCGTGAGTCTGGACGGCGAGTGGGTAGCGCTGGCCCTGCTGGTAGTCGAGCGGGTACGAGACCAGACCCTCGACGGTGATGCCGTCGGCGCCCTTCCATTGCACGGCTTCCTGACGCGGCAGCCGGAAGTCGCGCGCGAGATAGTCGTAGACGTGCGTGACCCGCGCGGGCGCGCTTGCGCCGGCGCCGGTGACATACACGTCTCCCGGATTCTCGGCGTCCTCAATCGTCAGGATGTGTTTATCCACCTCCGGGACGAACGACCAACCCGCGAGCGCATGTCGCCCGTCGGTCAGCTGGCGCGCCTTGGCGGTTTTCATGTCGAGCTGAAACAGCTCGCTGTGCACGCCGACGTTGCCGACGAAGAAGATCGTCGAGGCGTCGCGGCCCCAGTCGGCCTGGTCGGCGGCCGGGAGGTCGGCCGAGACGAGCCGCACGGTGCCGCCGGAGCTCGGCACGACAAAGAGCTTCCGGTTGAAGTACTTCTCGAACTTGTCGTTGCTCCCGGTAATGAAGAACACCTGCGCGCCGTCGGGCGAGATGCGCGCCCCGTTCTCGGAGATCGAGTTCCGGGTCAACTGGACACCAGCGCTTCCGTCGGCGTTCATGATCCAGACCTCGCTTGTGTCGGCGGATTCCAGGAGCGGCGTCGCCGCACGATGGAACACGATGCGACGCCCGTCGCGCGAGAGGTCGTAGTTCATCACGGAATAGTCGCCGCTCGTCAGACGCTCTGTTCCATGGTCGCTCGCCGATCGATGGTCGCTCACCGACACGCGCCACAGGTGCCGCTGCTTGTAATCCTCGTCGAACGCGTACACGTCGTCCTTCGCCCGGTCGCGAGCTTTCTCTTCGTCACTCTTTGGATCCGGCGCGAGGAAGTAAATCGATTTTCCGTCGGGCGACCAGGTGATCTCCGAGATCGATGACGGGTGGCTCGTCAGCGCCTTTGCCTCGCCGCCGCTCGTCGGGATCACATAGATCTGCGTCGCCTCGTCCGTGCCGCGTTTGGCGAGGAACGCGAGCGCGCGGCCGTCGGGGGCCCACCTCGGGCTCGTCTCGCCGTCCTGGCCCGAGGTGAGCTGCACCTCGTCGGTGCCATCGGCATTGATGCGCCACACGTGAGAGATGCGCTTGTTCGCGTTCCAGTCGGCGCGGGCGAGCACGTAGGCGACCTGGCGGCCGTCCCTGACAGTTGCGGGTCGGTCAGATCCGGCACGTTGAGGAGGTCGACGAGCGTCATGGCACGCTTCGTCTGCGCGTGGAGGGACGCGAACGACAGGACGACCGCGATGGAGATGGCCAATCGGCGTGGTGTGAACATGTCGGACTCCACAAAGGACGGGGCTGTCACTCACCGAGACGAGCTTTTCGGTGCTCCGAGGTACCGCTCGAGCCACTCGAGCGTGCGGCGGTAGCGATCGCGCCGATGTGCCGGCTCGCGGAATCCGTGGCCTTCTCGCGGGTAGCGCACGAACTCCACGGTCGTTCCGACCTTGCGCAGCACCGTATGGAGTTGGAAGCCCTGCTCGATGGGCACGCGGACGTCGGCCTCGCCGTGCAGGATGAGCGTCGGGGTCTTCGCGCGCGGCGCGAAGGTGATGGGCGAGTGCTCACGAATCTTGTCGGCGTGGTCCCATGGGAATCCGTCGTACTCCCACTCGATGAAGCGCTGGATGTCGGTGGTGCCGTAGAAACTCTGCAGGTTCGTCACGGCGGCGCCGGCGACCGCCACCTTGAACCGATCGGTGTGGCCGATGATCCAGGACGTCATGTAGCCGCCGTAGCTCCACCCTTCGATGCCGAGACGGTCGGCGTCCGCAAGGCCCTGCGCGATGACGAAGTCTACGCCGCGCATGATGTCGACGAAATCCTTGCCGCCCCAGTCGTTTCGATCGGCGTCGACAAAATCCTGACGATAGCCGCCCGATCCGCGGAAGTTCGGAGCGAGCACCATGTAGCCGCGCGCGGCGAAGTACTGCCACATCGGATTGAAGCCGACCGACTGCGCCCCGTGCGGACCGCCGTGCGCTTCGACAATCAGCGGGTAGCGCCGGCCGGGCTGGTAGCCGACCGGCTTCACGAGGATGCCGTCGATCTCCCAGTCGTCGGCGCCTTTCCAGTGGATCACCTCGGAGTCCGCGATCGTGAGCGCCGCGACTTCCGGATTGACGTCGGTGATCTTGCGGGCGCCGGTGCCGTCGCCGCCGGCAGTCCACAGGTCGTCGGGCCGGCGCGCGTCCTCACGGAGGAAGGCGAGGCGCTGGCCGTTGGCCGAGACGACCAGGTCGGAGGCCATGATCGCGCCGCTCGTGACGGCTTTCGGCACTCCGCCCGTCGCCGCGACCGCGTAGATGTGCGATTCCGTACGCGTGGTGGAGACGAAGAAGAGACGCCCTCCGTCCGCCGACCATCGTGGCGCGCCCGCCGAGTATTCGAAGTCCTGCGTAATCGGGCGCGGCGCGCCGCCGCTGGCGCTCACGGCCGCGATCCGGTTGTGCGCGCCGGAGCTCTGAAGCCGCGCGTTGGTCAGGTACGCGATCTGGGTGCCATCGGGTGACCAGGCGGGAGCGAAATCGGGGCCCTCATTGTTCGTGATCTTGCGCGACGCTCCGCCCGCCACTGCCACCACATACACGTCGCTCAGCAGTTGCTCGTTGGCGCCGGGCGTTGGACGGGACACGAAGGCGATCTGGTCGCCCTTCGGCGACCACGCGGGCTCGGTCGCATTGAAGCTGCCTTGCGTGAGCTGGGCCGGCTTGCCGCCCTTCGAACCGATCAGCCACAAGTGGCTCATGCGGTGGTCGCCGGCCACGATCTCGTCGAACCCCGCTTTGCGCCGCGCCTCGCGCTCGTCGTTGTCAGCGCCTTGCGCCGGCGCCACATAGACGAGCTGCTTGCCGTCGGGCGACCACCCGAAGTCGCTGACCGCCGCCGGCGACGTCGTGAGCTGCCACGCCTCGCCGCCGTCGGCCGGCATCACCCAGACCTGGTTCCGCTTCTCGACGCGCCTGCCCTGCTGGTCCACGCTGTCCCGATCCGAGAGAAACGCGATCTGCGCACCATCCGCCGACCAGCGTGGGTGCGTATCGTCGCGACGCTGCCACGTCAGCCGCCGCGGCGATCCACCGGAAGCGGGGACGATCCACAAGTCCACCGCCTCCTCGTTCGCCTTCATGTCGATTTCAGAGAGGGCGTACACCACACGCGAGCCGTCGGGCGAGAGGCGCGGATCCGCGATGCGTCTGAGCGCCATCACGTCGTCGAGCGTCATCCCGCCGGGCGCGGCGCCCGACACGGCGAGCCAGCACACAGACACAACCAGCGTGAGCGGGATCCTTCGCACGCGTCCTCCTTGGGGTCTCTCGGGCAGTCTACGAGGATTGCCGGGGTGGAGGCGCACACATACCCCGGACGTGCCGCGCGTGTCAATAGAAATGTATTGCAAACTGCTGATGCACGTGGGACGATCGCGCGCCGCTCTTCTGTCCTTCCAAGGAAGAAAGCCATGGCAATGTCGAAATGCTCCCGCGTGTTCATCGGAGTCGGTGCCTTCTCTGCGTTCGTCACGGCGGGCGCGCTCACTGCGCAGCAGCCCGTCACGCCGGCCGGCCTCATCACCGTCGGCCCCAACGTGCAGGTGAGCAGCCCGCGCGGAAAGTACGCGCACTACGAGCTGCTCGCAGGCGCGCACCTCACGGATCCCAACAAGCTGATGGCCTGCTCGATGATGGTCTCGCCCCAGCACAACGCGTCGAACTCGGTCGTCTACACGTCGATCGACGGCGGCAGGACGTGGAAGGAGACGCTCGAAGTGCACGACGCGCCGAGTACGGCCGGCGACCCCGTCTGCCCTTACGGCCTGGGCGACAACGCGTACTTCGTCGTCCTGACGACGAAGGATCCGTCGAAGATGCTGGTGTATCGATCGAGCGACGCCGGACTGACGTGGTCGCAGCCGACACGACTGCCGTTCATCGACAGGGAGAACCTCGTCGTCGACGTGACCGGCGGCAAGTATAACGGCCGCGTGTACATCAACGGCACCGGATCGACCCCCCGCATCGAGACGGGCAGCAAGAACGGCATCTTCGTCTTTCGATCGACCGACGGAGGCGTCAGCTTCGAGCCTCCCCTCGTGCGCCAGTCGGCCGAAAAAGAGAACGTGGTCGGCATGGGCAACTCCGTCGTGCTTTCCGACGGCACCCTGGTCACGCTCTTCGGGCACAACAAGGACAACACGACGAGCGAGGGACGCGAGAACCGGCCGAACCAAGCCAACTCATGGCTGCGCGTCGTCACGTCGGCAGACGGCGGCGAGACGCTCTCGACCGGCATCGTCGTGAGCGACTGGTTCATGGATCGCGCCAGGTCGCAGGGCAGCCACATTCCGTGGCTCGCGGTGGATCCCGGAAGCGCGGCGTTCAAGGATCGCCTCTACGCCGTCTGGAACGACAGCCGATCGGAACGACTCGATGTGCTGCTCTCGTACTCGAGCGACAAGGGCAAGACGTGGTCGAAGCCGGTCGACGTGTCGGACGACCGCATCGCCGACGATCCCGCCGAGCAAGGACCCGACCAGATCATGCCGCTCGTCGCCGTCAACAAGAAGGGCGTCGTCGGCGTGGCGTGGTACGACCGGCGGGAGCACAAAGACAATCTCGGCTGGTGGTTCCGCTTTGCCGCGTCGCTCGATGGCGGCGAGACGTTCCTGCCGAGCGTCCGCGTGTCGAACGTGGCGAACAACTTTGGCGGGAGCGAGATCTGGCCCGTCAAGACCAGCGTCTCGGGAGGCGGCGAGCCGCTCCGGGCCGGCGCGCCGGCCCCGCCGTCGGCGCGGCCGCTCGCGGTGCGTGTCGCAGTCGATAACTTCTTCTTCAGCTCCGGACACACGAGCGGCTTCGTCGCGGATGCCGGCGGCACCTTTCATCCCATCTGGACCGACAACCGCACCGGACTCTCCCAGCTCTGGACGGCGCCGGTCACCGTGGCGAGCGAGGCGGTCCGCAACGGATCGAAGGACCTGGCGGCTCTCGACGACGTGACCGCTAAAGTGACGCTGGACGTTACCGATACGACCTACGATCGGTCGACGAAGACGGTCGTGATGCGCGCGCGTCTGAAGAACACGTCGAAGGACACGGTACACGGGCCGGTGAACGTGCGGGTCATCGCGCTCCAGTCGGACGTCGGTGTTCCAACGATCGTCAATGCGACGAACGGCGCCGCCGGGCTCGGCGCGGTGTGGGATTTCAGCCCGCTCGTGAAGAGCGGCGAGCTGAAGCCCGACGAGGTGTCCGATCCGCTGGAGCTCAGATTCAGGCTGGACGACGTCCGCGCGCTACGTCAGGGCCAGCGTTCAAGGTTCGGCCTCGTCAATCTCGACGCGAAGGTGTTGGGGCACCTCGTCAAAGCGCCGCCGACGAGCCAATAGTCCACGTCGTCATCCGGCCATCGCGGGGACATTCATCTCTTCGCGCATTGGATGAATGTCCCCATTTCGCCGGCGTTGCCTGCGCCAGTCAACCTTGCGGCTGGCTCGTCGTCTTGCTCGTATCCTTCTTGTCGCCCTCCGGCGCCTTCTCCCAGACGTACGACCGGCCGGTGGCGTGCTTCTCGAACCACTCGAGCTCGACGTTCCTCTTGAAGAGCGCGTGCCGCAGCTCGGCCCACCCATGACCTTCCCGTGGAGCCATGTAAAGGTGCGTGGGGATGCCGTTCGATTTGAGCGCGCGATACATCTCTACCGACTGCGGCGCCGGCACCTGGGGATCCTCCTGGCCGACGAGGAAGATCGTCGGAGTCGTGACGTTGGCGACGTACTTCAGCGGCGAGTGCTCCCAGTAGACGTCGATCGGCGCGTTCTTCTGCCAGGGCGTACCGCCGAACCACGGCGTCCGGAACGTGCGCGTCTGACTCTGCGAATACATCGACACCCAGTTCGCCGCGCCTGCACCCGACGAAGCGGCTTTGAAACGATTGGTGAACGTGATCAGCTTGTTCGTCATGTGGCCGCCAGCACTCCAGCCCATGGCGACCATTCGATCGGGATCGGCGATTCCGAGCCCGATCACATGGTCGACGCCGGCCATGACGTCCTTGTGGGCGTTCTGGAAATAGTGACCGACCATGTCGCGCAGAAATGGGTCTCCATATCCCGTGCTGCCGCGATAGTTCGGCTTCAAGACGACATAGCCCTTCGCGGCGAGAACCGGAATATAGTCGCTCGAAGCGGGGAATCCAAACTTGTCAGAGGCCTGCGGACCGCCGTGCGTTTGCACGCACAGCGGGTAGCGACGTCCCGCTTCGTAATCGAGCGGATAGTAGAGCACGCCCTCGACGGTCACGCCGTCGGCGCCCTTCCACTGGACCTTCTGCTGACGCGGCATCTTGAAGTCCCGGGCGAGATAATCGAACACGCGGGTCACTTGCGCCGGCGTCCCGCCGGTCGCTGGCAGCAGCCACGCGTCTCCTGCGCGCGTCGCGTCGTTGATCGTCACGACGTGCGTGTCGGCGCCCACCGAATAATCCCACCCGATCGAGTGCTCGCCGTCGGTCAACTGGCGCGGCTTGGCGGCCCCGACTTCGAGCTGGAACAGCTCCGAATGCACGCCCATGTTCGCCGTGAAGAAGATCGATCGTCCGTCTTTCGCCCAGGTCGCCTGCTGCACTTCGTACGGGAAGTCGGGCATGAGCGTGCGGGGCGCGCCGCCGGAGAGGGCCACACTGTAGAGCCGACGGCTGTAGTACTCGTCGCGCAGATCCGCCGACGCCGTCGTGAAGATGACCTGCGTGTTGTCGGGCGACAGCTCCGCGCCGCCTTCCGACACCGTGTTTCGCGTCAGCTCCCGCTGGTTCTTTCCGTCCGCATCCATGACCCACACTTCCGCCTTCAGCGAATCGTCCGGACGCGTGCCGGGAGATCGGTGGAACGCGACCATCCGGCCGTCCCGCGACAACCGGTAAGAGGAGACTGAGAAATCGCCCCCGGTCACGCGGGCTTCGGCCTGGTCCACAACCGTGACCTTCCAGAGGTGGCGGTGTTTGGAGCTCTCATCGAACTTGAACACGTCATCCTTCGCCTTGTCCCGGGTTTTTTCCTCGTCGCTCTTCGCGTCTTCGGAGAGAAACCAGATCGCTCGTCCGTCGATCGCCCACGTGACGCTCGAAGGCGCCGTGGCGTGGCTCGTCAGCCGGACAGCCTCGCCCCCCGTGTTCGACAGGAGGTAGATCTGCGCGGTGTCGTCTCCGGTGCGCTTGGCGAGGAATGCGATCGTCTTTCCGTCGGGCGACCATCGCGGTGCGCTCTCGCCCTCGGGTCCGTTGGTGAGCTGCACGGGGTTGGCGCCGGCAGCGTCGACGCGCCAGATGTGCGTGACGCGCTCGTTGGCCTTCCAGTCTGTCGTCGAGAGCGTGTAGATCACGTGCCGGCCGTCGGGCGAGAGCTGGGCGTTCGCGAGCTGAGCCACGTTGATGAGATCGACGAGCGTCATCGGGCGTTGGGTCTGACCGGCGCCGGGCACGGGCAGGCAGAGGACGAGAAGCGCGAGCGGCGTGATTCGACGTCGGGATGCCGGCATGTGGACCTCCTGGCCGCAGTTTCAGATGGGTGAGACGCTCAGCGCGCGGCCCTTCGACTCGCTGCGCTCCCTCAGGACAGGCGGGTACGCGGCAGTCCGCTGTGAGCGTGTTCATGAACCGGATCGCTCGAAGACGACGCGACCGCCGATCAACACGGCGGTCACGTGAGTGGCGTAGGACAGCGGGTCGCCGTCGAAGAGCACCAGATCCGCGTCTTTGCCGCGCTCGATCGACCCGAGTCGATCGTCGAGACCGAGAATACGCGCAGCGTGGATCGTCACGGCCGAGAGCGCCGCGTCCGCCGGGAGCCCTGACGCCACCGCGCCAGCGACCTGCTGCAGCAGTGTCACTCTCGGACGCACGCGGCCGTCGCCAGAGACGATGGCAAACCTCACGCCGGCACGATCGAGGAGCGCCGGGACCCGTGCGCGCTCCTGCGGTGTTCCGCTCTCGACCGGACCGTCAGTAGGCGGGCCGGCGAGGACGGGCACCTGGTTGCTCGCCAGCCGGTCCGCGATGAGCGTCGCATCGTTCGCGCCGGCGAGGAGCAGTCGGAAGCCGAACTCGTCTCTGAGCCGCAGCGCCGTCGCAATCTCGTCGACGCGCTCGGCCGTGACGAGCGCGGGAATGCGACGTTCGAGGACCTCCACCAGCGCATCGTGCTTGAGGTCCCGATCCGGCGGTTTGGCGTCCTTGAGCCGCCGTGCGTACTGGCCAGCATCGACGAACGCCTGCCTGATCAACCCGACATTCGCCATGCGGGTTGTCGGCACCTTGGGAGCTGCACCTGCGTAGGTTGTTTTGGCCGCTTCGGTCAGCGAGAGCACGAGCGCCGACGGAAATCGAATCGTCGCGTCGCTGACGCTTTCGCCGGCGGTGTGGAAGATGCCTACCTGCCCACCGATCGAATCGGCGCGACCCGGACCTGTCTGAACCGTCGTGACGCCGCTCTGCAGGGCGGCCCGCAACAGAGGCTCGCGCAAGTTGTAGGCATCGACGGCACGCAGGTGCGCCTGGTTTGGCGCGCTCGCTTCGTTGCTCTCATCGTCGACTGGGGTGAGGCCGGCGAGTCCGAGAGTGGTGCGCGCATCGATCAGTCCCGGAGTCACCACGCGTGCTTTCAGCCGGCGTGCGCCCTCCACGCCGCGCGGGATCGTTCGGCTGACGGATTCGATCTTGCCGTCTCTGACGAGCACGAATCCAGGAAGAGCGGGCGCGGCCGTGGCGGTGACGAGCCGTTCGGCCTCGATGATGATGACGTCGATGATGACGTCGCGCTGTCGCGCCGACGGCCACGCCATCGCGAGCGCGACCCCCGCGGCGACGGCGAGCGCCGCGCGGCAACGCTTCATGGCCCCCCCTGACTGACCGCCGACGCCGGTCGCGGCCGCTCGAACGCGATCTTGCCGTCGACGATCGTGAACAGCACGTGCGAGAAGGTCGACAGCGGATCGCCGTCGAGCACGACCATGTCGCCGTCTTTCCCAGGGGCCAGCGAGCCGACGCGGTCGTCGATCTTCAGGAGCTCGGCGCCGTTGATCGTGACGGCCTTGAGCGCGTCCATCCGTTCCATCCCGAAGCGGACGCAGATCTGCGCTTCGTGCAGCAGATGACGCTGAAAGTCTGACGCGCTGTCCATGTTCAGCGCGACCTTGACGCCCGCTTTCGCGAGCAGCCCCGGCGCGTAGAAACTGTCGTTCGCGAAGGAGAATACGATCGGGCCGTACGAGACGCCGACACCGGCGTTCTTGATGTCATCGATCATCTTCCAGCCGTCGAAGGCGTGTTGGAGGACCAGGTCGATCCCGAATTCGCGCTTCATCTTCAGCGCGTACTGCATCTCGAGCGCGGTCTGCGCGTGCGTGTGGGTCACCAGCTCGCGTTTGAGCTGCATCGCGATGCCTTCGAGCTGCAGATCGCGCTTCGGCTCGGGCCCCTTCCGACCGCTCTTCTCCCACCGGTCCCATTTCGCGATGTACTCCTGGCCCTTGGTGAACCACTCGCGCATCTCCGAGGTCCCGGTGCCTCGCGTCGCCGCCATCGACATCTTCATGCCCGCCGTGCGTTTGACGAGCATCTCGTCGACCGTGGCCATGGGCACGGACTTGATGATCACCGTCTGCCCGCCGAAGGCGGCGTTGCTGCCCGGCATGACGTGCAGCACCGTGACGCCGCCCTCGAGCGCGGCGCGCAGCCACCGGTACTGTGGATTGACGGAATCGAGAATACGCAGCGCGGTGTTGACGCGCTGGCCACGTTCGTGGCGATCGGACCCGCCCCCGCGCTCGTCCTGCGTCGCCATGTGCGAGTGCAGGTCGATGAGCCCGGGCATCACCTGCAGCCCACGCCCCTCGATGATTCGGATGCCTTGCGGCGCTTGCAGCGACTGGCCGAGCGCAGCGATCTTGCCGCCCTGGACCAGGACGTCGCCCCGCTCGATCACGCCCTGGGTCGTCATCGTGAAGATCCGCGCGCCGCGGATCAGCACGTCCTGCGCCGCCGCCGGTCCAGGCGCCAGTGCGAGCAGCGCGACGAGCGCGACGTCGAACGCCGACCGGTCGTACACGAGACGCCCGCCGATCCACACCTTCACGACCGGCGACGTGATCTCGAGCGGATCGCCGCGGTAGAGGACGATGTCCGCGTCCTTGCCGGGGGTCAGGCTTCCCACACGGTCATCGATGCGGAGGATCCGCGCCGGGTTCGTTGTGAGCGCTTTGAGCGCGTCCTCGTACGCCATCCCGTTCTGGACCGCGATGCCGGCGTTTAACGTGAGCAGCTTCGTTTCGCCGGCCAGCCCGCCGAACGCGACAGTCACACCTCTACGCGCGAGCATGCCGGCCGTTTGGTAGTTGAAGTTGGTGAGCTCGCCGGTATGCGTGTTGATGGACGCGTAGTAGGTGCCGAGCACGACGGGAATGTTGCGCGACACGAGCTCGGGCACCTGTGACTCGAGCGCCTCGGCCGAGGCCGAGAGCACGAGCCTGAACTTGAACTCGTCGGCGAGCCGGATGGCCGTCTCGACGTCCATCGGTTCCACCGCGTGGATCATCACCGGCAGCTCACCTTTGAGCGCCGCGACCAGCGGGTCGAGCTTGTAATCGCGTGCGGGCGGGTCGGCATCGGCCTCGCGCGCGGGCGCCGCGTCGCGCCGCCTTATGTAGTCCTGCGCCTTGAGGAATTCCTGCCGGACCTCGCCTGCGATGCCCATGCGCGTGGTCGGAAACTGGTTCTGCGCCGATCGCGGCGGCTCGCCCAGGTTGATGCGGAGCGCGGCGCGATACTTGACGAAATGATCGTCGTAGGTCGTCGGCGCATGCACTTTGACGACCGAGCTGACCGAGTCGAACACCACATTGTCGCCGAGCTTGACGTTGATCGCGGTGACGCCCCACTCCACGAAATCGCGCCACTGGCGCTCGACCCGATAGTCGTTACCGTAGGGATCAAAGTAGTCGCCCGCGATCAATTGCGCCCGCATTGGTCCCGTCACGCCGCTCACCGTGCCGCGCGAGGGTCCTTCGGTGTCGATGATGCCGGGCATTGCGGTCAGACCCGCGCCGTCGACCACGACCGCTCCGGCAGGAACCTGAACGTTCTGTCCGACGGCGGAGATCTTTCCGTCCGCCATCACGAGCGTCCCGTTCTCGATGACGCCGCGATCCATGGTGATGATCCGCACCTGACGGATGGCCGTGGCGGTAACGGGCGCGACCTGCGCGCCAGGCGTTGCCACGCTAAGCGCGACGATCGAAGCAAGCGCGAGATGTCGTCGTGTCATTGGAGGCCCCCGAGTGTAGGTCGGGTTGAGCGCCGCGCCGGTGGGCGCGTCCCACAAAGCGGCGCGGCAGGTGTGTCAGCCGCGTCGCGCACGCCCGAGCCCACAGCCCAGGCGTGCGCGCGGAGGTCAGGCGTCGCGACCTCTTGCTAGAACGCGTAACGAACCGAGAGCTGCGCGCTCCGCGGCGCCTGGCGGGTCTGTCCGCGGAACGATCCATCGGGCGCGATGGCGTAGTTCGTCGTGTTATAGAGCTGGTTGCCGCCATTCTGGAACTGCTGGTCCGCGCGACGGTTCGTCACGTTGATGACATCGACGCCGACGTCGAGCGTACGCCCGGCCATCGTGAAGTTGCGGCCAGCGCGGATGTTCCAGATGATCAGGTTCGGCGCCTTGATCTGACCTTCGCCGCGGGTCGCGTACGCGAACCGGATCGTCGTCGCCAGTGGGTTCGAGACAACGCGGCCGTTCGAGAGCGTGACTGTCGACGGCCCAAACTGGGGATCCGGGGCGGCAATCCGCGTGACGATCGGTCCGCTGTACGGCCCGGAGAGGAAGACGAGATTGCTCGCGAAGAGCAGCTTCCACGGCGCATTGTAGGCGCCGCCCACGCGGAACGCATGCTTCTGCCACGAGGGGCTGCGCCCGTCGGCGGTGCCCGAGAGGCTGTTGGTCTCGTTGCCGCGAATCGTCCCGATGCCCGTGTCGTTGGGGAACGCCGCCGGCTGAATGTAGGACGCCGGATCGCCCGGAATCCAGGTGCCGTCCAGATGCTGCCATCCGCGGGTGTACCCGCCGAGCACGTTGAGCTTCTTGGTCCGCTTCGCCACCGTGAACTCGAGCCCCGAATAGACCTGGGTGTTCCACTCGTTGTTGGTGACCAAGAAGATGTCGTTCTGCGCCTCGTTCTTGTATCCCTTGAACGTCACGCCGTCGATGATTCGGTTGATCTCCACCCGCGCAGGCCGATCCTTGTAGTAGCGTCGAACGAAGCTGATGTCCACGCTCACCTGCCGCGGAAGCTGGCGGCGATAACCGACGATCGCCTCGTCGATGAAATCCATATGCCGTTTCGGATCGACGACCTGGTCGCTGTTCTCGGGCGTGACCGGCGGCGTCCTGAACACGGTCTCGAACACGCCGTCGAGATCGTTGTCGTAGTAATCGGTCTGGCCCACCGGGTTGCCGCCCGCGCTCGGCAGGTAGCCCGGCTGCGGCACGTCCGCGACCCGGCCCCAGTTGGCGCGCACGATGTTCTTGGTGTCCTTCGTCAGCATGAACGTGCCTCCGAAGCGCGGCCCGATCTCCCAACTGTCCTGAACGTCCTTGTTGAAGGTTCGGTCCTTCACCAGGATCCTGTCGACGCGAACGCCGGCAGTGAGGGTCATCCGCGAGGACGGCTTCCAGGCGTCCTGGAAGAACATGGCGTAGTCACGCGCGAGACGCGAGTTCGACCTGATCGTCGGCGAATCGTACACCCTGCGATGGAACACCACGGTGCCGCCCGTCGGATTGGTCGGGTCCAGGAGAACCGCCGACTGGAACCCGGGATTGCCGCCGTTGGAGTACCGAGTGTCATTAAAGATGGATAGTCGGGGCTGCGAGTACACGCCGGTCTGGAACTCGTGCGACCCCCACCAGCCGGTCTTGAAATAGGTGAGGTCGGCTTGCAACGTGATCTTCTGGGTCGGCCCAATCCCCTGGCTGCTCGTGTTCGTCGTGGCGATGCGGCCCTGGCCCGTGCGGCGTCCGCTCGAGATGAACGAGGACGTGAAGATGTCCTCCCCCGGCCCGGGGAACGTATGACCCTTGAAAGAGGCGAACGTGCTGTTGCTCGACTTGTCGTTGTACGCTGCCACTACTTTCGTGGTGACGGCCGATCCCCACGTCGACGACAGGCGCGCGCCGAGCCCGTTGCCGCCGAACCCCACGATGTTGAACGGCTTCGACTCGGTCGGGAACGCCGCCAGCTCGGGGGTGAAGTCGCGCTGATAGAACACGTACATTTGATGGTTCTGCGTGAGCTGCGCGGTGCCTTTCACGTAGTAGTACTTGCCCTTGCCGCCGTTCGCGAACGGCGTGAACGCCGGATCGACCGCGAGTCCTCTCAGCTGATCGGGCGTGCGCGAGATGCCGACCTCGCGATCCGCATACCGGAACGAGCCGAAAAAGAACAGCTTGTTCTTCACCAGCGGTCCGCCGAGCGACAGGTCCGGCTGAAAGACCTTCTGGTGGGCGCTCTTTCCGCCCGCCGCGGCGTTGTTGCCGTTCCAGCCCTTCGCCTGATAGACCGCCGCCGCAGACCCCTTGATCTGGTTCGTGCCCGACGGCGTCGCGATGTTGATCACGACGCCGACACCGAGCGGCGCCGACGCATCGACGCCGCCGGTCGTGATCTGCGTGTCGTCGATCGACTCGTTGCTCAGGCCGACGTACAGCCCCGCCCATCCCTGTCTGAAGGACCCCATGTCGGCGCCATCGACCTGGACGACGTGGTTCTCGATCTCGCTGCCGCGCAGCATGTACACCTGTCCGCCGGATCCCTGATCGAAGGTTCGGGCCGTGATGCCCGGCGTCAGTTCGAGAAAGTCGGAGAAGTCCTTGCGGCTGCTGAGCGGCAGCGCCCGCTGCAGCTCGCCGCTGATGTTGACCGCTTGCACCGGCTTCTGCGTTTCGAGCATCGGCGATTCGCCGACGACCTGGATGGTCTCCGCCAGCGTGCCGACCTTGATCTGGATGTCGACGACGAGGTTGAGACCGCTCCGCACGACGATGCCCGAACGCGCGTACTTCGAAAACCCGACCAGTTCCGCCACGATCGTGTATTCGCCTGGACGGAGATTCAGCAGTCGGTACGATCCGTCCGTGCCGCTGACGGCTGTGATCGTCCCTGCGACGGTGGGGCTCGACGCGCTGACCGTGACCCCCGGAAGTACGCCGCCTTGTTCGTCTTTCACCGTTCCGCGGATCGTCCCTTCCGACGACGACTGTGCCCAGGCAGCGTTCGCGAGGGACAGCGACACGATGAGCGCCAGTGAGATGCGCGTCATGAATGCCATCTTCCTGACCTCCTCTTAAAGTGAGTGTGCGGGCGGGTTCACGTCGAAAAGGGAGAGATTCGCCGCAACCGTAGCAGACTGCTACGACGACCGCAAGGAAGTCGTGACGCGGGTAGTGGTCTAGTAACAATGTCCAGTTAGTTCTTTATGTTATTCGCGCTATCGTGCTACAGTCGGGGCATGCCACGAGTTGCCCCGGTCATTACGCTGAATTCGGTCACCGACACGATGTTGCATCACTTGATCCGCTCGCCGTCGACGCCTCAAGGCTTGGCGATGCGGAGCCGCATTGTATTGGCGGCCAGTGCGGGCCAGTCGAATCAGCGGATTGCGACCGCGCTCCGGATTCCGGAGGTGACGGCGGGCAAGTGGCGTCGGGCGTTCGCGACAGCCGGCATCGACGGGTTGCAGGATGCGCCGCGCGCTGGTCGCCCGCCCAAGCACGGGCCCGACGTCTGGGAGCGCATCCAGGGACGGGCCTGCCAGCAGCCGGAGGCCTACAGTCGATGGACCGTCCGGACGCTCGCGCGCGATCTCGGGCTGCCGCCCGCCACGGTGCACGACGTGTTGATCGCGTCGGGCTTGCAGCCCCATCGGATTCGCCCCTTCACGTTCAGCCCGGACCCGGACTTCGAAGCGAAGTTGCTGGACATCGTGGGGCTCTATCTGCATCCCGCCGAGAATGCGTTGGTCCTGTGCGTGGACGAGAAGACCGGGATCCAAGCGCTCGATCGAACGCAGCCCGGCTTGCCGCTGCGCGCCCGGCACCCCCGCACCTGGACCAACGAGTATGTGCGCAATGGCACCCAAGCCCTCCTCGCGGCGCTGGACGTGGCCACCGGCCGTGTCATCGGGCACGTCAAGCACGGCCGGACATCGGTGAATTTCCGGCGGTTCATGAACGAGATCGTCGCCGCGTTTCCGCAGCGCGACCTGCATGTGGTGCTCGACAACTTGAACATTCATAGGAACGACGCGGTCCAGCGGTGGCTCACACGACACCCTCTGGTGCACTTCCACTACACGCCGACGCATGCCTCGTGGGTCAATCTCATCAAGTGTTTCTTCAGCATTCTCGGCAAGCAGGGACTCTCACACCGCGTCGACCGCTCGACGTCTTCGCTCCGGGTGTTCCTCGTGCGGTACCTCGAGACGTACAACGAGACCAGCGCGCCGTTCACGTGGACCAAGGGACCCGAGAAACTCCAGCGCATCATCGAGGCAACGAAGGCGGCGCATCACAATGGGCACCTGCCAAAACGCCGGCCCCGAACACGCACGCGCCGTCGTCCAGCGAATAACATAAAGAACTAACCAGACGATATACTAGTTACATTCACATCACCAGATCACCAAATCCGTCGATGTCCCTCGCCGATCCGATTTCCGAGTTCCTGGCCGCGGCCGAGCGCGCGCGCACCCACTCGATCGACATCGCACCCGCCGCGCTCGCGACGTCGAGCCCGGATGGCCGTCCGTCGATCCGGATCGTGCTGGTCCGGCACATCGACGATCGCGGGTTCGTCTTCTACACCAACTACACCAGCCGAAAGGCCCGCGAGCTCGCGGACAATCCGTTCGCGTCGCTCTGCTTTTTCTGGCCGGCGCTCGAGGAGCAAATCAGGGTCGAGGGGCCCGTCACGAAGGTGAGCGAGGCGGAATCGGACCGCTACTTCGCCACTCGACCGCGCGGCGGTCAGCTTGGCGCGTGGGCCTCCGAGCAGAGCGCGCTCCTGCCGTCGCGCGAGGCGCTCGAGGCGCGGTTTCAGGACATGGACAAACGCTTTACCGGCCGGGTCGTGCCTCGTCCCCCGTTCTGGGGCGGCTACCGGCTCGCCCCGGCACGCGTCGAGTTCTGGCACGGCCGCGCCGATCGTTTGCACGATCGGATTGTCTATGTGAAGGATGGTCCGGGCTGGCGCATCGAGCGGCTGTATCCGTAAGGGCCCTCACCAGACGGCTCAAGGCTCATGGCTCGAGGCTCAGACGATTGCGTTTCTTGCGGTCTGGGGGCCATGCCCTGAGCCCTGAGCCATGAATCCTCTCCGGCCAGCCCGCACGTACATCCTCCTCGCGGCCGGCATGATTGCTCTGGCGGCTGCGATCGCCGTCGCGATCGCGTACAGGTTTCGGGCGGAGATGGTTCGATCCTTCAAAGGCGGGCGGCACGTGCCTGCGGTCGTGGCGCCGACGCCGGACCACATCGCTGGGCTCGACCTTCCAGACGGCTTTCGGCTCAACATCTTCGCGCGCGACCTCGGCGGCCCGCGGATGATCGCGGTCGCGGACGAGGGAGTCGTCTTCGTCACGCGGCCGGGCTCCGGCGACGTGATCGCGCTCGAGGATGCCGACGGCGACGGCGCCGCCGATCGACGGTCGACCTTCGTCGGCGGCCTTGCCGGCGTGCACGGAATCGCCCTCGGCCGCGAGCGGATGTATCTCAGCACCGTGCGCGAGGTGTTTGCGGTCGATCGAAGGGGAAGTGGGTCGGGTCGACGCGAGCGGCTGCTGGGCGATCTTCCGCCAGGCGGCTATCATCCCTACAGAACCCTGGGGGTCGGGCCGGACGGCCGGCTGTATGTGTCGGTCGGGAGCACCTGCAACGCGTGTGTCGAGCGGCATCCCGAGAGCGCGACGATCTTGCGGGTCGGCGTCGACGGTCGCGAGAGGGAAGTCTTCGCCGCGGGCCTTCGGAACACGATAGGGTTTGGATGGCATCCGGCGACGGGCGAGATGTGGGGCGTGGACAACGGCACGGACTGGCTGGGCGACGATCTGCCTCCGGAGGAGCTGAACCTGCTCACGCGACGCGCGCATTACGGTTGGCCGTTCCTGTTCGGACCAAACCAGCACGTCGAAGGACTTCGCGAGCCGATGGGGTTCGATCGCGAAGGATTTCGCGCGAAGGCGACCGGCTCGGCGCTCGAGTATCCCGCGCACTCGGCACCGATTCAGCTGGCGTTCTACACCGGGTCCAGCTTTCCGCCGGAGTATCGCGGTGACGCGTTCGTGGCGATGCACGGGTCCTGGAACCGGCGTCCGGCGTCCGGGTATGAAATCGCACGGGTCCGCTTCCACGACGGCCGACCACAGGCGTTCGAACCGTTTCTCACGGGGTTTCTGGTCGACGACGACACGGCGTTCGCGCGGCCGGCCAGCGTGGCGGTCGCCCGCGACGGGTCGCTGCTGGTTGGAGACGAGGCGAACGGGGTGATCTACCGGGTATCGTATGCGCGGGGACGCTGAAGGCGGAAGGGCTCGGCTCACGCCGAGCACTGGAGTTTCTACATATTGCTTAGGCCGCGGCGCCTCGCGTGAGGCCCTCGTCCGTCGCCGTGAACTCGAATTCTTTGACGAGCTCAGGATGTTCCACGAGTTCCTTTCGGAGCAACGTGACGAGGTCCAGGCACGACGGC
>JACOUA010000002.1 GCA_016178075.1 Acidobacteriota bacterium
GGGTCGACACGCATGGGGCGGCCCAAGGCGCTGCTCCCGATTCCGTCAACGAACGAGGTGTTTCTTGCCCGTCTGGTCCGCACGCATCGGGCAGCCGGCGTCGAAGATGTCCTGGTCGTCGGCGGAGGAGACTCGGCCGAGATCGGGCGTTACATGGCGCGTGCGCTGCCCGAGGTCCGGTTGCTCGTGAACCCGGAGCCGGCAGAAGGCCAGCTTTCCTCGTTGCTCGTCGCGCTCTCCGCCGTCGATCGCCCCGGCGTGCAGGGGCTGCTCGTCGCGCTCATCGATCATCCGTTGGTGGCGTCTGACACAATCCGGCGTGTCCTCGATGCGTATCGGCGCACGGGGGCGCCGATCGTGCGTCCTGTGCGGGACGGACGGCACGGACATCCGGTGCTCTTCGATCGACGGACCTTCGGCGCGCTGCGTCGCGCGAATCGCGCGTCTGGGGCGAAGGAAGTGGTGCATGCCTACGTCGGCGAGCTGGTGGAAGTGGAGGTGACGGATGAAGGCGTCTTCACCGATATCGACACACCGGCGGACTACGAGCGGGCGTTCGGCGTGAAGCTCGAGCCCGCTGACAGGTTCGAGTAGAGGGCCAGCGGGGACGAAGACCTTCCAGTAGACGCTCAACCTCCCCATGCGCCCGCACGTCCTTCTCGCTCGGTGTCCTTATTGGCTGCCATCGATCCCCGGGTAAAATGCGCGCCGAGGTCATTGCCTATGTCCAAACATCTAGTCGCGTTCGCCACGGCCCTCGCCCTCGGCTCGCTGATGGTCGCGTCCCCGCCTTCCAACCATGTGCTCCTGGCCCAGGCGCCGGCCGGCGGGTGGCTTCTTCCCGCTGTACTGGGACGAACGCGCCGGCACGTTGTGGCTCGACATCCCGCGCTTCGAGACCGAGGTGCTGTTCACCACTGGCCTCGCGGCGGGTCTGGGCTCGAACGACATCGGGCTCGATCGCGGTCAGGGCGGCGGCGGGCGCATCGTCTTGTTTCAGCGCGTCGGCCCGAAGGTCCTGATGGTCCAGCCGAACCAGAACTTCCGCTCGACGGCCAGCAATCCAGCCGAGCGCAAATCCGTCGAAGATTCGTTTGCCAAGTCGATCATCTGGGGATTCACCGTCGCGGCGGAGAGTAGCGGCCACGTGCTCGTGGACGCCACCGACTTCGTCCTGCGGGACGGCCACGGCGCTGGCAACGCCTTGCGCCCGGGCAACTACCGCGTGGACCGGACCAGAAGCGCCGTTTACCTGCCGCGCACGAAGGCATTCCCGAAGAACACCGACATCGAGGTCATCCTGACCTTCGTCAACGACGCCATCGGCGGCGGGCGTGGCGGCGGTGGCGGCCCCGCACAGGGACCGTCCGGAATCGGGGAAGGTGGCGGCCGCGCCGCCGGTGGACGAGGCGGTGGGCTGTTCTCGGGCACGGTCGCGAGCGTCGCGCCGACGGCCGACGCCGTGACGATGCGCGAGCACTACTCGCTGGTCGAGCTGCCCGACGGCACCTTCAAGCCGCGCGTGGACGACCCGCGGGCCGGCTATGGCGGCATGAGCTACGTCGATTACAGCGTCCCGATCGGCGATCCGATCGTGCAGCGGTACATCCGGCGCCACCGCCTCGACAAGAAAGATCCGAACGCCGCGATGAGCGAGCCGGTGAAGCCGATTCAGTACTGGGTCGATTCCGGCGCGCCGGACGACGTGAAGAAGGCGCTGCTCGAGGGCGCGAGCTGGTGGATTCAGGCCTTCGAGGCCGCCGGCTTCCGGAACGCCTTCAGAGTGGATGTGCTGCCTGACGGCGCGGACCCAATGGACATCCGCTACAACATGATCAACTGGGTCCACCGCTCGACACGTGGCTGGAGCTCGGGTGGGACCGTGACCGACCCGCGCACGGGCGAGATTCTGAAAGCGACCGTGACGCTCGGCTCGTTGCGCGATCGGCAGGATTACATGATCTTCGAAGGCTTGCTGTCGCCGTACACCTCCGGCACCGAGCGTCCCTCCGTGCTCTACGACACCGCGCTCATGCGCATCCGGCAGCTCGCGGCCCACGAAACCGGCCACACGCTGGGGTTGAGCCACAACTACTACGACAGCACCAAGGGCTGGTTGTCGGTGATGGACTATCCGCATCCGCTCGAAGAGCTGAAGCCGGATGGCACCATCGACCTCTCGCACGCGTACCCACAGCGGATCGGCGACTGGGACAAAGTCGCCATCAATTATGGCTATCGACAGTTCGCGCCCGGCACCAACGAACGCCAGGCGCTGGCCAGAATCCTCGACGAGGCCTGGGCGGCCGATCTCCGGTTCCTCACGAATCAGGACATGGACGCGCATCCAAAGGCGGACTGGTGGTCGAACGGTCTCAATCAGGCCGACGAGCTGACGCGGCTGATGAAGGTCCGGCGCGCCGCGCTCGACCGCATCGGGGAGAAGACGATCCGCGCGGGCCAGCCGATGGCCACGATCGAGGAGCCGCTCGTGCCCATCTACATGTATCACCGCTACGCGGTGGAGGCGGCGGCGTCGATGATCGCGGGTCAGGATTACATCTACGGCATCCGCGGCGACGATCGTACCGCCACCCGCTGGGTCTCGGCCGCCGACCAGCAGAAGGCGCTCGTCGCGCTCGTGTCGACGCTGAAGCCCTCGGAGCTCACGTTGTCGAAACAGATTCTCGCCTCGATTCCACCAAGACCACCCGGCTTCGGCCTCCATCGCGAGCTGTTCCCGCGAACGACCGGCGACACGTTCGATCCGCTGACGCCCGCCACGATTGCCGCCGATGTGAGCATCGGCTTCGTGTTGGAGCTGGATCGAGCCGCCCGCCTGGTGGCGCAGCACGCCCTCGATCCGACGCTGCCCGGGCTCGAGGAGGTCATCGATCGACTGACGAAGGCGACCTTCGACGCGGCGACGACGACGCCGTACGAGGCGGAAGTGCGGAGGGCGGAGGAACGTGTGCTCGTTGATCGCGTGATGTGGCTCGCGGCAGGATCGCCGAACGCGCAAGTGCGCGCGGTCGCGTCACTCAAGTTGTCAAGGCTCGCCGCGCGCCTGAGGGTCGTGGTCGGAAAGCCGGAAGCCGACCAGGCGCACCAGGCGCTCCTGGCAGCCGACATCAAGCGGTTCTTGGAACGGCCGAACGATCCGGCGCGGCCGATCCAGGCACCGCCGCCCAACGCGCCGCCGGGGGCGCCAATCGGCGACGAGGGGATGAGCTGGCTGGCGCGCCCACCGTATGCCCGATCCACGTCCACACGGGCCGCCTGGTGGTGCGACTGGCCGACACTCTACTGACGGCGCGCACAGCGCGCCTGCGAGGGAGCGGCGCGGGGCGTAGGGGCCCCCGCAAGCGACCGAGCCGGGGTCCGGGGCAGAGCCCCGGCCTAGTTGACGAGATGTCGGGTCACATCCCCGCGCAGACCCGAGAGATCCACCAACCGATCGCCG
>JACOUA010000003.1 GCA_016178075.1 Acidobacteriota bacterium
CGTCGCACCGAGGACGGCGATGCGCCCGCCTGGCAAGGCGAGACGAGCGAGAATACCGGGAGTATTTGAACGAGTCGCAACGCAGCCAGGTGGGATGCAGCGCCGGCCGAATGCAGCTGGACTTGCACCACGGACTGCTAGGGGCTCGAGACTCGGGGCCTGAGACTCGGGGCTCGAGGCTTCTTCGTTCTACGTTCGGTATTGCTACGTTCAGGCCGCGTATCTCAGCGGCCTGTTGACCGGGCCACGGAGGAACGATGCCGATCTTCAAGGTCCGACATGTTGCCGGTGCACTTGCCATCCTGATGCTGGCGCCGTGCGCGATGCGCATCTCGCCTGCGCTGTCGGCCCAGACCGGGCCGGGTGGATACGTCCTCCAGACCGATTCCGCGGTTCGCGCCGAGGAGACTGGCCCGCACAAGGGCGGCGGCCAGACCGTCGGCTACTCCTTTTTCAGCAACGTCTCCGGTTTGAAACTGGTGTTCAGGAAACGCGCGCTCAAGCCGGGCTCGGCGATCGGCTATCACCTACAGAACGAGGACGAGATCTATTACGTCCTCAGCGGCCGCGGGATCATGACCGTTGACGGCAAGGACTTCGAAGTCGGTCCCGGCTCCGCGATCCTCACGCGCCCCGGCAGTTCGCACGGGCTGAAACAGACCGGCGACGCGGATCTCGTCATCTTGATCAACTACGAACAGCCCGCGCGCTGACAACCTTCCTCAGCAATCGAGGCATCGAATCTCGTCGAAGATGTCAGCGTGCCTGTCCGGGTTCTCGCGGGCGTAGTTGATGAGACAACGAACTGCCTTTCCCACGTCGGACAGCCCGTGCGCCTTCGCCATCTGCTCGAGGAACTCGACCTTGTCGGTTTCGAGCTCGATTGAATACCCTTTCGCATCCTTCATCGCACCCTCCGCTCGCTGCTCACAGAGTGTAAATCAGCGTGGTGGGCTGGGCATCGCAGACCAGCCATCACAATGTCGACAGCCCCGCCTCGAGTGTCGGATACCGGAGCTCGGGAATAAGCTCGGCGCGAGCGCGCCGCGTGTCTCCCCAATGAGAGACCCGGCCGAGCCGAACGAAATCACGAGTCAGGGGAGACCGCGTGCCGGCGATGAGCGCGAACGCTTCGCAGCACGCCGCGGTGGCGTAGACGAGCCAGAAGGGAACGCGGCGGGGCCGGGGGCATCCCCACACGCGACAGGCCTCGTCCAGAAAGTGTTGCAGCGTGACCGGCTGATCGTCGCCGACGTGGTAGATCCCGGTGGCATCCGGCTTGACGATGGCGGCCTCGACCGCGCGCAGATAGTCGGCCATTGAAAGAAGCTGGAACCACGTAGGGTCCGGCCACACACACAGCAGTCGCCGGCACGCCAGCCACCGTGCCGCATCGACCATGAGGATCCCACGGCCGTAGACCATCCCGAGGCGAAGCACGACGGGCGTGGTCGATGTCCCGCGCGTGCGCTCCAGAAGAAGACGCTCCTCCTCGAGCCTGGTTTTGGCGTGGACCGAGATCGGTTCCCGATCGAGTCGTCCCGTGGCGGGCTGTTCGACGGAGGTCGGGCCTTCGACGTGGGGAAATGAGATCAGGATCACGCGGCCGACCCTGGCATCCAGGGCGGCAGCCAGCAGATTCGAGAACCAGCGCGTGTTGGTTTCGGGAAGGAATCGTTCCGGGCGCGGTCTGAACAACACGCCCGCGAAATGCACGACGACGTCGACTCGATCCACGGCTGCAGGCAGAGTTCCCGGATCAGCAAGATCGGCTCGGACAGTTTGAACCTGAGGCGCGCCGGCAAGATCGCCCGGAAGCGGTGTCCGGTGATACATCAGGCGCAAGGAGTGGGGGCCTGCCACAAGATGGCGCGAGAGCAAGCCGCCGAGATTGCCTGCCGCGCCGGTGATCAGAATCGTGGAAGGGGTCTTCACGTCCCGTCGAGCCCGGTCCGACGCCGATACACGACCTTGCCTCCCACCATCGTCATGACGACGCGCATCTGTTCGATGTGCTTCGCCGGACAGGTCAGGATGTCCTCGGGCAGGACGACGAGATCGGCGAGCTTGCCCGGCTCGATGGAGCCCTTGATTCGCTCCTCGAACGTCAGGTACGCGTTGTTGATCGTCTCGACTTGCAACGCTTCCCTGCGGCTGATCTTCTGATCCGCGCCCAGGATCCCGCCGGAAATGGTGTCGCGCGTCACGACGTGGTAGATGACCCACAACGGCGGGTACGGCACGACGGCCGAATCGGTGCCGCCGGCGACGACGAGTCCCTGATCCAGATACGCGCGCACCGGCGTCGTCCAGGCGGCGCGCTTGTGGCCCCAATACTTCACGAGACTCGGCCCGGCGAGATAGAGGTGATCCTGCGCGGAGATGACGAGCCCGAGCCTCTTCATGCGCGGGAACTGATCCGACTGCGGGATGAATCCGTGCTCGATCGTCCAGCGCTTTCCCGCGATCGGCCGATCGGCGTCCGCGGCCTCGTATCCGGCGAGCACTTGATCGATCGCCGCATCGCCGACCGCATGGGTCGCGACGCGCCAGCCAAGCCGGTTCAACGCTTTGACGGCGGCCGTGAAGGCAGCTTGCGGCATCGTATTGACGCCGCGAAACGTTCCGCCTTCGCCCCACGGCTCCGCGTACGGCTCGCGCATCAAGCCGCCCTCGAACCCACCATCGACCCCCAGCTTCATGCCGCCGATCCGGACCCATTCGTCGCCCTGATCCGGGGTCACCTTCCAGCTCTGGATCGTCGCGTCCGCCGCCGTTCGCATCAGCTGGTTGACTCGAATCGTCAGGATCCCACGTCGCCGCATCTCCTGAAGCAACCGGTACTGCTCGATGGACGCGCCCGGGTAGCGGATGCTGGTCAG
>JACOUA010000004.1 GCA_016178075.1 Acidobacteriota bacterium
GCCGGGGTCCCCGCCATCCAAACGACGAGCGGAGCGGGGCGTAGGGGCCCCCGCGAGCGAGGAGCTTGGCGGGGTGCCGGGGTCCCCGCCATCCAAACTAGGAGACGATCGATGAAACGCGTGAGCCAGCTCGTCCTGATTGCCTTTTGTGCCGCGGTCCTGTTGTCGGGGTGTCGCAAGCCTCAGCCGGTGACGGCCCCGCCGCCGCCGCCGCCCCCCCCGGCTGCCACGCCCAAGCCGCCTCCTCCACCCCCGCCCCCGCCCCCACCGCCGCCCGCCCCGGCTCCGGCGCCGTTGACCGAAGATCAGATCTTCGCCAGGAAGTCGCTCGACGAGCTGAACGCCGAGCGGCCGTTGGGAGACCACTACTTCGACTTAGACAAGTCCACCATTCGAGACGATGCCAAGCTGACGCTGCAGAAAAACGCCGACTGGATGAGGCGGTGGACCAGCACGCGGATCCTGGTCGAAGGACATTGTGACGAGCGCGGGACGGCCGAGTACAACCTGGCGCTCGGGGATCGCCGCGCCGCCGCGACGAAGTCCTATCTCGAGAGCCTGGGGGTGCCCACCGATCGGATCGCGACCGTGAGCAAGGGCAAGGAAACGCCGGTCTGCACCGACAAGACCGAGGACTGCTGGCAGAGGAATCGCCGGGGGCACTTCATCATCACGGCGAAGTGACGACATGACGACTTGACGGGGTGACGCGTTGGAATCGTCACTCTGTCAATTCGTCACTTGAACCTTGTCAATTCGTCTTATCAGATCCGTCTCCGAGATCCGGTACTTCGCGATCTTCCGGCCGTCCAGCATCAGCACCGGAATCTGGTCGCCGTACTTCTGCATCAGTCCCGCGTCGCCGGAGATGTCGACCTCTTCCAGGTCGACTGCGAACTTGCCGGCGAGTTTTGCGACGACGGTCTTCATCTCGTCGCAGAGGTGGCAGCCGGGTTTGGTATAGAGAAGAAGTTTTGCCGTCGCTTTACGCTCCGGATCTTGATGGCATCGCCTTTCCGCTCGGTGCCGCATGACCGTGAGGCCCACCTCCACTGCATTGCCGTTACAGTTCTCTGATCATCCGTTCGGCGGCCGCGCGAGGGTCGGCCGCGGCAATGATCGGACGTCCGACCACGATGTAGCTCGCACCAGCGTCGAGCGCCTCGGCGGCCCCCATGGTCCGCGTCTGATCGTCTTTGGTCGCATCACCAGGCGCCTTCGCCTCAGCTCCACGAATCCCTGGCGTGACGATCAACAAGGATGCGCCAAGCGCGCGCCGGAGGGGCGCGATTTCGAGCGGCGACGCCACGACGCCGTCGAGGCCCGCGCCGCACGCCTCGCGCGCCAGCGCCACGACCTGATGTTCCAGCGGTCGTGAGACCCCGACCGCCTCGAGCGCGCCGGCGTCGAGGCTGGTCAGAACCGTGATGCCGACGATGAGCGGCGTCGGGTGACCTGAGGTCATGGCTGCCGCGTCCGCGGCGTATCGGGCGGCACGCATCATCGCGACACCGCCCGACGCATGCACCGTCAGCATCCAGACGCCGAGTCGCGTCGCGGTCGCAACCGCGCCGGCGACCGTGTGGGGAATGTCGTGAAACTTCAGATCGAGAAACACGCGATCGCCGTGCTCGACCATCTGGCGGGCAAGCGACGGGCCTTCCGCCGTGAACAGCCGGCTGCCGATCTTGAACGCGCCCGCGACTCCCCTCAAACGATCCGCCAGCTCGAGCGCCGCACGGGCGTCGTCGACATCGAGCGCGACGATGAGACGGGTGTACGGAGAGGCTACGAGCTGGTCCACTGCTGTTCGCGGGCGGTGGTGTCGAGCGTGCCGACGGGATCTTCACGGCCTGGTGGCACTCGTACACCATCCGGACGGCAATCGGCCGGATGGCCGGGCCGCTGAGGCCCCCGACAACGTTCGACAGCTCGGGCCGCCGGGTTTCCACGTCGACGACCATCGCGAGAAACGTGTTGACGAGCGAGACCGCGTCGGCGCCGGCTTCCTCGGCCGCGCGGGCGAACGAGGCGACATCCGCGACGTTCGGGGTGAGCTTGGGGATGACCGGCAGCGGCGTGACGCGCCGCACGGCGCTCACGACCTGATGGGTGCCGGCCAGACTGCACCCGAAGGTGATGCCGCCCTCCTTGATGTTCGGGCAGGAGATGTTCAGCTCCAGCGCGGCGACGCCTTCGACCTCGGAGAGGATGCGGGCCAGCTCCACGTACTCCTCGAGCGTCGAGCCGCAGATGTTGACGAAGACGGTCGCCCGCCGCTCGCGGAGCTCGGGCATCTTCTCGTCGATGAACCGGTGCACCCCGATGCCCTGGAGCCCGATCGCGTTGACCATGCCGGCGGGCGTCTCCACAATCCGCTCCGGCGGGTGTCCCTTCCGCTCGCTCAGAAAGAGCCCCTTGACCGCGACGCCGCCGAGCGAAGCGAGATCCACGACCTCGGCGTACTCGACCCCATAGCCGAAACAGCCGCTGGCGGCGACGAGCGGATTCCGCAACACGAGCGGGCCGATCCTGACAGA
>JACOUA010000005.1 GCA_016178075.1 Acidobacteriota bacterium
AAAGCCGATGCCGGCTCGAATCGCGTGGCGCGGCGAATTCGGCGGCACCATCCGGCTCTCGACGAGCACGCGTCCGGCCGACGATCGATCGGCGCCGGCGATGATCCGCGCGAGCACGGTTCGGCCGGCGCCCATCAGCCCGGCGATGCCGACGATTTCCCCCTGAGAGACGACCAGGCTGACGTCGTCTACGCCCGACGCCCCGCTCACGTGTTCCAGCCGCAGCAACTCACCGCCCGGCGCGCGGCGGCGGCGCGGAACGTGATCCCGCACGTCGCGGTTCGCCATCAGCCGTACGAGCTCGGCGGTCGACACCTCCGAACGCGTGAACGTCCCGACACGGCGGCCGTCGCGCAGCACCGTTACACGGTCACCAACCTCGGTCAACTCGCGCATCCGGTGCGAGATGTACACGACGCCGACGCCGGCGGCGGTGACGCGGCGAATGGTCTTGAACAATCGATCGATCTCGCGCGTGGTGAGCGCCGAGGTTGGCTCGTCCATCACCAGCACCCGCACGTGGCGGAAGAGCGCCTTCGCCACCTCGACCATCTGCTGCTCGGCGATGCCGAGCCGATCGACGCGACGGTCCGGGTCGATGTCGAGACCAGCCTCCCGCAGACTGCGCCCGCCGTCGTCTCCGAGACGCCGGCGATCGATCCAGCCGCCACGTGAGGGCTCGTGGCCCAGAAGGATGTTCTCCGCCACTGTCAGGTTCGGGACGAGGCTGAGCTCCTGGTACATCGTGGCAATCCCGAGTGCTTGTGCCTCGCGCGGCGAGCCGATCCACGCGGTTTGTCCATCGATCGCGATCTCACCGGCGTCCTTCCGATAGGCGCCGCTCAGGATTTTCATCAGCGTCGACTTGCCGGCGCCGTTCTGCCCGAGCAGGACGTGCACCTCGCCGGCGCGCAAGTCGAAGTCGACGCCGTCGAGCGCCACGACACCGGGAAACGCCTTGCGAATCCGGCGCATCTCGAGAAGGCTCGGCATCTGAGGCGCGAGCGCAGCCGTCACGGACCCTGCCGTGACGGACTATAGCGTTGAAACGGGGGGTTGTCGCGGCGAAGCACCGCGGCGATGTCTTTCCGTCGGTACAGCAGAAAATTCCGGTCCTGACTGTTCATTGCGACCAGCAGCCCGTCGGAGAAGGCGGGCCCCAGTGCCGCGGACGTCACGTCGAGCCTATCGGTGCCGTCGAGCGCGCCATCCGGGGCGGCCATCTTCATCGTGCCGAGCACGAGGCTTTTCGCGCGATCGCGGCGGTTCACCCAAATCGCCGGGTCGTCGGGATCCTGGGGCAGCGCCTCGGTCGCCACGGCGGCGGTCACGTGCACTGATGCGGCGTTGATCAGTGACGGGGCCGCGGAGCAGGCAGCCGCCAGCAACGCGAGCCCGAACATCAACGTCCGCATGTCAGACCCCGATCAGAATTCCACCTCGTGGTCGTCGATGAAGCGGTTGCAGACCGCCCCGGACGGCCACGAAGGCGAGAGCGGGCGAGGCGCCCCATCGGGCGCCCCGCCTGGCGCATTGGCGAGATCATGTCGTGCCTCCTGCGTTCCCGTTTTCTGGCCGATTGTAGCTAAGTGCCCCATCTCATAAATACGGCGACGCACCGAGGGCGCCGAGGCGCCCGCCCCGCAAGGCGCGAGGAAGGAAAATACCGGGCGTATTTGACTGACGAGCAACGCCGCGGGGCGGGATGCATCGGCGGCCGAATGCAGCCGTATTTATGAGATGGGGCACTAAGCGCTTAGATATGGAAACAAGCGATTTCGTGCTACGGTTCCTCGACCGCGAGCCGGTCGACGATTTCATGCCGACGTCGCCGGAGGTCGAGGCGTTCGTGGCGTCGCAGGGAGGCTGGCTGTGCGAACCCGCCGGCTGACGGTCGGGCAGGCCGTCGTGGAGTTTCTGATCGCCCAGCGGTCAGCGCGCGACGGAGCCACGCAGCCGCTCATTGCCGGCGTGTTCGGCATTTTCGGCCATGGCAACGTCGCCGGGCTCGGCGAGGCCCTCCTGGCCGCCCGGGACCGGATACGGTTCTATCTGCCGCGGAACGAGCAGGCCATGGTGCATACGGCGGCGGCGTTCGCCAAGATGCGGAACCGGCTCCAGACCTTGGCCTGCACGACGTCGATCGGGCCCGGGGCGACCAATATGGTGACGGCCGCGGCCGGAGCGACGATCAATCGGCTGCCGGTCCTGTTGCTGCCGGGCGATATCTTCGCCACCAGACGCGCGACGCCCGTTCTTCAGCAGTTGGAATCGCCCGCGTCGCTCGATCAGTCGGTCAACGACTGCCTGAAGCCTGTCTCGCGCTTCTGGGACCGGATCAACCGGCCCGAGCAGCTCGCGCCGTCGCTGGTCGAGGCGATGCGAGTGCTCACGTCGCCGGCCGACACGGGCGCGGTCACCTTGTCGCTGCCGCAGGACGTGCAGGCGGAAGCGTACGACTTTCCCGCCGCACTGTTCGAGACGAGGACGTGGGCCGTCCCGCGTCCGCGTCCGGACGTCGCGGCCCTCGATTGTACCGCCGCTCTTTTGAAGTCAGCCACGCGACCGTTCATCATCGCCGGCGGAGGTGTGAGTTACGGCGAGGCCTTCGACGCGCTCCGCCGGTTCGCCGAGCGAACGGGCATCGCGGTGGGAGAAACCCAGGCCGGGAAAGGCTCGCTGCCGTTCGATCATCCGCAGGCCGCTGGCGCTGTGGGCGTCACGGGGACGTCGGTGGCGAATCGGTTGGCCCGGGACGCGGATGTCGTGCTCGCCGTCGGTTCTCGGTTGACGGACTTCACGACGGCGTCATGTACGGCGTTCGCCAACCCTGGCGTGCGCGTTGTCGCGATCAACGTCGCGGATTTCGACGCCCACAAGTTGAACGCGACGCCGCTCGTCGGCGACGCGCGCGCCACTCTCGAGGAGCTCGAGCCGCGGATGAGCGGCTATCGCGTGTCCGAGGCGTACGCATCCGCCCTCCGCGACTGGAAAGCGGAGTGGGAAGCAGAAGTTGATCGGCTCTGCCAGCCTGCGCGCACAGCGCTGCTCAGCCAGGCGGAAGTCCTTGGAGAGCTGAACGCGGTGCTCGGTCCACGCGACGTGGTGGTGTGCGCGGCCGGCAGCTTGCCCGGGGATCTGCACAAGCTCTGGCGGACGCGCGACCCGAAGGGCTACCACCTCGAATATGGCTACTCGTGCATGGGCTACGAGATCGCCGGTGGACTCGGGGTGAAGATGGCCGCGCCGGACCGCGAGGTGGTCGTCCTCGTCGGCGACGGCTCCTATTTGATGATGGCGCAGGAGCTGGTCACCGCCGTGCAGGAAGGTGTCAAGCTTACGGTCGTCCTCCTCGACAATCACGGCTTCTCGAGCATTGGTGGCCTCTCGCGGTCGGTCGGCTGCGGCGGCTTTGGGACCGAGTACCGCCGGCGGACCGCGACCGGCGAGCTCGATGGCGACTTCGTTCCCGTGGACTTCGCCGCCAACGCGGCATCGTTGGGTGCCCGCGCGATCGCGGTCGGCGATCGGGCGAGTCTGTCGGCTGCCTTGACGGAGGCCCTGGCTGGCCGCGACACGTGCGTCATCGTCATCTCGGTCGATCCCGAGGCGCGTGTCGGTGGGTACGAGACCTGGTGGGACGTGCCAGTTGCGGAAATCTCCACGCAGCAATCCGTCCGCGATTCGCGCGCGGACTACGATCGGGCCCGCCGCCGCCAGCGGAGTTTCTTGTGATCCGCCAGCGTCACCCCTCGCGCGACGCCCGCCGGACGACACGGACGGTCTGATGCGCGTGGCCAACGCGCCGTGCTCATGGGGCGTGCTCGAGTTCGACCACACGGCGAAGCCGTTCCCGCCTGAGCAGGTCCTCGACGAAATCGCCGCCACGGGGTACGCGGGAAGCGAGCTCGGCGAGTGGGGGTTCTTCTCGACCGATCCCAACCAGTTGCACGACGCGTTCGCCGCTCGGGGGCTGACGCTCATCGGCGCCTTCGTCCCTGTCGCGCTCCTGAGTCCTTGCGGGCAGGGCGACGGGGTGGCTCTCGCTCTCCGGACCGCGCGGCTGCTTCGCGTCGCGGGCGCCGAGCCGCCGCTCATCATCCTGTCAGACGCCACGGCGGCGGATCGGACCCGGAGGGCCAAGGCTGGCCGAATCGGACTGTCTGACAACCTGAGCCCGGCGGAATGGAATCGGGTCGCCGGCCTCGCGGAGCACATCGCGCGAGCCGTCTGGACCGAGTCCGGCCTGCGGACCGTCTTCCATCATCACTGCGCGACGCACGTGGAAGCGCCGTGGGAAATCGACGCGGTGATGCAGCGCGTGTCCCCGGATCTGCTCGGCTTGTGCCTCGACACCGGACATGCAACTTACGGCGGGGGCGATCCGCTCGCGCTGCTGGCGCGATACGGTGACCGCGTCTGGCACGTGCACTTCAAGGACTGTTCGGCGCCGGTCGCCGCGCGCGCGCGGTCGGAAGAATGGGACTACGTCAAGGCCGTTCGCCACGGCCTGTTCTGCGAGCTCGGCCGAGGCGTCGTGGACTTCCCAGCCGTGCTCGATCGGCTTCGGTGCCGGGGATACGACGGCTGGATCGTCGTCGAGCAGGACGTGGTCCCGTCGACCGGCACGCCGGCCGCGAGCGCGGAACGCAACAGGCTGTTCCTCGGCTCACTCGGCGTGTGAGCGCATCAGACCTTCATCGTCCGCCATCGGCCTCGTTTGAAGAAGATGGCGCTCACCACCGCGAGCGTCGAGTACGCGACGGCGAGCGCGACGAAGACGCCGAGCGCGCCAAGCCTGAACTGATGAGACAGCAACCAGGCCAGTGGGATTTCCCACAGCCAGAACACGAACAGGTTGATCATCGTCGGGGTCCAGGTGTCGCCCGCGCCGTTGAACGACTGGGTCAGCACCATGCCGTACGCGTAAAAGACGAAGCCGAGGCTGACGGTGCGCAGGCATGCGACCGCGAACTGCTCGACAGCGGGGTCGCTCGTGAACGCCGACGTGATCACGCGCGCGAAGAGCAGAAACACGACACCGACGCTCCCGAGGAACAACATGTTGTAGAAGGCGGCCGTCCAGACGGCACGCTCGGCCCGGTCGGGCTGCTTCGCGCCGAGATTCTGCCCGACCATCGTTGCGGCGGCGTTGCTGATGCCAAATGAAGGCAGTATCGCGAAGACGATGATCCGGATGCCGATCGTGTAGCCGGCGAGCGCGGCGCTGCCGAACGTGGACAGAATCCGTACGAGGCCCACGTAGCTCGCCGTCCCGATGAGAATCTGCAGCGTCCCGGATCCTGACAGCCGGAGCACGCGTGACATGATCGCGAGGTCGAGCCGGAGATCGCGGCGGCCGACCCGGATACGGCCATAGCCTCGCGCGAGCACGAATATCTGGCAGAGCACCGCGGTGCCGCGTCCGATGTTCGTGGCGATGGCCGCCCCTGTGACCCCGAGGGCCGGAAACGGTCCGGGGCCGAAGATCAGGCAGGGGCCGAGCAGGATATTGATGATGTTGCCAAGCCACAACACCCGCATCGCGATCGCGGCGTTGCCGGCGCCGCGGAACGCGGCGTTGATGAGAAACAGCAACACGACGGTGACGTTGCCACCGAGCATCACGCGCGTGAACCGGCTGCCCGTGGCGATGACCGACGGCGACGCACCCATCAGGCCGAGCAGGTTCGGCCCCTGTGAGGCGCCGATGGCGCCGATGGCCAACGCGACGAGGATCCCGAGGACGATCGATTGGGCGGCGGCGCGCGCGGCGCCGTCGAGATCCTTCTCTCCGACACGGCGGGCTACGAGCGCTGTGGCGCCAATCGAGAGCCCCATGGCCAGCGTGTAGACCATGGTGAGCATCGATTCGGTCAGCCCGACGGTCGCAACGGCATCCGCCCCCAGGTGCGCGACCCAGAACACGTCGGCGACCGCGAAGATCGACTCCATGGCCATCTCCATGACCATCGGGATCGCCAGCATGACGATCGCGCGGCCAATTGGCGCGGTCGTGTAGTCGATGGACGATCCCCGAACCGCCTCCCGAACCGTCGCCCAGACGCGCCGCGAGCGCGTGAGGTCCACCTCTTGCACCGATGTCGTCACGGTTTTGCCAGCTTAGCATCCGCCCCTCGACCATTGACAGCGCCGCGCTCCTGCCGTAGCGTGCCGCAGTCATGCCGAAACGTGCCCGCCGCCGCCGCCGCCCGCGATCCGCGTCGGCGCGGTTTCGCGAACAGCTCGGCGAGCTCATCAAGTCCACGAGGGCTGCGGCGGGCCAGACCCGCGCCGCGCTCGCGGGGCATGCGGGCGTGCACGCCGAGACGATTCGACATATCGAGGAAGGCCGGAACTTCGAGATCGAAAGCCTCGAGCGCGTGGTGGACGCGCTGCAGATGGACTTCCTCCACCTCGTCTCGCGCGCGGCCGGGCTGAAGATGCGGACCGAGCTCTCCGCGGAGCAGCGCCGCCTGCTCGACGCGTTCCGAAGCGCCGCCGAGCGCGACCGCGACGTGATCCGACTGCTGCTCGATCTGCCGCGCCCGACCGGCGACGAGCCGGTCGCGATCGACCAGGATCCTCTCCCCTTCGACGAGGCCGAGCGGAACGACGAGTGATCTGCGCAGACCTGAAGGCCTGCGCTACGGGAGTACGAGTCTGGTCACGACTGGTCTTGAACGACTCGCCGGCTCGCAGGGACTCGAGGGCCTACGGGTCGGGCTCGTCTGCAATCCTGCCTCCGTCGGCGCCGGCTTTCGTCACGCGAGCGAGCTGGTGACACGAAGCGGCGCCAGGCTCGCCTCGCTCTTCGGTCCGCAGCACGGATTCCAGTCGACGGTTCAGGACGACATGATCGAGACGCCTCACGGGCAGGACGAGGCCCGACGCGTGCCGGTCTATTCGCTCTACAGCGAGACGCGGGAGCCGACCGCAGCGATGCTGGAGGGGCTCGACGCGCTCGTCATCGATCTTCCGGACGTCGGCACGAGGATCTACACGTACGTGTACACGATGGCGAACTGCCTGCGCGCCGCGCGCCGGCACGGCTTACGCGTCGTCGTGTGCGATCGCCCGAATCCGATCGGCGGGACCGCCGTCGAGGGCGAGCCGCTCGTGCCGGGCTTCGAGTCGTTCGTCGGGCAGTTCCCGATCCCGATGCGTCACGGCCTGACGATCGGCGAGCTGGCGCGGCTCTTCAACGAGCGTTTCGGGGTCGGCGCCGAGCTGAACGTTGTGCGGATGGAGGGGTGGACGCGCGAGACGTACTTCGACCAGACCGGCCTGCCCTGGGTGATGACCTCACCCAACATCCCGACGATCGACACCGCGATCGTCTATCCCGGAACGGTCCTGTTCGAGGGGACGAACATCTCGGAAGGCCGCGGCACGACCCGCCCCTTCGAGCTGCTGGGCGCACCGTGGATCCAGGCGGAGCGTTTGGCTTCCGCGATGAACGCCCGACGCCTCCCAGGCGTCTTCTTCCGACCGACCATGTTCCAGCCGACGTTTCACAAACACGCGCGGCAGCCCTGCGGCGGCGTGCAGGTTCACGTCATCGACCGGACCCGCTTCCGACCCGTCCTGACGGGCGTCGCGCTCCTGGCGGAGTTCTGCAAACACAGCGACGGACGCTTCACATGGCGTGAGGCGCCGTACGAGTACGTGTTCGACAAGCCGACAATCGACGTTCTGTGGGGATCGGATCACCTGAGGAGGGCGATCGACGCGGGGATGACGGTCGAGGACTTCGCGGCGACGTGGCAGACGGGCGAGCGGGAATTCGAGAAAACTCGGCGCGGGTATCTCCTCTATTGAGGAGCGGTCGAAGCGGACCACTTCGACCGCTTCCGCAACACCTGTCCCTATCCTTTCCCCGCCGCCCGCGCGCGGCGGATCTGCTCCGCGTGGTTGTGCGCGTGGGCCGCGTAGATCTGGAGCCACGTCTCCGCACTGTAGCGGCCGCTCTCGGTGTGGACGCCCTCGCGCTGCCAGTCGCCGGGCTTCATCCGATCGATCAAGTCCCCCGTCGTGCTGCGCGCCGCGCGAAACGCGTCGAGCGACGCGTGAATCGGCCGGTCGTAGTGCAGCCGGCGCGAGAACTCGTCCTGGTCGTATCCCTGGAGCGTCGGCGTGTCGAGCGCGATCAGGCGCCGCAGCCGCAGCGCCGATTCCATCTCGCTGTCGGCGAGGTGATGCACGATCTCGCGCGCCGTCCACTTGCCCGGCGCCGGCCGCGCGTCGAGCTCCTGGTCGCTGGCCCCCGCCAGCGCGTCGGCAACCGCGCGATAGCCGTCCTTGTATTTGGCAATCAGGGCCTCGCGTTCCTGTTCGCTCATGTGGCCTCCTTATTTGACTCGTCGTGGGGCCCCACCCCCACGACCTGCCACGGCTCGCTCTCGCTCGCCGCGCCGACTCGTGACACCTGGCCACGCTTGTCGACGCGTGGGGCCCCACGCCCACGACCTGCCATCCGCCTTCGCCAAGGCTACGGCGGACAAGCAGCCTTGCCCGCCGAAGCTCGAAGAGCGGAGGCGGGTCGCTCCGCTCCGCGGCTCAGCTCCGCGTCTTCGCGATCCCCGGCGCCTGCTCTTCTTGCCTCGTCGTCGGCGTGAGGTGATAGCGCACCAGGTGATCGCGCAGGTAGTCGAACGCTTCTCCGACTGTATCGCAGTACCGCAGGAGCGCGAGGTCCTTTTGATCGATCGCGCCCCACTCCGCCAGCGGTTCCAGTCGGAACATTTGATCCCAGTACTCCCGGCCGTACAGGACGACGCCGATTTCCTTCGCCAGTTTGCGCGTCTGCGCGAGCGTGAGGATCTCGAAGAGCTCGTCCAACGTCCCGAAGCCGCCCGGAAAGATCACGAGGGCTTTGGCCAGGTAGGCGAACCAGAACTTGCGCATGAAGAAATAGTGGAACTCGAAGTGCAGCCCTTTGGTGATGTAGCGGTTGGCGCCCTGCTCGAACGGCAGGTGGATGTTCAGCCCGATGCTCTTCCCACCGCCCTCGTGCGCCCCTCGATTGGCCGCTTCCATGATGCCGGGGCCGCCGCCGGAGCAGACGACGAACCGATGATGAGGGAACTTGAGGGTCGAGCTCCACGCCGTCAGCTCGCGGGCGAGCGTGCGCGCGTCCTCGTAGTACCGCGACCACTCCAGCGCTTTGCGGCTCCGGGCCAGCAGACTTTCGTAGTCTGCGGACTCCGACCCGCCGAACCGGCGCGTGAGCCTGGCCACGGCCTGCTCGGCGTACTCGCGGCTGTGGACGCGTGCCGATCCGAAGAAGACGACCGTGTCCTGGATGTTCTGTTCCTTGAAGCGATGAAGCGGCTCGAAGTATTCGGCGAGAATCCGAACAGGGCGGGCGTCCTCGCTCTCCAGAAACTCGCGATCGAGGTAGGCGAGCGGCTGTCGATGCATAGGGATCTGACTTTACCACCGAGCGCGGGACCTGTTACGCTCCCGTCCCGTGGGCGCGGACGCATCCCAGTTGGCCTCGCGCGACCAGCCGTTCATCACGGCACTCGGGCTCTGGGACGTCGTCGGCATGAACGTCGTCGGCGTCGTGGGGCTGAGGTGGATCGCGCGCGGCGCCCGGGTCGGCGCGCCGTCGGTCACGCTCTGGCTGCTCGCGTGCGTCGCGTTCTTCCTGCCGCTGGCCGCGGCGGTCATCCACCTGTCCAGCCGCTATCCCGATCAAGGCGGCCTCTACGCCTGGGCCCGCCGCACCTTCGGGCCGTTTCACGGCTTCATCTGCGCCTGGTGCCTGTGGGTGAACAACCTGTTTTACTTTCCATCGCTCCTGTTGTTCGCCGCGGCAAACGCGGTCCTCGTCTTCGGCGATCGCTACCAGCAGATGGCCGACAGCCGGTGGTATTCCGTTGCCTTCGTTCTCATCGCCCTCTGGATCTGCGTCGCGCTGAACGTCGTGGGGCTGACGGCCGGCAAGTGGCTGCAAAACGCCGGCAGCGTCGCCACCTGGATACCGGCGGCGCTGCTCATCGGATTTGGCGCCGTGGCGTGTGCGACCTTCGGCAGCGCAACGTCGTTCGCGCCCGCCGCACTCGTCCCGCGCGAGGACGTGTGGACCACGGTGAGCCTCTGGTCCGCGATGTGTTTCGCGTTTTCGGGGTTCGAGCTCTCGTCGTTCGTCGGCCAGGAAGTTCGCGACCCACGCCGAACGATCCCGCGCGGCGTGCTGATCGCCGGCGCGGTCGTTGTCGTGATTTATGTGGTCGGCTCCGCGTCCGTGCTCGTCGCCGTGCCCGCCTCGGCGCTCCAGGAGCGCAGCGGCATCGTCGATGCGATCAATCTCGTGTCGGCACGCATTGGGCTGGGCGGGATGGGCGCGCTCATGGGGGCGCTGCTCGCGCTGGGGTCGTTCGCCGGCACGAGCTCGTGGTTTGCCGGCAGCGGACGCGTGCAGTTTGCCGCGGGCGAGGACCGTGTGCTGCCTGCCTCATTCGGCCGCCTGCATCCCACATTCCGCACCCCCCACGTCGCGCTCGTCGTCCAGGGGCTCGTCGCCTCCGCTATTTTCCTCACCAGCGTTTTCCTGACCATCAGCGGATCGCAGACGACGGTGCAGGAGGCGTACGACATCATGGTCAACCTGACCATCCTGATTTACTTCGTCCCCTATCTCTATCTGTTCATCGCGCTGGTCCGGCTCCCAACCACTGATGTCGCGCCCGATGCCGTTCGTCTGCCGGGAGGACGCAGGGGACTGTGGGCCGTGGCGGCCGTCGGCTTCGCGGCGACGGCGATCTCGCTGGCGCTGGTGTTCGTTCCTCCCGCCGGCACGGCCAACGTCCTCAACTACGAAGCCAACCTCGTCGGGCAGGCCCTCATCATCATGCTCGTGGGGCTCGTGCTGTTCTGGAACGCTCAGCGTCAATCACCCTAGCCATGAGGCCTGGACGTAAAGCCGAGCCCTCGACGCCGGCGATTTCCTTTGACGGCGCGTGCACGCTGCTCGAGGCGGCTCTGACAGGCACGTTGCGTCAAGAGGTCCTGGGCGATGCCGCGGCTGCCAGAGATTTCGGCCACGCGCTCCTACGGCTGCGTGACTGCATGGCCTCCCATGCCTGGACGGGCGGCGAACAGCACATTCGGCTCGCACCGGTCGTCGCGACCTACGACAGCCATGCCCGTCAGCATGGGTTTCACGTGCTCCATGACTGGGACGGCACGGTGGACAACGTCAACGAGGACACCATCGCGGTCGACGTCCTCACCTACGTGTTCGAGCAGCGCGGCACCGAGCAGCCTGACGGCGTCTCGCTCGCCATTCTGCTGGACTACTACTTCCTGTACATCCTGGCGCTTCTCTCGGTGAAGGTCTGGGAGGAAGGCGACCCGGACGAGAACCTCGATCGTGTGAACCAGCTGCTCGGACACCTGCAAAGCCCTGCCGGCAGCGGACACCGATTCGTCGACAACGCGGAAACCCTCCTCCTCATCGCAACCTCACACTACGAGCTCGACGAACAGGGGTACGCCATCCTGCTCGACCGGGTCAGGAGGTTGAATCGGGAACATCAGACGAAGATCGCCCTCAGCCACGCGGCCAGTCTTGGCGGCCACCTGCGATTTGGTTTCGAAGCGACCTATGGCAGAGACCTGGGCTACATGCGCAATGACAACGTCGTGGACTATCCATGGCTGTGCTATGCGCTGGCGACGTTGATGAGAGAGTACGCTCGGGTGCGTGTTCCCGGCGATGCTCCGGTCCACGAGGACCTCGTCGTCGAGGGAATCCTGAACGGACTCTCGCCTGACGCCAACGCGTTCATCGGCGATCACCCGCTGGCGTCTCTCTCCGTGTGCGAAGCCGACCGTTCGGAGTTCCGCGACCTCTTTCACGACCACCGGCAGGATTTGATCGAGCGATTCGAAGAACATCGACCATCGAGTCGCACGTACTCGCCTCTCTCCTTCTTCTTCAACTTCTCCTACAACGTGCTCAAGGGAATGGTCGTCGACTCGCTTATCTGGGGAGACGCCAGGACTCTGACCTTCAACGGCATGCTCACCGGGATTCCCCGCGAGGAACCCGCCGTGAAGGCGAAGCTGACCGTGGCGAGCATGCTCATGGGCTATGCGCGCGTGCATCCCGAGCGGATCCG
>JACOUA010000006.1 GCA_016178075.1 Acidobacteriota bacterium
CCGCTCGATCGGCACCGGCGCGAGGTCGTGGTTGTAGAGCAGGCTGCGCTCGACGCGGCTGGCGTCGACGAGCTCGACGCGGCCGTCGGCGCGTTCGATCTGGTTGGATGAGGGCATCTCAGCTCTCAGCGCCTGTGAAAAACCTACCGCAGAGCACGCAGAGGGCGCAGAGAAATCTTGGCAAGGCCAAAACCATTATTGTCTCTGCGATCTCTGCGGTCTCTGTGGTCTCTGCGGTTTGTTTCAGTGCTCATTGCGGCAGCCGAGACCGAGATATTGGGGCGGCGTCGCCGCGACGTCCTTGACCGCGCGATACATCAGCTCCACGAACTTGCCGATGCCCTCGATGGACAACCGCTCGTCGTTGCCGTGCACGCGGGCCCGGTCCTCTTCGCTCACGACGCTGCCGAGCCCGTACGCGTGCACGCCTTTGGCGCGAAGCGGCGCCGAGTCGGTCGCGCCGGTGAGCATGACCGGCAGGGTCACGGCGGTGGGAAAGACCGCCGCCTGCGCGTGCTCCAGCGCGACGAACATGGCCGTGTCGAGCCGCGAGGGCTGCGGCGCCACCCGCGAGCGCGCCGGGGGGACGATGTCGACGGCCGGGTCGTCGATCACTTTCTTCAGCAACGCGACGAACTTCTCCATGTCCTCGTCCGGCAGGGCGCGGACGTCGATGGTGACCTCGGCGTCGGCCGGGATCACGTTGCTGCGGAAGCCGCCCTTGATGATCGTCGGCGACAGCGAGGTCCGCAGCATCGAGTTGTACATGATGCTGGTCCGGCGAATGATCTCCTGCGCCGCCTGATTCTTCGACGGGTCGTCGAGGACGTCGTAGAGGGCGGCCTCCTCGGGGGGACTGACCTTCGCCAGCCGCTTGAAGAACGTGTGCGTCGTTTCGTTCAGGCGCATGGGCGGCTGCCATGCGCCGATCTTCGCCACAGCGGCAGACAGATGCACGATGGCGTTGTCGAGGCGCGGCATCGAGCCGTGACCGGAGGTGCCTTTGGCCACGAGGCGGATCCCCCGCGGGACCTTCTCGGTCGAGGCGACGCCCACGTACTGCACCTCGCCGTCACGCTGCAGCATCCAGCCGCCTTCGTTCAGGGCGAACTCGCAGGCAATCTTGTCCCACTGTTGTTCGACCATGTACTGGATGCCGACGCTGCTCGATCCCTCCTCGCCTGCCTCCGCGAGGAAGATGACATCGCGATCGAGCGTCACCTTTTCCCGCGCGAGCATCAGGAAGACCTGGAAGGCGACCGACGTCATCCCTTTGTCGTCCGACGCTCCGCGGCCGTAGACGTAGCCGTCCTTGATCTCAGCGGCGAAGGGATCGACCGTCCATTTCTCCCGCTCGACGCCGACGACATCGGTGTGGCCCATAAGCAGGATTGGCTTCTTCTCGCCGCTGCCCTTGAGGCGGGCGACGAGGTTGCCGCGCGTCTCGTCGAGCCCGAGGATCTCGGAGTCGATCTGCGCCTTGTCGAGGAAACTCTTCAGATACCGGGCGGCGAGCGTCTCGTTGCCCGGGGGATTGCTCGTGTCGATCCGTACGAGGCCTTGAAGGATCTTGACCGCCTCGTCGCGAGCGGCCGTGAAGTCGGGCCCGGCCTGGGCTGGCGCCGGTTCTGTCGCCGACGGTGGTGGCGGAGGTTTGGGTTTCAAGGGGCTGCCCGGCGGCTGTGCGGCCCAAACGCAACCGCAGAGCACGCAGAGCACGCAGAGAACCTTTGCAAGACACCTGGTTTTCTCTGCGCTCTCCGCGGTCTCTGCGGTTTCTGCCTTTTCCCTCGGTCTCACGACGTTTCCTCCCAGAACCGCGCCAGAAGATTCGCCGACACCCGGCGGCGGTAGTCGGCGGTCGAGCGGAGATCATCAATCGGAGCGATCTCGGAATCAAGCACGCGCTGTGCCTCGACCAGCGAAGCTCCCCCGGCGAGCGCCGCTTCGGTGTTCCACGCGCGGATGACGGTCGGCCCGACGCTGCCCACGGCAAGGCGCGGACGTTCCGACCGCACGCCGGCCATGACGACCTTGGAGATTGCCTGCGCGGCGCGCGTGCCGACCTTGCGAAACCACTGGCGGCCTTTCACCTGAGGCATCTCGACGGCAACGATGAGCTCGTCGGGTCGCATCACGGTCTGGCGGTAGCCGGTGTAGAAGCTCGTGACCGACACCCGTCGGGTGCCGACGGCGCTTCGAAGCACCACGACCGCGTCGCACGCGACCAGCACCGGAAGCGAGTCGCCGGCCGGAGATCCGTTCGCGATGTTCCCGCCCAACGTGCCGCGGTTCTGGATCTGGGGTCCGCCGATCGTCTTTGCCGCGGCCACCAGCGCGGGGAGTCGACGCCGGACAACGCTGGACTCGATCAGCTCGGTGTAGGTGGCGAGCGCGCCAATCGACAGGATGTGGCCGCGCCGCTCGATTCGCCGGAGCTCGTCGAGGCTCCAGAGGTTGAGATAGCGTGTCGCACTCAGCGTCCCGAAATTCAGCGACACGTACAGGTCCGTACACCCGGCGACCGGCGTCAGCGGCCCTTCGTCGCGAAGCAGCGCGAGCGCGTGCTTCAGCGACCGGGGTTCGAGGAGGGTGAGATCGGAGACTGCTGTGCGCACAATACTTACCGCAGAGCACGCAGAGAGCGCAGAGGAAAATTGGTCAAAGCTGATTCACTAAACGCCGAACGCCGTCAAGCAGTCGTGGAACGTTGAAGTTGATCAGCAACCCGACCCGGTGTCCGGAAAGCTTCAAGTACGACAACATCTGAGCCACGTGGACGCGAGTGATCCGGTCGATCGATTTGATTTCAACAACGACTGCATTCTCGACGACCACATCCATCCGAAAGCCGCAATCGAGGTGCACCCCCTTGTAGACGAGCGGAAGCGGCTTTTGTATCTCGAAACCCAAGGCGCGTTCGTGAAGTTCGTAGGCGAGGCACCGCTCGTATGCGGATTCGAGCAAGCCAGGACCGAGTTCTCGATGAACAGCAATTGCCGCGCCGATGATCTTCTCTGTGAGCTCATTCAGCGCCGCTTCGGTCAGACGTGCGTCAACGCCGGGTTCTTCCACGGTTCACTGTTCTCTGCGTCCTCTGCGGTTTCCGTCGTGATGCTTTTCTGATCGCCCGGTAGATCCCTGTATATCCCGTACACCGACACAGGTTTCCCGCGAGCCCTTCGCGAATCTGGTCGAGCGAGGCATTCGAGGGGAGCGCCGTCGCCGCCAGAATCATCCCTGGCGTGCAGATCCCGCACTGCGCCCCACCTTCGGTCACGAAGGTCGTCTGCAGCGGATGGGAGCGATCGAGGCCCTCGATGGTCGTGACGCGGGCGCCGTGAACTTGGGCGAACGGCACGAGGCACGAGTTGATCGGCTGCCCGTCGATGAGCACGGTGCAGGCGCCGCATTCGCCCTCGCCGCATCCTTCCTTCGTGCCGGTGAGCCCGCAGTCCTCGCGCAAGACGTCCAGCAGGCGCTTCATCGGGTGCGCCGCCACGTCGACCCGCTGGCCATTGAGGGTGAAACGCATGTCAAAAGCCAACCACAGAGCTCACAGAGACCACAGAGATACAGTACTCAAAAGGGTGGAAGACCGATTTTTCTCTGTGGTCTGTGTGTTCTCTGGTCACGCCAGGCCAACCCTGGCTGTTCTAACTGACTGTAACGTGTCAGTCATGAGAATTGCTCGTTCACCATGTAGTCGCGGTCCGGCGCGAGAGGGCAACCGACCGCGCGA
>JACOUA010000007.1 GCA_016178075.1 Acidobacteriota bacterium
CGCCGTTCGCCCGGCCCTCCAGATCCTGTGTGGTCACCTTCGTCTCGGAGAGCTGCAGGGTGCCCCGGAGATCCGTAACGGCCAGGGCCGGATCGGACAGCGTCAGTCCGGCGTTGGCCACCCGGATCTGACCGTCGATGCGCGGGCCCTCGGCCGGTCCCGTCAGGTGGACGTCGAGCGCCGCGTCGCCGAACGTCGTGATCTCGGGAAGGAACGCGCCGGCGATGCGCAGGTCCGTCGTGCCGGTCACGCGCGCATCCCATCTCGGCGGGGCTGGATCGAACTCGAGGCCGCCCGACACCGACACCAGGTTCTCCGGCCGATCGAGCATCCGCCAGTCGAACGCGTCGACCAGAAGACGCCCGCCCGAAAGGGACAGGTGAGGTGGACGAACCGGGCCGAACTGAATGCCCTGAATCGACCAGGGACCGCTCTCGACCGCGATCGTGCCCCGGGTTCGTGCGAGATCGAGCACGTCGGCTTCGACATGCGCGGCGACATTGGCGGTTCCGACGATCGCTTGGCGAGTCTCCTGCGCAACTGTGTCCGCGAGCACGCTCGACGTGACGTGTTCCACTCGCACGTCGAGACGCGCAGGGCTGGCGGCACCTGCAGTCGTCGCGCCTGGCTTTGTCCGGGCCGTCGTCGGGTCGGCGGTGAGCGTCGTCGCGCCCGGCTCCAGCCGGGCTCCGTCCGGCGCGAGCCGCGTCCGCACGAAATCTGGAAGATGGGCCGCGAAGATCCGAACTGGCGCCTCGCCCGAGGCTGTCAAGGTCGCATCTTGCCAGGAGCCACGTGCGCTCTCGAGACGCAGGATCCCGCTCGCGTAGCTCGCCCGCACGTCGATTCCCGCGATCGGCTCGGGCAGCCTGCGGCCGGCGAGGGTGCCGAGGTCGCGAAGGCTCCCTGCGAGCCTCATCGTCAAGGTGTCGGCCGGCGAGCCGATCGCCCCGTCAGCGAGCAGCTCCGAATCTCCCGAGACCAGCCGGATCCCGCGGATCGCGATCTGATGGCCCGAGTACTCGAGATGTGCGGGAGCGGCAAGATGGATCGCCGAGTGGTCGATCGTGAGGTCGAACGGATCGACGTCAGCGCTGGCCTTGACGTCGGCGAGCTGATCCAGCGATCCCGATGCGCCGCCTCTCAGATCGATGGAGCCGCCGATCCGACGGGCGCGAATCCAGTCGAGGGGCAGCTTGCCGACATCGAGCCGCGTGGACGCGGCGCGCGCCGCGAACTCGAACGGGCGCGTCAGGGCGATCACGGCGTCGGCGTTCGCGCCGAACACAGGAACGCCGACCGACAGGTTCGCGCGGCCGTCGGCCACCTCCACGTGTCCTGATACGCGGCCCAGATCCTGGCCGGCGAGTGAGAGCTGGCCGTCGACCTCGGTTGAGAGCGACGGTGACGCCAACGTTCCTCCGAAAGGGCCCTTCAGCGAGAAGGTGCCGGTTGGCAGCCATGCGGCCGGCACCTTGGCGACACGCGCGAGGACCGGAAGATCGTTCAGGGCGCCCTCGAGTCGGCCGCGGATCGTACCGTCGTTGAACATCAGCGAGCCGCTGGCCGTCACGGTGTTGCTGCCGAGGCGAGCCTCGAGTCGATCGACCGTCGCGCCGCGCGTGTCGGCGGCGAACGAAGCGGACGCGGCCACTGGACCGATGTCCTGCACGATGAGGTTTTGGGACTGCCACGAGCCCGCGACTTGTGGCCGCTCGAGCCGGCCCGCGACCTGGAGCACGCCGAGGATGTCGCCCCGCACTTGATCGAGCCCGTCGGGAACCGCGATCCCGACGCGACGAAACGACGCGGCCGTCGCGTCGAGGCGCGAGATACGGACGTTCGAGGTGCCCTCGACGGTGGAATCGAGGATCCGGGCGGCCAGCCGGCCGTGGAGCTCGGAATCGACCTCGGCGCCATTGGCGATCTTGTGAGCGTGGTGAAGGCGCCACGTGCCACGGTCAAGCTGCAGCTCGAGCGAGCCGTCGATCGGGATGCCGGGCCTATCGCGCGCGGCGACGGTGTGATTCCGGATCGTTGCCCTGGCCGACGCGAGGTCGACCCGGTCGGCGCTGAGGGTCAACTCGCCGTCGACCACGGCGGCCAGCCTGTAACGGAACGCAGGCATCAGGCTTCGAAGGAGGGCGGCGTCCAGACGCCGCCAGCTCGCGCTGATATCCCGGGTCGCACCCGTTTCGAACGGCCACCGGACGCGTGCGTCGAGCGAGCCGTCGCCGACGCGCGCACGAACGTGCTGCACGGCCGCTTCTTGCGCCGACAGGCGCCCGCGTGCCTCGAGCTCCGTCGCCGTGAGGTCGCGCCAGCGCACGCCTCGGCCTCGAGCCACGAGGTCGATGATCGGGTTGCCCAGCTCGCCCGTGAGCCGTCCGCTCATGTCCAGGGTGCCGTGGAGATCTCGTGCGAGCGACGTGTCCGGGAACGCAAATGCGGACAGCGCGTCCAGGTTCACGCGCCCTTCGAGGCGCGCATCGATCGTCGGAGAGGCGAGCAACCGATCGATCCGGCCGTTCACGTCCAGGCGGGCCTGAGGAATGGCGAGCTCCAACGTGCGGATCTCGAGCGCGCGACCGTCGAAGCCGATCGTGCCGGTGAACCGGCTGCTTCGAATTGTGTGCCCGCCAAGCGTCAGCGCTGGTCCGCCCTCAGCCGCCAGCGGGCCTTCGATCTGTTGCGCCAGGCCCGGTGCCAGCGACAAGGAAAGACTGCGAGTCTCGAAGCGTAGGTCTCGCACCTCGTCGACATAGGACACGTCGAGCCGCTCGATCGTCAGGGCCGCGAAGCGAACGACCGGCGGGGTCGAAGGCTCGGGGCCGCGAGGTCCGGGAAGGTTCAGCGTGCCGTCTTTGAATCGCCGAATCGAAATGCCCGGCGCGAGCAGGCGTAGCGACTGGACGTCGACCTCGCCTCCGCGATGCCAGACCAGCGTCCAGGGCAGATCCACCGCCAGCTCTCGCACCCGAAAGAACGGCGCGTCTGGATGCGCGGCTGACGCCGCGACGAGGTCATGAATCCGAACGGTGAGGAAGAACAGGTTGTAATCGACGCGGCCGACCGAGACGGCAACGCGGTAATCCGATCGCAGCCGTTCGATGACCCACCCGGCCAGCCGCGATCGCACGATCGGCGTGTGGACGAGACCGACCAACGCGATGGACGTGCCACCGACGACAAGCAGCAGCCGCGCAGGAAGCCGACGACGTGTCATGGTTTCTCGGCGTAGTAGCCCTCACGGGCTTTCACGATGAGGCCCTGGCGTGCGACTCGCACCGTGAGCGCATGCCAGCCGTCAAGCGGCACGTTCGTCGGGTAGTACGTCAGCATGTAGCGCGTGCGAATGTCCGCGAGGACTTCGAGAAACGCCCGCTTCAGCCAGTCGCTCGATTCGGCATGCCACACGCGGCCGCCGGAGAGATCGGCCAGCTTTGCCAGGAACGACTCGCTGCCGGACCGTTTCTGGCCCGGTCCCGGTGGGGCGAGGCCCACCACATAAAGGAGAGAGTTGCCTCGACTGGCGGCAGCCTGCAATTGGGCTTCGGTTAGCCAGCTCGCAGTGTCGAGACCATCGGTGCAGACCAGGAGCACTTCACGGTGCGCGTCGGCGCGGCGAAGAGCAAGGCCGGCGTAAATCGCGTCTCTGAGCGAGGTGCCACCGCTGGCCACCGGCTGTTGCAACGCCTCGGCGATCGACGATCGACTTGGCGTGAGGTCGCTCCCAAGGAGCACCTCGTGCGAGAAGGTGATCAGGCCGGCGCGGTCGTCGCCTTCAAGACCATCCAGGAAGGTTTCCGCGGCTTCGCGAAGTTCATCGAGCTTGGCGCCCGCGACGCTTTGGCTGACGTCGATCACGAAGAAGACATTGAGTGGGAGACGTTCGATGCTCGCGCTCTCGATCTGCTGGCGGACGCCGTTGTCGAAGACCTCGAAATCCGCCGCTCGCAATCCGCCGACCGGTTGGCGGCCTCTCGTGACCGAGACATCGACCCGTACCAGATCGACGCGTGTCGTGAATGTGGGCTGCTGGGTGCTCGCCGGAGTGGCGGCGACTGCCGGGCCGATGGCCACGAGCAGGGCGACAGCACGGCGCTTCACTCCATCACCTCTTCGCGCAGCGACAGGAAGCCCGGCAGCAGCATCTCCTGCGGTGGCCCGAACACATACGTCCACCACGGATCGGAGCTGAGCCGGGGACCATTCTTGAGCGCCCCAACGAGGTGGTCGTATGAATCGCGGCGCCGTCCGAGCCGATCGAAGAGCGCGCTCAACGCGACGTCGGCCGACTGCTCGCGCGGCTGGAGCTCAATCGCCGCCCGATAGCACCGCTCGGCCTCGGTCCAGCCGGCCTCATCCTCGTAGATGGCGCCCAGGAACAGGTAGGCAAGGTAGCGCAGCACTGCCTTCCCTGAGCGTTCCGCGATCGGCGTCAACCGTTCCATCGCCTCGGCCCGTTGGCCGCGCAGGTGCAGCACGCGCCCGAGGTGAAGCTGCGCTTCCTCCTGCGCGGCATCCGCCGCCAGCGAGCGGCGGAAGTGGCGCTCGGCCTCGTTCAGCCGTTCCGCGCCACTCATGGGCGCCGCAGCCACCACGAAATCATGCCGCGCGATGTCTTCGTGAAGCGTGCCGGCGAGCAGCAGCAGGTCGGCCGCGTTGGGGAATTGTCCCAGTCCGTCGGTCGCGTGGGCAATCGCCTCGAACGGTCTGTTATGCCAGCGAAGGATTGTCGTAGTCACGACGAACCACCGGGCGGCAAACCGGCGGTCAGCGGGCCCTTCGAGCAGCTTCACCAGCGCGACGGCCATCGCTCGGTGGATGCCCGGTGTGATCGACAATCCCTCGTCCAGCGATCCAAACATCGCGTCCGTGTGCAGCATCGCGGCGGCTCGCAGCACGATCGGCTTCCAATCCACCGGCTGGATGGCCTTGTCGTAGATGTTCGGCTGGATCTCGCGGAGCAGGTCGTGAGTTTTCTGCAGACGGTCCTGGGGCCAGAGGCTCGCGTTGCGGATCGTCTCGAGAGGGGAGGGATCGCGATGCCGGTACGCGCGCACCAGCTCGAAGTAGGGGCGCAGCAGCGCCTCCCGCCTGAACAGCTCGGCCGCGGGCAGACGTCTATCCCTGCGTTGTGCCGAGGCGGTGGCGACGAGGGTCACCGCGATCAGGATCACGACGACGATCGACTCAGAACGACACCGCGAGGCCCACCCGTATCGTCCTGGGCGGCTGTACGGCGGTGACGGCGCGGAATCGCGGGCCAGAGACCACGTCCTCTTCAACTTCGTTAGCGTCGTTCAGCAGGTTGAAGGCGTCAAGCGAGATCGTGAGCGCGCCGTTCAGCACCGTGAAGGTCCGGGCGAGACGAGCGTCCAGGGTCGCCAGGTACTGAAATCGGTGACGGCCGTTTGGAACGGCCCGCACCACGTCGGGTCCCTGCGCCAGATCGTCGACGACGACCAGACGAGCGAAGGGTTGGCCGTCCTGGTAGCGCGCGATGAAGCCCAGCCCGATCCCCAGCGGGGCACGGACCGTTCCGGCCAGCTTGACCGTGAAGGCCCGATCGAAGAACAGCCGGCCTTCCTTGAACGTTGCCGCATTCGGCGCCAGGAAGAGCTCGCCGCCTGTCGACTGATCGTTCGACAACGGACCAACTCCCCGGTTTGCGGCGGAGCCAACCGTGCGAGACGCGGTCGCGCCGAAAAGCAGTCGCCAATTGTCCGCGCGGCGATCCAGTACGATCTCGAGCGCTTCGAAGAAGCTTCCGAGCCCCGGCGGATTCGTCAGGATCTCCCGATCGCGGCCGAAGCTGTCAGGCCGCCGCTCGAACACCGGGAGACGCTGATCGTCCGACGGATCGAGGAGGTCGCCGCCCGGATCGCCTAGCAGCCTCACGTCGAAATCAGAGGGGCCGAGACCGGAGTTGACGCTCGCGATCAGGCGACGGTCACGGCGGCGGAGCCCGGTGACGCCGAGCCGCACGCGCGCAGTCGGCTTCCACTCGAGCCCTGCGACGACCTCGTCCGTCCACGGGACCGCGAGATCGGGGTCGAGGCTGGACCGGTTGCCATCACGATTGCCTGGGCCCAGCCGCGCAACGAGTGTCCCGGCCTCGGCCGGTTGCGGAACGCCATCCCTGTTACGGTCGTTCCAGAGTCGCACGTCGACCGATGGCGCTCTTGGATCGCCGAAGGCCAGATGGGTGAGCGGCAGCCGGTGAGCGTATCGCGCGTAGCCGCCCAGAATGTCCACCGTCTCCCGGATGTGCCACCGGATGCCCACCCGAGGCGAGATCCTCGACCAGGCCATGCCGGACATTCGTGTCACGTCCAGTCGCGTGCCCGCCTCCAGCTCGAGCACGTCGCCGAGCGCCGCGCGCTCCGCGACGTATCCGGCGACATCCGTGCCGATCCAGACCGAGCTCGGCCCGCCGGCCGTGTACGTCCAGATTCGGGCCGGACGATCGGCCACGACCTCGCCCAGCGTGAGGGGCTCAGCGATCCAGCTCGACACCGCGCGCGATCGGCTGATGGCCGCGCCCGCGCGCCAGGCATGCAGCCAACCGCTCGACGCGCGCGACCTGGCGGCCCAGCTCGTCTCGACGCGCCACACCGACACACGTCGACCTCTCGCAGGCAACCGATCGACGATTGGGCCGTCGCGGATCGGATCGACAACGATGACAGTGTTCGGATTGCGGCGGAGCCCATCGAGCGTGACGTGCAGGTATGTGCCGCCAAGCGACCAGCTTCCACCGTCCCGGCGCTGGATGCGGAATCGTCCACGCAGATCCACCGCGGTCGCGCCGGTCAGTTCGTCAACCCGCCGATCTTCGTCTCGTTGCGTGTCGCTGAGGGCCACGCCGGTCGTCAGCTCGTGGTCAGGTGAGATACGTGCGATCGATGTCAGGCTCGCGCTCGTGACCTCTGACGGAAGCGTCCTCGGCCCTCCTCTCTCGTGCCGCTCCATCGTCGTGCGGGTCGCCGAGCCGGAGAGTTGCAGCCGCTTCGCGACGGCAGGCCCCGCGGCCCACAGGTTCACCTGACTCCACCGCGACAGCCGATCGATGGCGGGCGCCGGGGTATCGGTCCGTGCGGCGGAAGCGGGCGCGATCGCGACCGCGGCGCGCCCGGACCACTCTGTTGGGGCACGATCAACGTTCATCAGCATCACGCCCCCTGGTCCGCGCAGGTCGACCGGCAGGAGCGCGGACGCAAGGGAAAGCCGGGCAACCGACGCGAAGTCCGGATAGACGAACGGCAGGCCTGTGACGTCGGGTCTCGTGACGTCGTGACCATCCCAGACGTAAGAGGTCTGCGTCCACGAGGTGCCGTTGACGCCCACGAGACCCGGCCGTCCCGTTGTGAGGCCCCCGTCGTCGATCCGATCCACGATTGCGGACGCGTCGGCCGTTTCGACGATCGACCAGGGCGAGCGTCCCGATGGCAGGGCCGTCAGGAGCCCTTCGTCGAACGTCCGGCCGTGAAAGGACGTCGCCTGGCTCAACACGACGATCCGAGATGGTGCCGGATCGTCGCTGCGAGTCAGCACAACTCTCACGCGCAAGATTTCGTATGGGGCGAGATCCAGGCTCGCTGCCACGTCGTCATAACCCTGATGGGTCAGCGACAGCCGGTACCGGCCGGCTCGAAGCGAGGGGACGAGGATATCGCCCTGCCGGTTGTCGAGATCGACCCGAACATCCGACGAAGGACCTGGACCGGTGATGGTGACGGAGCCTCCGACGATCGCCGTGTCGTCGGCGGCAGACCGCACGTGGATCAAGACGGCCGACTCGCCCGACTGCGCCCGCGCGTTGGAAAAGGACAGGAGCCAACAAGCGAAGAAGGCGATCGAAAGCCTGAGCATCGAGCTGAAAGCTGATAGCTGGTAGCTGAGAGCTGATAGCTGAGAGCTGAGAGCTGCAAGCCGAGCTACCCTACGAACTTATATCCCAGACCGTGAACCGTGAGGATGTACTGTGGGTGTTTGGGATTGGGCTCGATCTTCTGACGGAGCCAGGCAATGTGGACGTCGACCGTCCGGGTCGACGGCATCGACTCGTAGCCCCAGACCTCGTTGAGCAGCTCGTCGCGGGAGAGCGTCGCCTGGCGATGCTCGATGAAATAGCAGAGCAGCTTGAACTCGCGAGCCGAAAGCTCCACCGGCGCGCTCTCGCGAAAGACCTCGGCGCGGCGGAAGTCGACGCGGATGTCCCCGAACTGATAGGCCTCGCGCGACACCAGGCCGCTCGCCGGCGAGCGCCGCAGGCGCGCCTCTATCCGCGCGACGAGCTCGGCCATCTCGAACGGCTTGGTCACGTAATCGTCGGCGCCAAGCTTGAGCCCGACGACTTTGTCGACCACCTGCCCCCGGGCGGTGAGCATGATGACCGGCGTCTGAACACCGCGCTCGCGCAGCTCGCGACAGACCTCGAAGCCGTTCTTTCCCGGGAGCCCGACGTCCAGCACGATCAAGTCGAAGCCGCTCGTTGTCGCCAGCTCCAGGCCGCGATCGCCGTCGGCCGCGCTCTGAACCGCGTAGCCTTCGCTGGAGAGCCGATCGGTCAGAGTCAGGACGATGCCCGGTTCGTCCTCGACAAGGAGAATGTTCATGTGGCAGACCTAAAGAGCGTGTGAAACACCCCGTTCAACCACGGAGCCGATAGAGAGAACCTATTGTTCTCGTGTGCCCGGTGAGCTCCGTGGTGATCGTGGGCATTTTTTCTCACGCTCTGAAGGTCTGCGCTACGGACGTCTCGTTCACCGACGAAGCCGGCGGCGCAGGCAGAACAACGGTGAACGTACTCCCGTGTCCCGGCGCGCTCTTGACGCTGACCGTGCCGCCGTGGGCCTGGACGATCCGCTCGACGAGGCTCAGGCCGAGACCGCTTCCGTGGATCTGAGCAGCGCTGGCTCCCCGGCCGCGATAGAACGGCTCGAAGATGCGGCGCAGCTCCGAGGCCTCGATGCCCATGCCTCGATCCGTGATCGTCACGCGGAGCTCTCCGCCGGATGCCGACGCCCCGACGCCAATCCAGCTGGAGTCGCCGCTGTACTTCACCGCGTTGTCGACCAGGTTCTGGAAGACGCGCCTGAGCGCGTCTCGATTGCCCTCGATGGGCGGCAGTTCGTGGTCGATCGAGCGTTCGAGCGTCAACGATCCACCGGTGATCCGCTCGGTCGCCTCGATGACGTCCGCGAGCAGCTCGCCGATGTTCACCGGCTGCCGCGCCGCGATTCGCTGACCGTTCTCCGCGCCGGCGAAGGCGAGGACCTGCTCGACCATGTCGCTCAGCGAGCGGCCTTGTTCTTCGATCAGCCGCCCGTATCGTTCGACCTGCGACGGGTCGGCCACCACGCCGTCCGCCAGGTTTTCGCCCGCCGATCGGATCACGGCCAGAGGCGTCCGGAGCTCGTGCGAGACGGCCGCCACGAACTCCATCTGTCGATCCGCCAGTCGCCGGGCCCGCTCGGTCGAGACGACCAGGAGCGCGATGCTGGTGCCGAAGAGCAGGAGGATGCCGAAGCTGATCGTCAGGTTGCGGGTCCGCGCCGCCCGGATCGCCGCGTCCACAGAGCCGGCGCGATGGGTCACGAGCAGTTGCCACGCGCTTGTTGCAGAAGGCGGGCCGCCGGCCGCTTCGCCTTGCTGGACCGCCACGGCAAATCGAAGCTGCGTCGTCCGGCTCTTCTCCCGTGGGCCCGCGTGACGGGTCTGCTCCAGCAGCACCCGTCCCATGTCGTCGGCCCGGATTTCGAGGAGCGGCTGCCTGAGATCGACGCGCTCGGGGTCGACGGTCGAAGCCGTGGACTGGAACACCACTTTGGACGGCATGCGCGCCTGCACGACCGTCACGAGGAACTCGGGCGTGGTCCCGGCGGGATTGAAATGGTGCTCCGACAAGGCGGGCAGGACGTCTCCGCGCAAATAGTCCACATCCAGCAGCGCGATTGTGTAGGCCAGCGCCGGCCGGATCGTACCGGGCGGCGCAGCCTCTTCTCTCGATCGGAAGCGGATGGCGGGAATCACGAGGGCAGGTATCTCCTCCGCCAGAGGGGCGTGCCGCCGCACGATGGTGAAGCTGGATCCGCCCTGGCGTTGTACGTCTTCCGCTTCACGCGCGAATCGTGGGCGCAGGTGCTCGAGCGCCGCGGGCCATTCGGTCGCCTCGAGCAGGCCCGTCCCCCGATTGAAGCGTGAGAGCCGTTCCGGGGGACCTCCTCCGTCTGCCGGCTCCACGAAATAGACGTCGCGGATGATTCGAGGATAGCGGGCGTCGCGCGTCCACTCGAGCCACGCGGCCGCCAGCCGCGCGGCGACGTCCTGTTCCTCGCTGATTGGGGTTGTCTGGAAGGTCGCGAACGCGCGGGCCAGCTCGCGATTCAACTCCATCGCGAATTCCCGCCCTCGTCGTTGCAGGCTCGCGCGCAGCTGCTCGCGCTCGCCGTCGCTGACTTGCCCGACCCAGCGGTACTGCACGACGGCCAGCACCACGAGCAGCACCGCCAGCGCCGCCGCCAGCAATGTCATTCTGGATGGGCCCACGATCCACAGTCTACCACCCGGTCGCGCGCCGACTCCCGGCGCCCGCGAAGTTTTACGTTCTTAACAAGCTCTTCGCGATGTAGCCTCGAGCCATTTACGGTTCGCGCAGCGCGCGCAAGGGATCCAGCCGACTCGCACGGCGCGCGGGGATGTAGGTCGCGACCAGCGCCACGACGAGGAGAATCAGGACAATCGCCAGAAACGTCAGCGGATCGGTCGGGCTGACGTCGTAGAGCAGCGCCGACGTGAACCGGGTCACGAGGATGGCCATCACGAAGCCGGTGGCGATCCCGACGCAGGCCCAGAGCATGCCCTGCCGCACGACGAGCGCCCGCACGGCGCGCGGCTCGGCGCCCATCGCCATCCGGACGCCAATCTCGCGGACACGCTGCTTCGTCCCGTACGCGATCACGCCGTAGATCCCGATGGCCGCGAGCCCCAGCGCCAGCACCCCAAGGATGCCCACCAGCACGCCTGCGACCTCGGCCGGCATGATAGAGATGCGGGTCGCCTCGGTCAGTCGTTTGGCATCGTAGACGGGCAGATTCGGATCGAGCTGGTCGAGCTCGCGCTGGACGAGTCCCAGCATGCCGGCCGGATCGCCCCTCGTCCTGATCATGACGTAGACGCTGCTGAAATACCGCTGCAGCAACGGACGATAGACAAAGAGCCGCGGCGGCTCGCCAAGGCTGGCGTACTTCGCGTCGCGCGCGACGCCGACGATCTCGACGAGCGGTGCGGGTGCTCCGCCCCCGGTCCATTCCCGAAAGCGCTTGCCTACGGCGTTTTCACCCGGCCAGAACCGTCGCGTAAAGCGTTCGTTGACGATCGCCACGGCGGGGGCGTCCGGATCGTCGCGCAGCGTGAAATCCCGGCCCGCCACCAGAGGAAGCCGGAGCGTGGAGAAGTGGCCGGGACCAATCATGTTGATGCCGACCGGCTCCAACGCTCGTCGCGCGTCGGGCGGCGGCTCCTGGCCATCGCGGAGTGCCCTGATGTACAGCGTCGAGCTCGTCAGCGGAAGAAGCGCCGTGACGTTGCTTGCCTCCGCACCCGGGAGGTCCGCCGTTCGTTCCATGAGTTGCCGATAGAACGCGCGCCCCTGGTCCTCCTTGTAGCCCCGCACCGACAGATCGACCGTCATGGTCAGGACGTCACCGGCCGAGAACCCGACGTCCATCGATCGGGCGTTGTTCAGGCTCTTCAAGAACAGGCCCGCGCCGACGAGCAGGACGAGCGACAGCGCGACCTGCGTGACCGTGAAGAGCGACCGGAGCCGCGTCCGTGATGGCTGCTGGCCGGATGAGACGCCTTCCTCCTTCAAGAGCGGCAGCAGGTCGACCCGCATCGCGTGCCAGGCGGGGACCAGACCGAAGACCAGCACCGTTACGCCGCAGAGCACCGTCGTGAACCCGAGCACGCGCTTGTCGAGGCTCAGCTCCATCGTCACCGGAAACCCAACCGGGATCTCCATGGTCGCGATGGCTCGCGTGGCCCAGAGCGTGAAGAGAATCCCGAGGGCGCCGCCTGCCAGCGCCAACACCGCGCTCTCGGTGAGCAGTTGGGCGAGCAGCCGCCCGCGGCTGGCGCCCATCGCCTGGCGGATCGCGAGCTCGCGGCGCCGCGTGACGGCCCGGGCCAGCATCAGATTGCCGATGTTCACGCACGCGATGAGGAGCACGAGGGCGGACGCCGCCTGCAGTGAGAACAGGAAGGTCGACAGGTTGCCTTGGATCTGGTCGTGGAGCGGCCGCGCCGGCATCACCGTTACCGTACGGTCGCGGTTGGTGGCGGGGTAGGCCTGTTCGAGCTGCTTCGCGATGGTCCCGAGGTCGGCGCGCGCCTGCCCGACCGAGACACCGGGCTTCAGTCGTCCGATGATCTGAACCGTGTCGAAAAAGTTCGCGGTGCTGCGAGTCGTCAGCCGCTGGGTGCCGGGACGAAGGAGCGGATCCATCATCATCGGCACGTACACCTCGGGAAGAAACGGCGGCAGCATGCTCGCGAACCCGCGCGGCGTCACGCCGATGATGCTGAAGCTCAGGCCGTTCAGCGTGATCGTGCGTCCGATGACGGCCGAATCGCCGCCGAAGCGGCGCTGCCAGGACCCGTAATTGAGCACCGCGATCGGATCAGTGCCTGGCACCCGGGCGTCGCGAGGTCCGAACAGCCGGCCCAGTGCCGGCTGTACGCCGAGCACGGAGAAATAGTTCGACGTGACGATCTCGCTCCAGATGTGCTGCGCGGGCCCCTCGGTCTTGAGGCTCAGCGTCATCAACTGGAACGCGACCAGGCCCTCGAGCGTGCTGTTCCGATCGCGATAGTCGACGTAGTCCGTATAGGCTGAATTCGAGAACGGCGCGCGGTAGAGCCGTATGCCCCGCTCCGGTTGCGCGATCGGCAGCGGCTTGAAGAGAAACTCGTTCGCCAGGCTGAAGATGGTGGCGTTGGCCCCGATGCCGAGCGTCAGCGCCAGAAGGGCAACGACCGTGAACCCGGGCGCGTTCGCCAGCCCCCGTACACCCTGTCGCAGATTGCGGATCAGATCGTCCAACACGCTACACTAGCATCACACGGAAGTCTTCGGTCGACTCGTCAAGCCTACCGTCGTCGGCAGTCGGAAGTCACTTCTTTAGTACGCGAGCAAGAGTCGCGCCGCGCGTGCGATCTCGGCGTCGCCTGGCAGAAAAGCGTCCTCGAGCGGTGGCGAGTACGGCACCGGCGCATCGAGTGCCGCGAGAATCCGGACCGGCGCGTCGAGCGACTCGAACGCTTCCTCCTGGATGATGGCCGCCAGGCTCTCGCCGATGCCGCCGGTGCGCGAGTCCTCGTGGACGATGAGGACGCGAGTGCAGTGGCGCGCCGTCTGGAGGACCGCGGACTTGTCGAGGGGCGAGAGGCTGCGGAGATCCAGCACGCTGGCTTCGATTCCGTCAATCGCGAGCGAGTCGGCGACGCGCAGGGCGGCGTGCACGTACGCGCCGTACGAAATGATCGCCAGATCGTCGCCGGCCCGCCGGAGCGCGGCTTTGCCGATCGGAAGCGGGTCCGGCGCGCGGCCTGGCAGAACCTGCTTGATCGTCGGATCGCGATACAACGCGATGTGCTCGTAGTAGAGCACCGGGTCGGGATCCTGGACGCTCGCCGCCAGAAGCGCGCGCGCGTCGTGAGGGGTGGACGGGACGACGATCTTGAGGCCGGGTGTCCGGTAGAACCACGGTTCCGTGTTCTGGCTGTGAAACGGCCCGGCGTGCCGGAGGCCGCCCCACGGCATCCGCACGACCATCGGGACCGACGCGCCCCAGCGGTAGCGGATCTTGGCCGCGTTGTTCACGAGCTGGTTGAAGCCGGTGGCCACGAAGTCGTTGAATTGGATCTCACCGATCGGGCGCTGGCCGGCCAGCGCCGCGCCGACGCACACTCCCAGGATGGCGCTCTCGGCGAGCGGCGCGTTGAGGATCCGATCGCCGAACTCGTCGACGAGCGGCCGAAGAAGGAGAAACGCGTTCCCGTAGGGGCCGCCGACGTCCTGGCCGTACACGAAGACGCGCGGATCCGCCCGGAGGGCGTCGCCAATCCCGAGCATGACGGCCTCGAGAAACGTCTGCCCCTTGCGGTCGAACGGTGGTCCCGAGTCGAGGTCCGGCAGCGGAGGATCGACGTGAATCTTCAGCCGGATGTCGGGATCGAGCACCTCCACGCGGACGCGTGGCGGTTCGTCCGCGAGCACGCCGGCGCCCGCCAGGCTCGCGTCGGGCCAGGGCGCCTCGATGACCGCTTTGGCTTCCTTGTCCACGAGCTCAAGGATGTCCTTTTTCCAGCGTTCAACCTCGTGCGCATGCGCGACCCCGTCCTCGATCAGGCGTTCGGTATAGCGTCGAATCGGATCGCGCGCCGACCAGAACGCGAACAGATCGGCGCTGCCGTAGCCGTGCTCGGTGAGGGCCGGATAGTCCCAACCCACGCGCGGCTCGCGTCCGAGGTAGAGCATGTCGTCGTGGTGCGCGTGACCGCACAGCCGCAGGCAGACGAGCTCGATGAGCGCCGGGCCTTGACCCGCGCGCGCCCGGTCGGCCGCCCAGGTGAAGGCGGCGGCGATCGCGTCAGGGTCAGTGCCGTCGATCGTGAGGCCGGGCATCCCATAGCCGGCGGCTTTGTCCGCGAAGACGCGCACGGCGGACTGGTCCGCGACCGGCGTCGAGAGCGCCGTCTGATTGTTCTGCAGGCAGAAGATCGCGGGCAGACGCCGCACGGCGCAGGCGTTGATCGCTTCGTGCCATTCGCCCAGCGACGATCCGCCCTCGCCGATGAAGGACACCGCGACCCGGCCCGCGCCCTCGCGCGCGAAGGCCAGCGCCAGGCCCGCGATCGTCAGCGTGCTGATCGAGAGGGGAGCGGTCGCCGGCAGGATGCCCCACGCGAAATCGCCGATGTGGAGGTCTTTTCCGTCCATCGGCGGCCCGGCCTTGGCCATCTGGGCCGACAGGATCATCCGCACCGTCTCGGGTTCCGGACGCATGGCCAGCGCCGCGCCCGCATCGCGGATGATCGGGCCAACCATGTCGCCATGCCAGCTTCCTCCGTCGCCACGGTAGCGCGGGCCGCGCCGCAGGCGAATCGCCGCGGCGTAGATCGCTTCCTGGCCGAGCGAGCGGAACCCTTTACCTTGGAACGCCATGTTCTGATAGCGGACCTCGCCACTCAGGAAGAGCGTCTTCAGGCGGTTGTCGGTCGCACGGGTGAGGAGCATCCCGCGGAGGATCTCGCGGCGTTCGTCCCGCGTCAGCGACGCGGCGATCGCGGCGCGCTGGAGAAAGCCGTCGCAGGCCTCGATCAGCTCCTGGCGCGCCTGCGCCAGTCGATCGCCGGCGCGCGTGCCCGGTATCGTCTCGGCGAGACCTTCAGGGGGATCGGAAACCAGCCGCTGCGCCAGCTCGCGCGCGAGCGGCCCGCGCCACGATTCGATCGTCTTCGGATCCGGTGGCTGGCCCGATCGAGAGACGAGATCGAACGCGTCGAGCGCGGACGCCAGCGCGAAGGGATACCGCTCCGCGACGAACGCACCGAAGCGGCTCGCGAGCCCGGAGAGCTTCGCGGGCGGAGCAGCTTTGGCCATGGCGGTTCATGGTAGCGACTCGGGTCGGACGGGGCAAGGCGCCCTGGGAGGATTTCCTGCGTTTCGGCAGCGAACTCCCCGTCGACGGCAAGGCGACGGTGATCTACGACAGCAAGACGGGCGTGCCGGCATGCGATATCCCCCTGACCGTTGTTCGCGGGCCATCGCCTCGAGCGGCACCCTCACGGCCTCATCCGGCTGTACAGGCGACCCGCATGAGTGTCAAGTAGTGGCATCATCACCCCTTCAGGCCTGCTAACACACACAAGCAGCCGGCTCACGTGACGATACACGGCGACGACAAGGCGGAGGGCCTCAGCCGGCCCATGCCCGTGGCAGCGCGCGCGCAGTCGGCGCAGACGCGGTAGAGGCGGATGTTGCCGTTGTCCTCGGAGTCAAGGACGGCGCGGAGTCGCTCCGTCAGTTCCGCAAGGCGCGTGGTGTCCAGTTGGCACTCGAAGACCGATTCCTGGACGCGCTCGCCGAATCCCTCGAGCAGCTTGGCCGTCTTCGCGCGGATCGTCTCGTCTGAGATGTCGTAGGAGACGACGTAAGTCATAGTCGACCCGAGGCAGCGACGGCGCCCTCGGGACGCACAACTTCCGCCGCACCCTGGGCAGCCCCCCCGGTGAGCGTCACGTCAACCGCCTGCTCCAAACTCACTCGAACGCGTAGCTGAGCGACTCACGAGAACCCCGCCAGACGGCAGAGTTCCCAATCCCATCAGGCCTTTCGGTCATTCCCTCATTTGCGGCCGACTTCGACGGCAACGGGCTTGCTGATCTGTTGTTTCAATTCCCTCAGCCTTTCGGTCATTCCCTCGCGCTTGGCAGCTCGCCGGGCGGCGTGCGCGAGGTCATCGTCCAGCTTCAGCGCACGCAGGAAGTTTCATTCC
>JACOUA010000008.1 GCA_016178075.1 Acidobacteriota bacterium
GCATCTCCGCCAGGGAATCGGCGCCCGATCGCGCGCCCTGCGCGCGGAATGGGAGAGTCGATTGGTCGAATACCGCGCCCGGTACCCGGAGTTGGCGAACCATCTCCAGTGGATGCAGGAGCGGCAACTGCCCGAGGGCTGGGACAAGGGGCTTCCGGTCTTCCCGCCGGATCGCAAGGGCGTGGCCGGCCGCGCAGCGTCCGGCAGCGTCCTGAACGTCCTCGCGCGGAACGTGCCGTGGCTGGTCGGTGGATCCGCCGATCTGACGCCTTCGACGCTGACTCGGCTGACGGCCGACGGAGCGGGAGACTTCACCGCGCAAAACCCCGGGGGCCGCAACTTTCACTTCGGCGTGCGCGAGCATGCGATGGGAGCCGTGCTCAACGGCTTGTCGCTCTCCAAGATCCGCCCCTTCGGCTCCGGATTTCTCGTCTTCAGCGATTACGCACGCCCCGCGCTTCGACTCAGCGCCATCATGGAGATCCCGGCGATTCACATCTTCACGCACGACTCCATCGGCGTCGGCGAGGACGGGCCGACCCATCAGCCCGTCGAGCATCTGGCGTCGCTGCGCGCGATTCCCGGGATGATCACGCTGCGACCGGCCGACGCCAATGAGGTGGTCGAAGCGTGGCGTGTGATCATGGAGCTGCGCCATACACCGGTCGCGCTCGTTCTTTCACGCCAAGCGCTGCCGACCTTCGATCGGTCGACGTACGCGCCCGCATCCGGCGTTCGACAGGGAGCCTACGTGCTGGCGGATGCCAACGGCGGGAAGCCCGAGGTGCTGCTACTAGGTACCGGAAGTGAGGTCTGCCTGTGTCTCGAGGCGCACGAGCAGCTCACGCGCGAAGGGATTCGCGCCCGCGTCGTAAGCATGCCGTCGTGGGAGCTGTTCGAGCAGCAGAGCCCCGAGTACAAAGACGAGGTGCTGCCGCCGGCGGTCCGAGCGCGCGTCGCCGTTGAGCAGGCCTCGACATTTGGGTGGGAGCGTTACGTCGGCCGCACGGGTCACATTATCGGGATGCGGACGTTCGGGGCGTCCGCTCCGCTCAAGGAGCTGCGGAAGAAGTTCGGCTTTGCACCCGAGCACATCGTGGCGGCCGCCAAGGAACAGTTGGCAAACACCAGAAGACCGTAGCGAACGGAGATCGAGATGCAGCTTGGGATGATCGGCCTGGGTCGCATGGGCGCCAACATGGTGCGTCGTCTCATGAACGGCGGTCACTCCTGCGTGGTCTTTGATCGTAACCCGGAACATGCCAGGCCACTGGTAGCAGACGGCGCTGCCGGCGCGGCATCACTCGAGGAGTTCGTGGCGAAGCTCGAGAAACCCCGCGTCGCCTGGGTCATGGTGCCGGCCGGGTCGCCCACCGAGGAGACGGTGACCGCCCTCGCCGAGAGGATGCATGCCGGAGACCTCGTTATCGACGGCGGCAACTCTCACTACAAGGACGACGTGCGGCGAGCCCAGACGTTGAAGTCGAGGGGCATCCACTATGTCGACGCGGGAACGAGCGGCGGCGTGTGGGGACTCGAGCGAGGCTACTGCCTGATGATCGGCGGAGACCGTGAGGCCGTGACGCACCTCGATCCCATCTTCAGAACACTCGCCCCCGGACGAGGCGACATCCCGCGAACACCTGGCCGTGAGCGTTCGGACGGCACGGCGGAAGACGGCTACCTGCACTGCGGCCCTGCCGGCGCGGGTCATTTCGTCAAGATGGTGCACAACGGCATCGAGTACGGCCTGATGCAGGCGTACGCGGAAGGCTTCGACCTCCTTCGCACAGCCGTAACCGGCCAGCGCCCACAGGCGGAACGCTACCACTTCGAGCTTGCGGACATCGCCGAGGTTTGGCGGCATGGGAGCGTGGTCGGTTCGTGGCTGCTCGACCTCACCGCGATGGCGCTCGCCGAGGACCCGGAGCTCGCCGCCTTTAGCGGCTTCGTGCAGGACTCGGGCGAGGGCCGGTGGACGATCGAAGCGGCCATCGAGCAGGCGGCGCCCGCGGACGTGCTGGCCGCATCGCTCTTCGCGCGCTTTCGCTCGCGGCAGGATCACACCTTCGGCGAGAAGCTCCTGTCCGCGATGCGCCACAAGTTCGGCGGCCACGTCGAGCGTCCCAGCGGCGGCTGATGGAACGCGATGATGTCGGAGAGATCACTGTGAAGGGTGACGTCAAGATTGAACGCACGGTGCAGACACCGTGTGGCGAGCTGGCGGTCGAGCGGCCGGCGCGGGTCGCCGATCCGGCCACGATGGTCATTTTCGGCGCGACGGGCGATCTGGCGAAACGCAAGCTGCTGCCCGCGCTCTACAACCTGAATGGCGATGGCCTGCTGCCCGAGGGCTTCGCCGTCGTCGGGCTCGGCCGGGACGCGATGACGACCGGCGAGTACCGGCAGAGAGTCAGCAGCGACCTCCAGGAATTCGGAACGGTCACGACCGAGCGCGTCAAGTGTGACTGGCTCGAGTCGCGTCTCTCGTATCTGCACAGCAACGACTTCGGTGATCCTGCTGCCTACGAACGGTTGCGGGACATGCTGGCGGGATCGACGGAAGTCGCGGGTGGACGACCGCCGAACTATCTCTTCTATCTCGCAACCCCACCGTCGCTGTTCGGCCCGATCGTCGAGCATCTGAGCGCGGCGGGTCTGCTCGCCGAAGACGGCGGATGGCGTCGCGTCATCATCGAGAAGCCGTTCGGACACGACCTCGATTCCGCCCGCGCGCTCAACCGGCGCCTCGCCGGTCTCCTGAAGGAACGGCAGATCTTCCGGATCGATCACTATCTGGGCAAAGAAACCGTTCAGAACATCATGGCGTTCCGGTTCGCCAACGGCATCTTCGAGCCGATCTGGAACAGACGCTACATCGACCACGTGCAGATCACCGTCGCGGAGAAGGTCGGCGTCGAGCAGCGCGGCGGCTATTTCGAGCGGGCCGGCGCCCTTCGCGACATGGTGCAGAACCATCTCTTCCAGCTTCTGGCGCTGACCGCGATGGAGCCGCCAATCTCGTTCGAGGCGAATGCCGTCCGCGATGAGCGCGTGAAGGTGCTGAACGCCATCCATCCCCTGTCCGCGACGGAGGTCGCCGCCGACGTGGTCCGTGCGCAATACGGAGCGAACGCCGACGGCAGCGGCAGGGCGTATCGGCAGGAACACAACGTCGCGTCCGATTCGTGGACTGAGACCTTCGTCGCGCTCAAGCTGCTCGTCGACAACTGGCGCTGGGCGGACGTGCCGTTCTACCTGCGCACGGGCAAGCGGCTGGCCGCGCGCGTGACCGAGGTGGTGATCCAGTTCAAGCGCGCACCCTTCGTGCTGTTCCGCGACACGCCGGTGCAGTGCCTGCAGTCGAATCAGCTCGTGCTGCGCATTCAGCCGGACGAGGGCATCGCGCTGCGCTTCGAAGCCAAGGTTCCAGGGCCGCGCATGCGTCTCGGCACCGTGAAGATGGACTTCGACTACGCGGACTACTTCGGCACCGCGCCGAAGACGGGGTACGAGACGCTCCTCTACGACGCGCTGAACGGCGACTCCACGCTCTTTCACCGGGCCGATATCGTCGAGGCCGGTTGGACCGTGGTGGGGCCAATCATCCGGGCCTGGGCCGAGACTGGCGACGGCCTGCACACGTACGCGTTCGGAAGCTGGGGACCGCCCGAGGCGGATGCCTTGCTGGCGCGAGAGGGACGCGAATGGCGGCGCCCGTGATGGCCGCTGACCTTCGCGTGTTCGCCGACCCCCGCGCTCTCGCCGCCGCCGCGGCGCGCGAGGTCGCGCAGTTGCTGACGACGGCCGTCCGAGAGCACGGGTCGGCGTCCATCGCGCTGGCGGGCGGCCGTACGCCGCGCGACCTCTATCGATGCCTCGCGATCGATCACCATGACGTCGCGTGGGACCGTGTGCTCTTCTACTGGGGCGATGAGCGCCACGTGCCTCACGATGACGACCGCAGCAACTACCGCATGGCGCGCGAGGCCCTGCTCGACCATGTTCCGGTGCCGCCGGAGCACGTGCATCCGATGCCGACTGCCCTAGGTGAGCCCAGCGAGGCCGCGGCCCAGTACGAGCGCACGCTGCGGTCACGATTCGACACCAAGTGGCCGCGCTTCGACCTCGTGCTCCTCGGGATCGGCGACGACGGCCACACGGCATCGCTCTTTGCCGGATCGCCGGCCCTCGAGGAGGCGACTCGCTGGGTGGTCGCGGCGACCGCGCCGGTCGCGCCCCACGGTCGGCTCACGCTCACCCTCCCGGCACTCGCGCACGCGACAATGATTTTCGTGGTCGTCGCCGGAGACTCGAAGGCGGACGCTCTGCGCTCGGCCCTCGGCGACCGCGCGGATCCCCGCTGCCCGGCGTCTCTCATCCGAACCGCGCCCGCACCCATCGTCTGGTGGGCTGATGCCCGGGCAGCCGCGCACCTCACCGCGCGGATTTCCCGATGATCGGTGGGATCGCTCTATGGCGAGATTTCGTGGCGAGCGAGACGCATTCGGCCGGCCGGGCATAGAGCCGCGCTGGACGCAGGGCGGCAAAGAGGGCGTCGGAACGGCCTACTCGGCCGACAGCCGCGTCTGGTTCACCATCTGGAACGGCTGCGTCACGGAAGTCTATTACCCCACGATCGATACACCGCAGGTTCGGGACCTGCAGTTCCTCGTGACCGACGGACAGGCGCTCTTCCACGAGGAGAAGAGACATCTGAAAAGCCAGACCGTGCGTTCGTCACCACACGCGCTGGCGTATCAGATCATCAACGCCGATCCAGACGAACGCTACCGGATCGTCAAAAATATTCTCGCCGCCCCCCATCTCCCCACTGTCCTGCAGCACACGCGCCTCGAGGGGGACGCGGACTTCCTGTCGACGCTCCGGTTTCACGTCCTCTGCGCCCCCCATCTCCATGGCGGAGGATGGGGGAACAACGCCTACGTGATGGACGTCGCGGGGCGGCAGATCCTGACCGCGGAACGGCAAGGCACCTGGCTTGCCCTTGCGGCATCGGTGCCGTTTGCGCGTCTCTCCTGCGGCTATGTCGGAGCCAGCGACGGGTGGACCGATCTCTCGCGGCACTTTCAGATGACCTGGGACTTCGACCGAGCGCTCGATGGCAACATCGCGCTCACGGGCGAGCTGGCGCTCGGCGGGCGCCGCGAGTTCACCGTGGCCATGGCCTTTGGCGATGGCCTCCACCATGCGGTCACGGCGCTGCTTCAGGCACTCGGCGTCCCGATCGACCACCACCAAAAACGGTACATCGAGCAGTGGGATCGGCCGTGCCGGAAGATCATTCCCCTCGAGCCGTTCTCAGGAGATCAGGGCAACCTCTATCACGGAAGCTACAGCCTGCTTCTGTCTCACGAGGATAAAACGTTTCCGGGTGCGTTCATCGCGTCGCTGTCGATCCCCTGGGGCGAGTCCAAGGGCGACGAGGATCTGGGTGGCTATCACCTGGTCTGGACGCGAGACATGGTCAACAGCGCCATGGGCCTGCTCGCCGCCGGCAATACCGGCACCCCGCTGCGCGCGCTCATCTACCTCGCGGCGACCCAGCACCAGGACGGGGGCTTCTCCCAGAATTTCTGGATCGACGGCGAACCCTACTGGCGCGGCATTCAGCTCGATGAGGTCTCGTTTCCCATCCTCCTGGCGTGGCGACTGAGACAGGATGAGGGGCTCGAGGAATTCGATCCCTACTCAATGGTCTTGCGCGCCGCGAGCTATCTCATACGCCACGGCCCCGCGACCCAACAGGAGCGCTGGGAGGAAGCGGGCGGCTATTCGCCGTCGACGCTGGCGGCCAACATCGCGGCGCTCTGCTGTGCCGCCGCCTTTGCGCGCGAGCGCGGCGATTCCGCCACTGCGAAATACCTCGAAGAGTACGCCGACTTCCTCGAGTGCCATGTCGAATCCTGGACCGTGACGACCCAGGGAACCTTGCATCCTGACATCACGCGCCATTTCATTCGGATCCATCCTGTCAGCGTCCACGATCGCCAGCCGGACGAAGATCCCAACCATGGGACGCTGGCGATCGTCAATCGCGCCCCGGAGGCACGCCGGGAATTCCCGGCCAAAGAGATCGTGGACGCCGGGTTCCTCGAGTTGGTGCGCTACGGGATCCGCAGGCCAGACGACCCGCTCATCGTCGATTCGGTGCGCGTGATCGACGACCGGCTGCGTGTCGAAACTCCGGTCGGCCCCTGCTGGCGTCGCTACAACCACGACGGCTATGGCCAGCGCGACGACGGCGGTCCGTATCAGGGCTGGGGACGGGGCCGGGCCTGGCCGCTCCTGACCGGAGAACGGGCCCATTACGAGCTCGGTCTGGGTCGCGACGTCGGACCCCTCATCCGCGCCTTGGAAGGTTTTGCGTCGCCAACCGGTCTTTTGCCCGAGCAAGTCTGGGACGAGGCCGACCGGCTCGACGCCCACATTCATCGCGGAAAGCCCACCGGCGCCGCGATGCCCCTCATGTGGGCGCACGCCGAGTACATAAAGCTCCTTCGATCGGTTCGTGACGGGAAGGTGTTCGACTTGATCCCGGCGGTGGCCCAACGGTACCTCCGAGCTCGCCGGCGCTGCCGGGCCCTGGAGATCTGGCAGCCCAATCGCCAGCCCAAGACGGTCAGCCGCAGCTACACGCTTCGCACCCAGGCACCAGCCGCCTTCCGGCTCCACTGGACGCGC
>JACOUA010000009.1 GCA_016178075.1 Acidobacteriota bacterium
ATACACCTCGTCGAACACGCCGTACGCCGCTGTCTGGGCGTCGACCAGATGCACCCCGGCCGGATCCGCCGGCAGCGCGAACGTCTGCTGTTCGATCCGACGTTTGATCGCCGCCGCAAGCTCTTCGAAGCGCGTCACTGGATCGTCGTGACGGAGGTAGCCGTCGCGGAGCAAGGTCATCTCTTCGAGCACCGCCGCACGCGCCCGCGCGGCACGATCGTGCGCGTCCGGTTGAGGCTCGAACGCGGCGACGAACGCCAGCAGGCAATCGAGGAAGACCGAGACGCGATCTCTCATGGTCAACGGCTCGAGCTCCCTCGCGATCCTGAGCGCCATCCGCGCCGGACGCGACTTGCTCGCGAGCCTCGCCAGGTGCCCGAGATCGCCGAGATAGCCGGCGTCGGCCAGCTCCCGGCTCAAGCTGGCCGCGGCGACGAGGCCCAGCGGGCCTTCCTCGTCGGCAAACCGGAAATGCGGGGACCGCATCAGGCCGACGAGCGCCGTGCGCGTGAACCGCGAGATGACGCAATCAAAAACGCCGTTCAGCGCCGCGGCGAACGGCTCGGCCGCCAGCGGCATCGCTTCCGTCGTCTGGAGGGGAAGGCCGGCCTCCTCGAAGACCGATCTGGCGAGATAGACATACGGCAGAGGACGACGGACCACAATCGCGACGCTGTTGAGCGGCGCGCCGCGGCGTCCGCGGGCGTTGATGTGCCGCGCCGACTCCACCAGCTCCTCCTCGCGATCGCGGTGCAGGTGGTGCATCGCGCCGCTCCCACTCGAGACGAGGATGGGGTCCGACCAGGCGCCCTCGTCGATCCGTACCTCTTCGATGCCGGGCAGCAGATCCTCGACCCGCTGCCGGAAGCCGGCGCCGAGCACCTGCTCGGTCGCAATGATGTCGATCGCGTCGATGCCGGCGAGCCGCGTGAGCAGATCGAAATCCGCCGGCCAGAGCCCGGGCGGATCACAGAGTCGGTCCCCGATTGTGACGATGACGTGGCGGAGCGGAATCGTGGTGTCGGGGCCGAGGAGTCGTTGTCGTAACGTATGCTCGTCGAGCGCGCCCGATTCCGCCACGCGATGCTCGTACGCACGCAACACCGCGACGAGGAACGTCGTCTGCACAAGCAGCCGAGCCGCGCCGCGATCGGCATCGACCGCCGGCGTCAGATCGTCGGTCATGAGACGATCGAAGGTGTCGAGACCCCGGTTCAACCGCCGCAGGACGTCGTAGAAAGCCAGAATCTCCGGCACCAACCCGGGTCGGACCTTGAACGGCGGCCGAACGCCCGCCGCGATGGCTTCGCGGATGGACGCAGACAGCATCACCTCGCGCTCGAGATCGCTGAGGCGGGGCGGCGGCGCCGAGAGCAACGCGTGCATCCGGTCGTACCAGCCGGCGCGGGTCACCACAGGTGTGGCGGCCGGCTGTCGCGGGGCCTGACCGGCGTCGCTGGCGGTCGTGGCGCCTCTCTCTAGCCGGGTCTCATGGATCGTCCGCACGAGCTGAGCCACCGCGGCTTCGGTCGGTACGATCAGGATGCAGCTGCCCGCATCTCCGAGGGAGCCCGCCGCGCGGTCGGTGATGGCATGCCGGAACGCGGCGAGATCCGGGACCCGGACGAGAGAGGTTCGACGAGGGGTTATCACGGAAGTTCCGGTGGCCGCATCAGGCGATCGAGCTCGCTGCGCGCACGTCCGCTCAGCATGAGCGAGCCGGCGGCGGCCGCCGAGGCGTCCCACGCCTGCGGCAGGCTGGCCGATCGGGCAGCCGCCTGTCGCAGGCGCGCGGCGTTCGCGCCAAGGTGCAGCGCGGACACGAGCGTCGCGTGCAGACCCTGTAGATCGATTGGGACGCGGATCCCGCCGGCGCGGGCCAGGCTCGCCTGCAGCCGCCGCAGCAGCGACTCGAGCGTCTCGACGTCAGGTCCCGCAAGCGATCGGATCTGTTCCAGGTCGGCGCGCGTGCGATCGAGCTGTTCGAAGAGCGGCAGGGCATCCCGCCGATACGCGCGATACTGATCGATGTTGAGCGTCCACTGATCACGCGCCAGCCGCAGGCGCCGGGCCGCATCGAGGCGTTGGTCGAGCTCAACCATGAGCGCGGCCATCTGATCGGGACGTTTGCCGCCCAGTCGCGCGTCTGCCCGCCGCGCGGCCCGCACGACGGATTCGATGCCTCGCACGTCGGCGCGCGCCGCCCGGCCGTTGGCTAGACCCAGCAGCCGCCGCACGAGCTGTCCGTATTGGCGTTCGATGCTCGCCTCGATCTCGAGGGCTTGCCGCACCGACTCGCGCGCCCACGTGACCCAGGCGCCCGGCAGGGTCGCCGCCGCCTCGTCCACCAGCGTGGCGACCGTCTGGAGAAGCGACACGCGTTCGGCGATGATGTCCGTGGTCTTGGCGACCGCCAGCCCCTGCTCGATGGTCTCCGAAGCCGTCGGGGATGGCAGCAGCATGACGGTCGAGGGCGGCTCGGCCGTCGCGACCAAGTTGAGCGCGAACTGGCGCTCGCCCGTCGAGGCCCGCAGCTCGGAAATCGCTTCCTCCAGGAGCATCGCCATTTCCTGGATGTTTCCCGCCCGGTACCCGAAGTGCTCGGCCGGCCACGCCGCGAGCAGACGACGGACCCGCATCGCCACGTCGAGCTTCGCGTGCGTGTCGGAGGCCAGCGCAATCTGGTTCAGCGCCTTCGCGACCTCGTTCGTCAGCGACGCGTAGTCGGCATCGGAGCGCGTGGCCAGATAGTGGGCATACCGCGCGGCGTCCGCGTAGCGACTCGTCGAGGCCCAGTCGATCGCGCTCGCCGGCAGGTTCACGAGCTGCAATCGCGGTGGCGATCCGGCCCCCAGCAGCATCGAGAACACGATCCGATCCCCGATTCGCGCGTACTCGCCGAAGCTGGCGACCGCAGTGCCATCTGTCAAAAACACTCGGAGAATCGTCGCTTGCGCCTCATCCGCGCGGACCGATCGCACCGACGCCATCCAGACCACGATCAGGAGCACCCCTCGCCAGGCGCGGGGAACGCGGCAACCCATAGAAGCTTTCAGCGCTCAGCTATCAGCTTAGCCGATTGATTTGAGCCCGGCCAGACTTCGCGCGCGCGTGCCCCAAGAAGTCTGGCGCGCCCGAGCGGCACACACGGCCACGTCGAGCCGCGGGGCACTGGCAAGCGCTCCGGCTGTTGAAAACCTGTGGACGCGACGTGGATATCCTGTGCGATTCCCGACACGAGAATTTTTTTCCCCTCATGCGCTGAGCCGAACCGCCCGCGTGCACGATCCGGAGGCGCTTTCGTCTGTCGCTTCGCTTGATTGATCCGTGCGACCGCGTAGAATGGCGCCTCGCCTTTCTGACCGCAGACATCGCGTTGTTGCCGCCCGCCGATTCTCGCGTCCGTCGTTTCGAAGAGCAGATTGGCGGGCGCGTCTATCACATCGAAGCCGCGCAGGTCGGCACCCACCGGTGGCGCGCCCAGATCGCGCGAAGGCCAGGCATGCCCACCGCGCTGATGCCTTTCTACGGCGCCACAGCCGACGAAGCAGCGAGCCTGCTGACCGCCTGGCTCGCGCGCGCCCACCGCAACGCCACGAATACGCTATAGTCTTGCCGGCCAGGCTACCTACGAGTTCGGTAGCGCAGAGTTTTTGCGCTTGTGAAACAGTCTCTGCGATCTGTCGTCGTTTTCGGGAGCGCAGAGCTTCAGCGCTGCGCTCGAGGAGCTCGTGATGCCACGCAATCGGCTGCCCGCTGTCTGGACTGTCCTCTCACTCGTCATCCTATTCTGTGATGCCGCCGCGCAGGCGCCGGCCCCGTCCCGCGGCGCGATGGGTCCGCTCCCCCGCGTCCATTTCCTCGCGACCGGCGGCACGATTTCCAACCGTGCCGGCGGCCGACTGACGGCCGAAGACCTGGTCAAGCTGATCCCGCCCCTCGAAACATACGCGCAGCCGGAGTTCGAGCAGTTCTCGAACGTCGCCAGCAGCGCGCTCACACTGGATCAGTATCTGAAGCTGGCGCGCCGCATCAACGAGCTGTTCGAGCAGGACAAGACCCTCGCTGGCGTTGTCATCACGAGCGGCACCGACACGATGGAGGAGCTCGCGTATTTCCTGCACCTGACCGTCCGGGACTTCCGGCCGGTCGTGGTCGTGGGGGCCATGCGAAACGCGAGCACGATCGGCTACGAAGGCCCGGCCAACCTCCTCGAGGGATTCCGTGTCGCCGCCAGCCGCGCCGCTGCCGGCAACGGCGTGATGGTCGTGCTCAACGACGAAATCAACTCGGCGCGCGAGGTGACGAAGACCGACGCGCTCAGACTGCACACGTTTCAGAGCCGAATCTACGGCGTCCTCGGCGTCGTCGATGCCGACCGCGTCAGCTTCTACCGGGCACCGGTGAAGCGCCACACGGCGAAGAGCGAGTTCGACGTGAAGAAGATCGAGACACTGCCGCGGGTCGACGTCATCATGGTGTACCAGGACGCGAGCGGCGATCTCATCACCGCGGCGGCCGCCAACGGCGCGCGCGGCATCGTCGTCGCCGGGGCCGGCGCGGGCGCCACGACCTCGTCGCAGCGCGAGGCGATCAACGCGGTGGCTCAGAAGGGCGTGGTGGTCGTGATGGGGACCCGAACCGGCAGCGGCCGCATTGCGCCCGGCACCGATCAGGCGCCCTCGGGCGGCGAGCGGCGGCGCAACACCGTGGCAGCCGAAGATCTGGCGCCGGTCAAGGCGCGCATCCTCCTGATGCTCGCCCTGGCCAAGACGCACGACCTCGCCGAGATTCAGCGGATGTTCAGCGAGTACTGAGGGAAGATCCGCGGGCTGTCGCGCCGAAGACCTTCGCGAGCTCGTAGGGCGTCGTGACGGCGAGCTGGTCGTAGCGGCAGTCGCCGGGCTTCTTGTCGGGGCGCCAGCGCAGAAAAATTGCCGCGTGGCGAAACCGGCGGCCCTGCATGCGGTCGTACTTGACCTCACAGACCCGCTCGATGCGCAGCGGCTCCCACGACAGATCTTTGCCCGCGCTCCAGCGGCTCTGGCCTCCGGGCATGCGAGCCATCGCCCGGCCCTCCGGCTCGGCCCATTCGCGCCAGGGGTGCTTCTCGAATGCGTGCTCACGAAGCGGGGCGAGCTCGGACGCGAGCTGCTTGCGCGCCGGCATCGTGAATGCCGAGGTGACGCCGACGTGCTGGAGCGCCCCACGGTCGTCGTAGAGTCCGAGCAGCAACGAGCCCACACGCTCGTTCTTGCCGGCTTTGTGCCATCGAAAGCCCGCCGCCACGCAGTCGGCCGTGCGCGCGTGCTTCACTTTGATCATCGCGCGCTTGCCCGGCTCGTACCTCCCATGCTCCGGCTTGACGATGACGCCATCGAGGCCCGCGCCCTCGAAGCGCACGAGCCACTCAGATGCCACAGCGGGATCGCGCGTCATCGGCGTCACGTGGATCGGCGGCCCGGCAACCGCGAGCGCCTGTTCGAGCAGGACGCGGCGCTCATGCTGCGGCGCGCTGCGCAGGTCCCGGCCGCCGAGCGCGATCAGGTCGAAGGCCACAAACGCCGCGGGGGTCTCCTTCGCCAGCTTGGCGACGCGCGAGGCGGCTGGATGCAGCCGCAGTTGGAGCGCGTCGAAGTCCAGCCCGCAGGGTGTCGCGATCACGATCTCGCCGTCGACCACACAGCCATCCGGAACGTTGGCAAGGCAGGCCTCGTGAAGCTCGGGGAAATAGCGATCGAGTGGCCGTAAGTCCCGGCTCTGGATGAAGACCTCGGAACCGCCCCGAAAGACGATCGCGCGAAATCCATCCCATTTGGGCTCATAGAGGAACCCTCCCCCCGCCGGGAGCTCCTCGGCGAGCTTCGCGAGCATCGGCTCGATCGGCGGCGCAATTGTGAAGCGGGTCGACATGAGCACTTGGGTTCTATCACGTACGGAGTCTGGCGGGTACTGGCTCGCTGACTTCCGACGTCTTCGGCTACCATGCCAGCCTTGGATGTCTATCTCATCGACGGCACCTACGAGCTGTTCCGGCACTACTACGCGCTCCCGTCCGCGCGGGATCCGGACGGCCGGGAAGTCGGCGGCGTGCGCGGTGTGCTCGCGTCCGTCCTGGGCTTGATCAATGGCGGCGCAACGCACGTGGGGGTCGCCACCGATCACGTCATCGAGTCATTCCGCAATCGGCTCTGGCCCGGGTACAAGACGAGCGCCGGAATCGAGCCGGACCTGCTGGCCCAGTTCCCGCTGCTTGAAGAGGCGCTGTCCGCGCTTGGGATCGCGACGTGGCCGATGGTGGAGTTCGAGGCCGATGATGCACTGGCGGCCGCCGCCGCCGTTGCCGCGTGCGACCCGCGCGTCGATCGAGTGATTATCTGCACGCCTGACAAGGATCTGGCGCAGTGCGTGCGCGGCACGCGTGTCGTCCAGATGGACCGTCGACGGCGCACGATCCGCGACGAAGCCGGTGTCGTCGCCAAGTTCGGCGTGCCACCGCTGTCAATCCCCGACTACCTGGCTCTCGTTGGCGACGCCGCGGACGGTTATCCGGGGCTGCCCGGCTGGGGCCCAAAATCCACGGCGGCCGTCCTCGCCAAGTACGGCCACCTCGAATCGATTCCGGCGGACGGGCGCACCTGGGGGGTGAACGCCGCCAATCCGGGCGCGCTGGCGCTCACGCTGGCTCGTGAGCGCGATCGGGCGTTTCTGTTTCGCGATCTCGCGACGCTTCGAACCGACATCGCTCTCTTCGACTCTGTCGACGCCCTACATTGGGATGGGCCGACTCCGGCATTCGCTCCGCTCGCCGCTCGATTCGACGCCGCAGCCAAACCATGATGTCACTTCTCCCCCGATCCCAGAAGCAGCGGGCATCCGTCGCGCAGCGATGAACGTCACTAGCGCGGAAAGCGCAGAAGAGCTCGTTGCCGGCTTGGGCCAAAACGGTACACAAGGAAGTGCGCGTCAAACGCAAATGCCTCGTCGATCCCCACCCGCTCCATCAGGGCAAACGTCGTGCAGTCAACGAAGCTGAAGGCCTGATCCGGAAAGGCGTGGACGATGTGCCAGGCGGCTTCCAGGTCGACCGGCTCGAGCGTCAGGATGGGCGTCCGAGTCGCCCTGAGGGTTTCCCAGAACGTCACTGCCGCCGGACGACCAAGATGAGAGCTGAGGAGAGCCCAGGTTTCTGCCACGATGAGGTCCGTGGTGACGAACCGATCCTCCGGCGCTCGCGCGGAATAAAAACGACGCGCTTCCTCATGATGTCGATCCGAGACATCAGCAACGGCATACCAGGCTCCGGTGTCAACGAGCATGGTCGCGTCGCAGGGCTTCGCCGAGGTACGCGTCGTGGTGTTCCGCGATGTCCCGTTGTCCACTCGCTCCGACCGCAACGATCTTGCTGTACGCCTCGGGCGGCACCGGCGGCAACGCTGGGCCCTCGTTGAGATGTTTCTTGATTAGCCGACGCATCAATTCGGCAAGCGAGATTCGCTCGGTCCGGGCCCTGGCTTTCAGCGCCTTGAGCTCCTCCCGCTCCAAATAGACCATCGTCCTTGTCTTCATGTTGTCTCCGTTATGATAGTAGCATTATAATGTCGCCATTCGCTGCAGCAGTAGAATAGCCGTCCACTGTGTCATGCCTTCGCGTCGTGATCTGCTGAAGGCGTCTCTCTCCCTGCCCATGACGGCCGTCCTGTCGCGCCGCGTCCTGACTCAAGCACCGCGGATCGTCGTCGTCGGCGCGGGAGCGTTCGGTGGATGGACGGCGCTCGAGCTGGCCCGGCGCGGCGCCCGCGTCACGCTGATTGACGCCTGGGGACCGGGGAACGTCCGCGCCAGCTCGGGCGGCGAGACGCGGATCATTCGCGCCGGCTACGGCACGCGCTCGATCTACACACGACTGGCGGCGCGCGCGCTCCAGCTCTGGCGCGCGCACGACGAGCGCTGGCAGCGTGGGTTCTTCCGGAGAATTGGCGCACTTTGGATGTTTGGCCGCGACGACAGCTTCGGCCGCGCGTCAGCCAGTGCCGTCCCCGCCGAGGGCCTGCCCATCGAAGCGCTGACGCCATCGGCGGCTGCCCGCCGTTTCCCGCAAATCAACTTCAGCGGCGTCTCCTCGGTGCTGTTCGAGCCGGAGGCTGGCTACCTGCTGGCCCGCCGTGCCTGCGAGCACGTCGTCGAGCGGGTGGTGGCGGAGGGCGGCGAGTACCGCCAGGCAGCCGTGGCGTCCCCCGTGCGCGTCGGGGGCGGACGATTCGCCTCGCTGCCCCTTGCCGATGGCACGGCACTTTCGAGCGATGCGTTCGTGTTCGCTGGCGGACCCTGGCTCGGCGCGCTGTTTCCAGACGTGATCGGCCGGCTCGTCACGCCCACACGGCAGGAGGTGTACTACTTCGGCACGCCGGCGGGCGACGATCGCTTCCTCGACGCGCGCCTGCCCGCCTGGGTCGACTTCGGCGAACGCGTGATCTACGGCGCCCCCGGCAACGCGAATCGCGGCTTCAAGGTCGCAGACGACACGGCCGGTCCACCGTTTGACCCGACGAGCGGCGACCGCAACGCCACCGCCAGCGGCGTCAAGTCGGCGCGCGCATTTCTGAAGCGGCGCTTCCCCGCGCTCGCGGACGCGCCGCTCGTCGGCGCCGAGGTCTGCCAGTACGAAGCGTCGCCCGATTCGGACTTCATCGTCGACACGCATCCGGCCGCGGCGAACGTCTGGATCGTCGGCGGCGGCTCGGGCCACGGGTTCAAGATGGGCCCCGCGCTTGGTGAGCTGGTGGCGTCGTGTGTCCTCGGCCAGGCGATACCCGATCCGATCTTCCGTCTCGCGCGGTTTGGCTCGAGGGCGAAGAGCCCGGCGCCCAGGAAGAAGTGGTCATGACCAGTTCGTCTTCGTGGCTTCCGGCTCTAGCCGGAAGGCATTGGGTCGCGCTGTTTGCCTGGGTTCTGATCGTCGGCCTCGCCCCCGCGAGTCACACCGATGATCGGGCACAACGCACGACGAGCTACAACGACCTCATCGCGCTCTTCAACGACTGGCGGGCATTCCAGAAGCCACGGCTCGTCAACGATGTGCCCGATTACCGTGCCGCGTCGATGGCCGCGCAGCACCGCGAGCTGGCCGCGTATCAACGCCGACTCCAAGCCATCGATCCGAGTGGATGGCCAATCCACCAGCAGGCGGACTACCACATTGTGCGTGCCGAGATGAACGGACTCGACTTCGATCACCGGGTCCTCAGGCCATGGGCGAACAATCCGGCGTTCTACGTCACGTTCTTCCCGGATGAAAGCGATCAGCCTGCGCGCGAAGGTCCGTTCGCCTACGGAGCCGTCGAGCTGTGGAGCTACCGCTTTCCACTTTCCGGCGATGACGCGGCAAAGATAGAGGCGGGCCTTCGAATCATCCCGGCGCTGCTCGACCAGGCGAGAACGAATCTCGCGGGCAACGGCCGCGATCTCTGGACGTACGGGACGGCGAGCATCCGGCAGCAGAGCGCCAGCCTCGCGCAGTTTCAGGCCAAGCTTCCTGAAACGGCGACCGGGCTCAAACCCAGCGTCGAGCGAGCGAGGGCTGCCACCGAGGCATTCGCCGCGTGGCTCGAC
>JACOUA010000010.1 GCA_016178075.1 Acidobacteriota bacterium
GGTGCCATCTTGGACGCCGATGCATCCCGCCGGGCTGCGTTGCTCGTCGCTTACATACACCCGGTATGCGCGCTCCTCGCGCCTTGCCGGGCGGGCGCCTCGACGCCCAAGATGACACCTTTATTCCTTTCCGGGCCCTTAGCGGCGCAGCCTTCGGCATCAGATCGCCGGATCGCCAAATGTTCAGACGCGCGCAAGCGCCTGTTCCAGATCCGCCTTCAGGTCCTCGACGTCCTCGACGCCCACCGAGATCCGCACCAGCCCGTCGCTGATGCCCAGCCGGCGCTTACGCTCGTCCGGCACGGACGCATGGGTCATCGTGGCGGGATGGCAGATGAGCGTCTCGACCCCCCCGAGGCTCTCGGCGAGGGCCATGAGGCGGACGTGGTCGAGGACGGCTCGGGCGGCCTCGAGCGACCCCAGCTCGAATGACAGCATGCCGCCGAACCCACGCATCTGCCGGCGGGCCAGCTCGTGCTGTGGGTGGTCGGGCAGACCCGGGTAGAAGACCTTGTGCACTTTCGGATGTCGCGCCAGGCACTGCGCGAGCGCCAGGCCGTTTGCATTGTGCTGGGGCATCCGCAGGGCCAGCGTCTTCGTGCCCCGGAGCACGAGCCACGACTCGAACGGTCCCAGAATCGCGCCGGCCGCGTTCTGCACGAAGCGCAGCCATTCGATTTCCTTCTCGCCGGTCGCGACCACGACCCCGCCGATGCCATCGCTGTGGCCGTTGAGGTACTTGGTCGTGCTGTGGATGACCAGATCGGCACCGAGCCGGATGGGCTGCTGGACGAAAGGGCTGGCGAAGGTGTTGTCCACGACGACGAGTGCGGCACGGGCGTGGGCGATCTCGGCGACCCGCGCGATGTCCGCGATCTGCATCATCGGATTTGTCGGCGTCTCGAGGAACACCAGCCGCGTCGTCGGGCGGATCGCGGCCTCGACCTCGGCGGCCTTCGAGGTGTCGACGTAGGTGAACTCCAGGTTGTAGCGGCGGAGGACACGCTCGAACAGGCGATACGTCCCTCCGTACGTGTTGTCGGTGACGACGGTGTGATCGCCGGCCTGGAGGAGACTCGCGATCGCGCCGATCGCAGCCATGCCGGAGGCGAATGCAAAGCCGGCTCGACCGCCTTCGAGCGCGGCGATATTCGCTTCGAGCGCGGCGCGCGTGGGATTCTGCGTTCGGCCGTACTCGTATCCTTTATGCTTGCCGAGCGCGTCCTGCACGTAAGTCGAGGTCTGAAAGATCGGCGGGATGATGGCGCCGGTGGCGGGCTCCGGCTCCTGGCCGGCGTGGATGCAGATGGTGCCGAATCGCGCGTCGTTGGGGAGCTTCACGGAATCTGTCGAGCGTCGGGCAGGAGGATGACGCCAACACGCGCGACGGCTGCTACGATACATCTGATATGACGGCCCCACAAGAGCCGGCCGGCCGCGCGTCACTCGCGAGCTCGCGCGGTCGCCTGTTCGTGGCCGCGCTCGTCGGCATCCGGATCCTCGCCTGGCTCGTCGTCCTCGCGCTGCCGCCCGGGTCGGCCGCCAATGCCATCGACACGATCGGCAGCGTCTCGCTCCTCGTCGCGCTTGCGATTCTGATCTCCCGGCTCGTCCTCATCGGCAAGCGACGTCTGCTCTGGCGGGTGCGGCGGAAGCTGATTCTCTCCTACATGTTCATCGGGGTCGTCCCGGCGCTGCTGATCGCGGCGTTCTTTCTCCTGTGCGGGCTGCTGCTCTTCTTCAACGTCAGCTCGTACCTGGTGAAGAGCGATCTTCGCGATCTCGCCGAAGAAGCGCGGTTCATCGCCGAATCGTCGACCGTCGAGGTCAATCGGGCGGGGCTGGAAAACGCCCAGTCAATCCTGTCCCGGCGACAGCAGACGCTGTCGGCGCGCTATCCCGCGCTCTCGCTGGCGCTCCTCGCGACCGGATCGCCGCCGTGCGCCGCTGCGTCCGCAGGGTCTGCGGACGCTTCACCGCATACGGCCGAGCGACAGGCGGAGATTGCGACGATCGCGACGGGTCCATGGCGGCATCTCCCGCCGCCTCGGTCGCTCCCGATGTGGATTGCCTGCTCGGGTTTCAGTGGCATCGTCCCCTATCACGATTCCGGTGGTGAGCCAGCCGATGGGCGCAGTGCGTCGCAGCGAGATGCCACGCATCTGGTCGTCCGGGGGGCGGCGCTGCCCGATGTCGCGTCGCCGCGGTTCGCGATCGTCGCCGACATCCCGGTCGACGCCGACCTGCGCCGCACGATTCGCCTTCGGACCGGCATCAGCCTGGGCGACGTTGTCGAGATCCTGCCAGAACACGGATCGAGCGGGACCGCGGGCCGCAGCGCGGAGGCGGGGCGCACGGAGCGAACCGGCCTGGGGCTGGCGCCGGCACGGGGCGAGTGGGATTCGGTGGCGTTTCTGGATTCGACCGACTGGACCGACGGCGTGACGGCCACGGCGATTGCGCAGATTCGGATCAGCCTCGCGGGCATGTACGACCGGCTGTCGAGTACGACGGTCCGATCCGGCGGTCGCAACGTCGGCCAGCTCCTGGCCGTCGCGGTCCTGGTCGTTGGGGTGCTGTTTCTCATCATCGAGTTCGTGGCGCTGGTGATGGGGCTGGCCCTCGCCCGGTCCATCACCGGGTCGGTGCACGAGCTGTTCGAGGGCACCGAGCGGGTGCGCCGCGGCGACTTCACCCACAAGATCCCGATTACGGCGCGCGACCAGCTCGGTGAGCTGGCCTCGTCGTTCAACTCGATGACCGCCAGCATCGAGGAGCTGCTGCGCCAGGCCGAAGAGAAGAAGCGGCTCGAGGAGGAGCTCCGGATCGCCCGGAGAATCCAGACTTCGCTCCTGCCGCGTGGGCAGCTTCGCGTGCCCGGCCTCACCATCCACGCGATGTGCGAACCGGCGCGCGAGGTGGGCGGGGACTACTACGATTTCTTCCCACTGGACGAGCACCGGCTGGGCATCCTGATCGCGGACGTATCGGGCAAGGGAACGTCGGCGGCCTTCTATATGGCGGAGCTGAAGGGCCTGATGCTCTCCCTCACGCGGATTCATCGCTCCCCGCGTCAGCTCCTAATCGAGGCGGATCGCATCATCGCCGAGCATCTCGACAGCCGCAGCTTCATCACGCTCATCTATGCGGTGCTCGATCTCGACGCCCGCACGCTCACGTACTGCCGCGCGGGTCATACGCCCCTGATCTATCGGACGTCGGGCTGCTCACCGGACGCCCGCACGCGGGTGCTGGCGCCCGATGGCCTGGTGCTCGGCCTGAAGCTCGACCAGGGCGAGAAGTTCCGCGATCTGCTCGAGGAGTCGGAGCTGTCGCTTCAGACAGGTGACGTGCTGGTCCTCTATACCGATGGCCTGAGCGAGGCGATGAACGCCGACGCCGACTGCTTCGGCGACGGGCGTTTGAGCGCCCTCGTCGACGAGCACGGGCACCTGCCGTTCGACGAGCTGCGCGAGCGCATCTTGCGCGACATCACGGCGTTCGTCGGCGATGCGCCGCAGCACGATGACATGACCATGATTCTGATCCGTGTCGACGAAGCGGCGGGCAGGGCCGAGACCGCTGTGGGGACAAAGGAGGACTTGCTGATCTGTTGACTTGTTGATCTGTTGATTTGTTGATCTGATCTGTCGATTGGCCGAATCGCCAGATCAGCAACTCCAGCAATCAATCATCAAGTCAACAGATCACCAAATCACCAAATGCGCGCGTCAGTTCCATGAGCCCAACCGTCATCTTCCGCACGCACTCCGACATCGAAGCCAACATCGTGCGCGGCTTGCTCCAGGCGCACGGCATCTGGAGCATCCTGGCGTCCGACGTGCCGCACTCGATCTTCCCGCTGTCGGTCGACGGCCTGGGCGAAGTGAGGATCTCGGTGCATCCCGACGAAGCGGAGGAGGCGACGCGGATCATCGAGGCGCATCGCACCGACATCCGCAAAGGCAAGGTCATTCGGCTGAACGATCAGTTTGCCAGGCTCGAGGAGCGGGTGGGATACCGCTTCCGCGATCGCGGGCTGCTGGAGCACGCGCTGACGCACAGCTCCCACGCGCAGGAGGACGTGACAGGCGCCGTCACGGACAACGAGTCGCTCGAGTTTCTCGGCGATTCCGTCCTGGGCTTCGTCGTCGCCGATTTGCTGTTCCGGAAATTTCCCACCTACACCGAGGGGCAGAAGTCGAAGATGAAGGCGATGCTGGTGTCGAAGCCGGCGCTCGCCCAGCTGGCTGCCGACATCGATCTGGGCGGCTCGCTCCTGCTCGGACGCGGCGAGGAGAAAACCGGCGGGCGGCAGAAGCACGCGCTGCTGGCCGATACCTACGAGGCGCTCATCGCGGCGGTGTTCCTCGACGGCGGCATCGACGCCGCCCACGCCTTTATCACGCGGCAGTTCGAGCCGCTCATCGATCGGTTCGCCGAGGACGATTTCCCCGCCCGCGACGACAAGTCCGCCCTGCAGGAGTGGCTGCAGGCCCGCGGGCTGCCACCGCCGCAGTATCGCGTGGCAGAGGAGAGCGGGCCGCCTCAGCGCCGCGTCTTCACGGTGGAGGTCCGCATCCAGGGCCAGCCGACCGCCGAAGCCTCAGGACACAGCAAGAAGGACGCGGAGCAGCGCGCCGCGAGACTGGCACTGGAGAAGTTGGGGAAAGAAAGATGAGAGCCGCAGGGGTCAGGGTCGGGGGTCGGGTGATTCGACGCGTGCGACCATCCGATCCCTGCCCCCCGATCCCCGATCCCTACATCAATCTATTTCGATAATGCCCCACGGTTTCCGGTCGTCCGCGCCGCTGGATCCGTGTGCCGCGCCGGCCAAGACCATGGTCGGTTCCGGGTGGGGGAGCCGCGCGTGCGAGAACGCATGAACCTCGCGGGCGAGATCCTGATCGGACGGCGGCGACGGCCGGCAGTGGAGCCGCACCCACAGACGCAGGATGGGATCGTTGAAGCTGTAGCGCTTCCGCTGCACCGTCACTAGATCCACATCCTCCAGCCACGACAGGTAGTCCTTTGTGGAGCCAGGCGTGCGACCGAGCCGATGTGAGATCTCGGTCAGGGTCTGCGGCTCTTCGTCGGAGAGGATTTCGAGAATCGCCTTGAGCGCGCCATACCCCCGCGCGCGGTGGAGTCGCAGCTCGTACGAGTACTCACAGCGGGCGTGAAGCTTCCCTCCAGGCGCCATGAGCGACGCCAGCGCGCTGACCGGATCGCCGGCACCGTGTTCGTGCCCTGCCATCAGCGTCTCGGCCATCGCTCGTGCATAGACGGCGCGGCCGTCCGAGAGCGCATGAACGGCGCACGTCAGATACTCAGAATCCGGGTCTGACAGGACGCCGCGTGAGCCAGACGACGCCGCCTGCGCGGGGCCTTCGGTCGCGAGGCGCGTCAGCATGTAGCGCACCTCGTCCATCGTCAGCGGCGGCAGGTGCAGGACGACGAAGCGTGCCGAGTCCGCCGGGACAATGCGGGTGGCGCGGGCGATGTAGCGGCTCGTGAGCACGAAGCGGTTGGGAGACATGGCCAGCCGCGTCGTGAGATCCGCCAGCACCGTGCGGAGGCCAGGGAAGCTCTCGAATGTCCGAAGCTCGAGGAACTCGTCCAGGAGGAACGTGGCTGGCCCGCCGGCGGGCGTCCGGGCCTGATCGAAAAACGCGAGGGTGGCATCGAACCCCTCGCGGGGCGTGCCGATCGGCCGATCGAGGACCTCCGGCGCGGAGAACGGCGACGAGGACACGAGCGCCCTGAAAAACCGCTCGGGCGTGGTGGCGGTGCGCTCGACATCCATGTACTGGGCAGCCGTCTCGAGCCGGACCTTGAGGTGACCGAGGAGGCTCGTGCGTCCCGTCCCGCAGCCGCCCAGCACGATCGAAACCTGCGGGGGCTCGGCCTCCAGTAGCGACACGACACGCCGCTCGAACGTCGCGTGAGAGGCCGTCATCGGCCGGATGTCCCTCCGCGGTTCTCGCTCTTCACCGTGTATCCAGCGCTCTGCATCGGAATGCTGATCCCTCTCGTGCGGGCGGTTGCGATCGCCTCCGGGTACCCGGCATCGGCATGGCGCGCCACCCCGAGCCCCGGGTCGCAGGTCAGCACGCGTTCGAGCCGTTCGCCGGCCTCGCGTGACCCGTCCGCGACGACGACCATGCCGGCGTGGATCGAGTACCCGATGCCCACGCCGCCGCCATGGTGGACCGACACCCACGTCGCGCCAGACGAGGCGTTGACGAGCGCGTTCAGGATCGGCCAGTCGGCGATGGCGTCGCTGCCGTCGCGCATCCCTTCGGTCTCGCGGTACGGTGACGCCACCGACCCCGCGTCGAGATGATCGCGGCCGATGACGATCGGCGCCTTCAGCTCGCCGGTCCTGACCATCTCGTTCATGCGCTGCCCGAAGCGGGCGCGGTCGCCGTAACCGAGCCAGAGGATCCGCGCCGGCAGACCCTGGAAGGCGACGCGCTCGCCTGCGAGCTCGAGCCATCGGCAGAGCGGCGTGTCGTGCCGGAACATGTCGAGCGCGGCGCGATCGGTGGCGCGAATGTCGTCGGGATCGCCGGAGAGCGCCGCCCAGCGGAACGGCCCTTTCCCCTCGCAGAAGAGCGGGCGGATGTACTCCGGCACGAACCCTGGAATCTCGAATGCGTCCGCGGCGCCGCCCTTCACCGCCTGCGCGCGAAGGTTGTTGCCGTAGTCGAACGTGACCGCGCCGGCCCGCTTCAGCTCGAGCATCGCGCGCACGTGGAGCGCCATCGCGGCCGACGCGCGCCGGACGTACTCCGCCGCGTTCTGCCGTCGCAGCGCGTCGGCCTCCGCGAGCGTCAGGCCGTTGGGCACGTAGCCGTTCAGCGGGTCGTGCGCCGAGGTCTGGTCGGTGAGGATATCGGGGACGAAGCCCCGACTGACGAGCGCCGGCAGGACGTCCGCCGCGTTCCCGATTAGGCCAATCGACCGAGCTTGGTTTTCACGCCGCCAACGCTCCACACGGGCCAGCGCTTCGTCCAGATCTTCAACCGCTTCATCGAGATACCGTGTGGCCAGCCGCCGGGCGACGCGGGCGGGATCAACCTCGACCACGAGGGCGACGGCGCCGTTCAGGACGGCCGCCAGCGGCTGGGCGCCCCCCATCCCGCCGAGGCCGGCTGAGACGAACACGCGCCCGTTCAGGTTCCCGCCGAAATGCCGCCGGCCGACGGCGGCGAGCGTCTCGTAGGTGCCCTGCACGATCCCCTGCGAGCCGATGTAGATCCAGCTCCCGGCCGTCATCTGGCCGAACATCGTGAGGCCGCGATCTTCCAGATCGTGGAACGTGTCCCAGTTCGCCCACGCGGGCACGAGCATCGCATTGGCGATGAGGACGCGCGGCGCCCACGGATGCGTGCGGAAGATCGCCACCGGCTTGCCCGATTGCACGAGCAGCGTGTCGTCGTGCTCGAGCGACCTGAGCGACTCGACGATCGCGTCGAACGCCGCCCAGTTGCGGGCGGCCTTGCCGGTGCCGCCGTACACGACGAGATCCTGCGGCCGCTCGGCGACGTCGGGATCGAGATTGTTCATCAACATCCGCAGCGCGGCTTCCTGCGGCCAGCCTTTGCAGGACAGCGTGGTCCCGCGTGGAGCTTTGATGATGGGCGCTGTCGTCGTCATGAGGCGCAGACGAGCAGTTGTTCGAGCGGTCGGTCGTGTTCGCGAAAGACTAGAAGGTAAGAAGGCGGACGCGCGTTGTCAATTTGAAATAAAAAAATTTTCTACTTGACACTTGGCTCGCGCAGGCTCTCGTTCCCGACTCGTCGGATCAGGATTGTAATCCCGGCGGTCGATCCTGTGGCGCGACGCGCGATCGCGCGCATCGGCGAGCGATCACACGCTCGGGTAGAATGAAGCGCCATGAACATCGCGATTGTGGGGGCTCAGTGGGGCGACGAGGGCAAGGGCAAGATCGTCGACCTCCTCACGCCGCACTTTTCCATCGTCGCACGCTACCAGGGCGGGCACAACGCCGGGCACACCGTGTTCACCGAGGGACGGAGGATCGTACTGCACCTGCTGCCGTCCGGCATCCTGCATCCCGAGGTCGACTGCGTCGTCGGCAACGGCGTCGTCGTCGATCCGCAGGCCCTGTTTGCCGAGATCGAGATGCTGCGATCGCATGGGATCGAGGTCGGGAATCGGCTCCTCATCAGCGAAAAAGCCCATCTCATCCTCCCGTACCATCGCGAGCTGGAGCTCTTGGCCGAAGCGCGCCGGGGGGAGCATCGGATCGGCACGACGTCGCGGGGGATCGGGCCCGCCTACGAGGACAAAGTCGGCCGCCGGGGGGTTCGGGTCTGCGATTTGTACGATCCCGACGGGCTCGCCGAGGGGGTCCGGGAGAACGTCGAGGCCCGAAACCGCCTGATCGCGGATGCCGGGCTGGATTGGCGCGCGGTCTATGACGCGCTGCTGGCAGCCGGCGAGCGGATGCGTCCCTGGGTCGGCGACGTGACGCTCTTTCTGACGCGCGCGTTCAGCGTCGGACGGTCGGCGCTCTTCGAGGGAGCGCAGGGGACGTTGCTCGACATCGACCACGGCACCTATCCGTTCGTGACATCGTCGAGCGCGTCGGTGGGTGGCGTGTGCACCGGTCTGGGACTCGGCCCGCGCGCCGTGCACGGCGTGCTCGGGATCGCGAAGGCTTACACGACGCGGGTGGGCGAGGGTCCGCTCCCGACGGAAGTCCACGGCGCCGAGGCCGATCGCCTGCGGGAAACGGGTCAGGAATTCGGCGCCTCGACCGGCCGCCCACGCCGGTGCGGATGGTATGACGCGGTCGCGGTCCGGTACGCGGCCAGGGTCAACGGTCTCGACGCGCTCGCGGTCACGAAGCTCGACGTGCTCGACGGCCTGCCGCAGGTTCCTCTCTGCACCGGCTATCGCTGCGGCGGCGACGTCATCGCCGACTTCCCGGCGGATCTCCGGCAGCTCGCCGCGTGCAAACCCGTTCTGGATACGATGCCCGGCTGGTCCGCGCCGACGCGAGGGGCACGACGGTACGGCGATCTGCCGCAGGAAGCCCGCGATTACATCGAGCGGCTCGAGGAGATCTCCGGCGTGCCGGTGTCAATCATCTCGACCGGTTCCGACCGCGACGACACGATCGTGCGCGAGGATTCGGTGGCTGCGCGATGGCTGGCGCGTTTTCCTATTCCGCCTTATTCCGCTCCGCGAACGTGAGGATGGCGTCGGGTTCCGGGTTGATGAACGCCACACCGGCGCGGTAGCGCTGCTGCCCCGGATTCGGCAGCTCGAACGACGCCCACGCGATGGTGCCGGTGTAGCGCAGCGACGTCCCCTTGTCGCTCAGGACGATGCGGACGCGCTGCTTGGGGCGCAGGATGTTGGGGGAAATCACCTGAACGCCCTCGATTGAGAGGTCGACCAGCGTGACCGGGTTGCCGTCGATGATGGCCTCCACGCCGGGCCGGATGGCATACCGGCGCGCGAAGCGGGTGCCTTCCTTGTCGAGATGGGTGGCTGGGCCGCTGGCGATCGGCGGTGCCGGCGTGGGGGCCGACGGCGCCTGCAGGCCTTCGGTCGAGATCAACTGGATGGAGACGCCGGCAAGCGCCGGGTCGGCTCGCAGCCGGTTGATGAGCGCGGCGCCGCGCGACGTCGTGGCGAAGTCTTGGTCGATGACGACCGAGCTGGGCTGACGCTCGGTGATGACGTCGAGCGCGATGAGCGCGTCGGTATCGGCGAAGGCGAGGACTTCGCCGTTGGCCGCCAGGCGCTGCTTGAAGCGGGCCAGCTGCTCAGGGCCCGCGATCAGGATCTGCAGACGCTCGGGCATGCTCAAAAAGTCTATAACACTACCAGTTCTCAGTTCTCAGTTTTCAGTTCAAAGGCGGTGAACCCAACTGAAAACTGAATACTGAAAACTGAGAACTGCGCGAGTGAAGCGAGCGCTAATGCACTCCCGGGCTCATGTGCAGGAACGATGGGTCGGCCCCCATGCGGCGGATCGCGGCTTCCCACATGTGCTCGGACGGCGTCTCGAAGATGATGTCGAGGTCGGCTGATGAAATCAGCCAGGCCGATTGCGTCAACTCGTTTTCGAGCTGCCCCGGCGCCCATCCCGCATACCCCATGAGGAGCCTGGCGCGCATCGGCGGCGGCCCTCCCAGCATGCGCCGCAGCACCAACGCCGATCCGGAAATGTACAAGCCCTCGCACAACTCCAGCGCCTCCCCGTCGTCCGGCCACGCGCCGAGCAAGAGACAGCCGCGATCTGGTTGCACCGGTCCGCCGTACCACAGCTCCAGGCCGCCCTCGGCGCCGGCCGGACGGTCCGACGGCTTCACCGTCACGCGCTCCGTCGGCGGCTCGACCTCGATCACCGGCGCTGCGGCTTGGCCGGTCGGGCGATTGACGACCAGGCCCCACGCCCCGTCAGGACCCATCTGACAGAGCAGTACGACCGTGCGCGCGAAGTTCGGGTCGTTGAGCTGGGGCATCGAGATGAGCAACGCAGGGGCAATGGAATCCTGCGGGACGGGTTCGTCGGGCATGGCTTCCCATGATACCCGAGAGCAGACCAGGAAGGCGCTGTGGCGCGGGTCATGCTGAGTCGGACTAACGAAGCTTCGCGTCAACAACTCAACAAATCCTCTATCTCGTGGTGAGCCCGCTTTCTTCCAACGCGTCCCTGAGCTCCTGATAGGCCGCGCGGGAGCGGTCGCTGAAGCCGGACTCGGCCTGGGTCAGCTGGCGATGCAGGGTGTACGAGTGGAAGCGGATCGCCTCCATGTGGAACGCCTGGATCGCGCGCTGGAGGTGTTCCGCCTCTTCGATCGCGCGCGCCTTCGCCTCCACCTCCGGCTCGGCCCGCAGGATGTCGATGAGCTGCTGCGCCTGGGTGTTGGCGATTTGGGTTGTGTGCATCCGCGTGCGAAAAAGTGTAGCCGAAAACTGCGGGCGCGTGGTGGGGCGCCCGATAACGGGAAGCGAGAAGGAAGAACGCCCACCTCTCACTTGGTCTTCGATCGCTCATGACACAGCGAGAACGCGTCTGGAACCTGCTGCTGCTCGTCGTTCACTGGCTGCTCATCGGCTTCTCCTTGGGTACCGTCACCCTCATCGGTCCCGTTCGCTGGATCACACGGTTCGGGCGGCGGCTCAACTGGACCCAAGGCACCGAGAACGCGGTCGTGATTGGCGTGATTCTTCTGCTCGTGTTGGTGTCGTTCGCCGCGACCCGTCTGCTGATGCGGCTGATGGCGCAGGTCAGCCGGGCGACGGCGGCGGCAATGTCGCTGCTCACCATTGTGGCGGCCTCGGGGGCCCTGGGGCTGTGGATGAACCCGGTGTGGGTCGTCTCTCACATGGGCGCGGAAATGCAGGCGGGCGAGCGGTTCACGTTCGGCCCCTACCCGACGGAAGCGCGCATGCGCGAGCTCAAAGCGGGCGGCTACACCGCGATCATCTCGCTGCTGCACCCGGCGGTGCTGCCGTTCGAACCCAAACTGATCGCGGACGAGCTCGCCGCGGCCGAGCAGGTCGGCCTCAAGTTCATCCACGTGCCGATGCTGCCCTGGATCAGCGGCAACGAGGAGGCCCTCGTTCGACTCGCGACGATCGCGCGCGCGCCCGGCGGCCGGTACTACGTTCACTGTTATCTCGGTCAGGATCGCGTCCAGATGGCCCGCACCGTCGTCGAGCGATCGGGGCTGGACGCCGTCATGGCGAAACGGCAAGTCCCCACGAGCTTTCGAAAGCTGACGCAGTACGAGCGCGGCGCGATGTACGAGCTCGAGGACGAGGTGTTTCTCGTGCCGTTTCCGACCGACGAAGAGTTCGTGGCGATCGTAGGAGCCGCCCGGACCGTCGTGTCCCTGCTGGATCCGCGTGACCCCAACGACCGGCCCTGGCTCGAACGCGAACGATCGCTCCTGGCCCGCTACGGGACGACCCTCGTCGAGCTGCCGATGGCCACCGATCGGGAAGATCCGGCTCGCGCCCTCGAGATTGCCAGGTCGGTCAGGCGTCTGCCGCGGCCCGTCGTGGTTCACTCGTTTCTATCGCCCTCGACCGGCCGCGCGCCGGCCAGCCAGGCCTTCATGCGGGCCTACTTGAACGACGTGCATTGAGAGTCTGGTGATTTGAAATCTGGTAATTGATTGTTCAAATGCCAATTGAACAATCGACAATTGATTGTCAATTGATCAATGGATCGAATATGACAATCAATTACCAGATTCTCAATCACTCGATTTCCAATGTATTTCACCTGACACCGAACTTCAGGTTCGCCTTGGCGAGAACGCGGTAGGAGTAGTCGTACTCGCCTTCGACGCGGTAGGCGCGCGCCGAGGCTTCGACGCGCACCTCGGGGGCAGGCTGGAACGCCCGGGTGAGCCCGACTTCGGCGTAGTCCCGTGTGGCTCGAAAGCGTGTGCCGTCTCGCTGTCGTACTCCGTAATTCGGGTCGCCTTCCTCTTTCAGGAAATCGCACGCGCGCCACACGATCAGGTGACCCCGCCAGCCGGCCCGTTCCCCTGCGAGTCGTGCGAACACGCCCAGCCCGTTCAGCGCGCTCGAGGCCCGCTCGCGATCGCGGACATCGCGCGACAGAAATCCATAGACCTCGGCCGACGCGCGATCCAATCCTTTGACGTGGGGCTCGATGACGAGCCCGGGACCGCCCGTGAAGCTGTCCGACACCGGTCCCGAGTGAAACTGCTGCCCCCCGTGATGGACGATGTGCCACTGGTAGCCGAGAGCGACCCGCGGCTTGAGCGCCAGCCGTCCCACGACGCCGGAGTCCAGCAGCTCGCGCCCTGTCGGCGTGTTGAGCCGCTGCCAGTTGATCCAGGCCTGCTGCCTCAGGCGCGAACCGGTCACCGTCCACTGGAACCCGTTCTCGTAGGGACGCGTGAACGAAAGCGTCTCGACCTGCATGAGTGGCAAGAGACCGTGCAGGGTCGCGCGATCGGGACCGAAACCGTCGGACGTCTCCAACGTTTCCAGCGTGCCGAAGATGAACCGCGAGGTGCGGCTGCGGAGCACGAGGGCGAAGACCGGCCGGACCATCTCCAAGGCCGACGACGATCCGAACCGCTGGTTCCCGAACACCCCGCCCCGCACCGTCACGTGCTCGTTGAGATCCACGTCGAAGAAGAGACGGCCCCACACGCCGAGCAGGGTCTGGCCTTCGCGGAACCGGTTGGTAAACTCGGTGTTGTCGCCGTAGAAGTTGAGCCGTGCGTTGAAGGTGACGGGCGGATCGGCGCGAGCGGCCTGCGAAAAGAGCACGAATAGAGGGATGAGCGCCAGCCGCTTCATGCGTTGGTACGATATCTTACGTGGTCCCGTGCGCTCGCCGACACGATTCCGGAACAACGGGCCGGTGAACACCCGCGGCCTGGCGATCGTTGCACTGCTGGCGAGCGGCATCGTGCCGGCGCTGCAGGCCGCTGGAGAGGGACAAGGACCGTTCGACACCCAGGTGACGAGCATTCAGTTCGCGGGGACGATGCTGGTCGAAGCCTGGGACAAGAACGGATCGTCCGAGACGCTGGGCGGCGGAACCATCACGCTCGGGCGCGCGTTTCGGGGACACTCGATGGCGATGCTGGAGGCGATCTTCCTTCGGGTGTCGGAAGACGGATTGCCGGACCCGTATCTCGCCGGCTTCAGCCTCGTGTTGCGGCGACGCGTGTACGAAGCAGGGCCGGCGTCGGTCTTTGTCGAAGGCGGTCCCGGGATCTCGTTCGCCGATGCGCCGACGCCCGCCGGAGGCACCCGCGTGAACTATTTGATCCAGACCGGCTTCGGGACGATGGTCCAGGTGTCGCCGGGCGCGCACGTCGTTCTGGGGGCCCGGTATCTTCATGTGTCGAACAACAGTCTCGCGGGGCGCAACCGCAACCCGGACATCCAGACTGTCGGCGGCTATCTCGGTGTGATATTGAGATACTGATCAAGGATCAGGAATCAGGAACCAGGGACTCGGGAAAGCATCCATGCGAACCGTTCGAATCAGATGGACGCGATGCCTGCCGCTTGCCCTGCTGCCGATCGCTGGAATCGTGACGTTGGCGTCCTTGTCGGCGCAGCTCAAGCCCACCGACGAGATGACGTTCTCGGTCGCCGTGCTGCGGCGCGACGGCGTGCTCGTCCCGTTCGCGCATTTCGATCGGCGCCGATGGTCGAATCCCTGGCCGGAGCCCTCGACCGGTCCCGACGCGCCGATCAGGCTCGAGGGCGTGTCACCCAAGTGGCTGAGAGGCGCGAGCGCCGCCGGGCCCTGGACCATGTGGACGCTCGACGGCCAGGCGAGCCCGCTGCAGGTCACGAGCCCCACGGTCTTCGAAGCGCATTGCCTCGGCAATGTCGGGTTGCAGACCACGTATCGGAGTGCCGAGCCGGTGGCGCTGCCTCACGTGCAGCCGTATCCGAAAGACGCCGTCGCGGTCCTGGGGGGCGCACGTCTGGGCCGGATCGAGGTCGCGCTGCCGGATTCGCCGCAGCGCGCGCTTCTCGCCTCGTCGACGGCATTCATCGCGTGGTTCGGCGACGCCGAGCGCAAGGCGGTTGACAACCTCTCGCGCCGGCAGGGCTGGAGGCACCCGACGCCGGCGAAGCAGCGCGATGCGCAACCCATCACGGTCGAAGCGCTCTATCGCTCGCGGTATTCCGCGGGTGGCGTCGTCTCCTACTTCGAAGCGACGAGACGCTACAAGTGGCCCGGCGACAAGGATGCCGGCTGCGATCTCATTACGCAGGTACAGGGCTGGCTCGTGACGCAGCCGTCCGGCGAGATGTCGGTCCACACCGTCTCCGGCAATCTCTACGACTGCGAGATGAGGGGCGCCGCGTTCATGCTGCCGTTGGGCGTGATCGCGCTCGAAGGAAGAGGGCACTGGATCGTGCAGTGGTCGGGCTGGGGCTACGAACAGTACGCCGTGATCGAGGTCGGTGATCAGAGGGTCCGCACCGTCCTGAGGACACCCGGGGGCGGATGCTAAACAGCGCTTTCAGCTCTCAGCTTTCAGCGCTCAGCTGCTGACTCATGCTCAGCACGCGCGTCTTTCTCGACTTCGCCACGGATGCCGCTTGGCAGGCCGGGCGCCTCACGCTGCCGTACTTCCAGACCGGCGTCGAGGTCGAGCGAAAGACGGATGGATCGCCGGTCACGGCCGCCGACCGGGCCGCCGAAGCGCACCTCCGGCGACTCCTCGAAGCCCGCTTCCCCGACCACGACATCGTCGGCGAGGAGATGGGGGCGTCCGGACGCGGGTCGACCCATCGGTGGTACATCGACCCGATCGACGGCACGCAGTCGTTCGTGCGGGGCGTCCCGCTCTACGGCGTGCTCCTCGGGCTCCAGGTCGACGGGGAGATGGTCGTCGGGGTGGCGGCGTTTCCCGCGCTCGGTGAAGTGCTGGCCGCGGCGTCGGGGCTCGGATGCTCGTGGAACGGCCGGCCCGCCCGCGTGTCCGCCGTGTCGCGCCTGTCGGAGGCGTCGCTCTCGTTCACCGACAGCGCGGACCTTCGGCGTCGCCGGCCGGGTGCGTGGGATCGTCTGCAGGCGGCGACGAGAATCCAGCGCGGATGGAGCGACTGCTACGGCCACTGTCTGGTCGCGACAGGGCGGGTCGACGTCATGCTGGATCCGATCATGAACCCGTGGGACTGCGCGGCGCTCCTGCCGATCCTTCGCGAGGCCGGCGGGACGTTCACCGACTGGAACGGCTCGCCGACCATCGACGGAGGTCATGCCATCAGCACCAACGGGGTCCTGTTCGATGAAATCATGGAGATTGTTCGTGAGCCTTGAGCCCTGAGCCAGCTACAGCGTTTTTCACTTCGCTGTGGCGTAGTTCTCAGTTATCAGTCATCAGTTTTCAGTTATTGCGCGCGGGATTCGAACTGAAAACTGACTACTGAGAACTGAAAACTGCATTAGTGCGACGCTCTCAAAAATCTACGCGCGTTCTGCAGCTCACTCCGACCCGGAGTATCCGCGCGCTTGCAGATCTCGATCAGCTGCCGATAGTACTTCGTCGCCAGCTGGCGATTCCCTGAGAGCTCCGCCGCGCGCGCGGCCCCGTACACGCCCCTGAACCGGTTCGGTTCCTTGACGGTCGTGGCTTCGAACGCCTTCAGCGCCTCCGCCGAGCGTCCCATGTCGAGCAGCATTTCCCCGAGCTGCTCGCGCGCCGGCGCCAGCGGGCCCGGTGAAATCGCCGACTTGTCGGTGGCATCCTCACGTTCTGCCGCGGTCTTGAGGAGATCGACCGCGTCGTCCTTCCGGCCCTCCGCGAAGGTCTTCCAGGCGGTCGCGGCGAGCCGCTGAATCTCGATCTGCTCGGTCCAATACGGATCGCTGGCCTGCTTCATGGCGTCGCGAAGCGCGGCGAGGCGCTCGATCGATGCCCCGGCGTCGGCGGGGTTCCCGCTGCGAGCCGATCCAAGCGCCCGCGCAAAGTGCGTGATCGCCTCCACGTACGGGATCGACGAGGGCCGCACCTCGAGCGCGGACGCCTCCTTCCACATTCCGCGCTCGAGCGCGTAGCGCGCCGCGATCGCTGCGACGGCATACGATCCGGCGGCCGCGGGCGCGGCACCTTGCATCTTCGTCGTGTCGAAGCGAGCGACGATGGTCGGCACCGAGTCCACCACTGTCTTCGCGGCCGCGTCCTGGCCTGTCTGCAAGAACGCGTACGTCTCGTAGTCGCTGGCGTGCAGCTCCTCCCCGGTCCCGCCCGGCCCAGACTTCTTCGCGGCCTCGGCCGACTTGATGTTGGTCTCAATCGAGTCTTGCCACAACCCAACCCTGGTAAAGGTGTGGGACGGCATATGCAGCGCATGTGGCACCGATGGCGCGATCGACGCGTAGCGCCTCGCGGCGGTGAGCGCCTTGGGCGCGAGCGCGGGTGTGTCGTACGTGTGGATGATGTAGTGGGCGACACCCGGATGATCCGGCTGCGCGGCGAAGAGCTTCTCGAGGATGGCCGCCGCTTTGAGCTGGTTCGCGTACGTCTTGTCGGTCGGGAGCGCGTCCTGATCCAGCGCCAGCGCGTAGAACGCGGCCGCTTCCGGATCGTTCGGATAGGTCTTGTACACCTGCTCCATCGCGCGCTCGTACGCGAGCGTCCGGGTTCGCTGATCAATCGTCTGAGAGTCCTTGTACAGCTCCGCGGCGGCGGCAATGTAGGCGCGCTCCCGGTCGGTGCGGGCGCCCGCTTTCTGCGCCTCAGCGATCGCCGCCGCCCCGCCGGCGATCGAAGCGGGTGAGCGCAAGCCGGCGAACGGGTTGCCCCAGTTGCTCAGCGCGATGCCCCAGTGCGCGATCCCGCACCCGGCGTCCTTGGCGATCGCGGCCTTGAAGCTGGCGACGGCCTCGGGGAACCAGAACGAGTGAAGGAGCGCGATGCCGCGGTCGAAATCGGCCTGGGCGCCGCCGGTGCACGAGGTCGGGAAATGGGCATTGCCGAGCCTCTCGGGCGGTGCACCCGGGTGATGTTCCTGCGCCGCGCCGAGCATCACGACAAGGAGAGGAACGACGGCCAGCAGAGCGAATCGACGCGTCATGGCGACCTCCTGGATTTAAAGAGTCAGGATACCTCAGTGCGTGGCGGCGCGTCGCTCGGCAGTGGCATCGAGGGGATGTATACTCCGCCGCGGTGAACAACCGAACGCCGGGAACTGAACGTTGAGCACGACACAGGGGGTCCCGATGAATCGCCGCTTCGTCGCTGCCCAGACGTCGATCGCCCTCATCGTCGCGCTGTTCGCCGCACGCTGGCAGGTCGCTGCGAGGAGCCAGGGCGGCGTGCCCGAGGCGAAGGTTGATGCGTTGTTCGCACGGTGGAATGCGCAGACGACCCCGGGGTGCGCCGTCGGCGCGTCGGTTGGGGCCAAGATCGTGTTGGCAAAAGCGTACGGAATGGCCGACCTCGAGCACGACGTCCGCAACACGCCCGACACGATCTTCGAGGCCGGCTCGGTCTCGAAGCAGTTCACGGCCGCCGCGGTCCTGCTCCTCGCGCGCGAGGGGAAACTGTCGCTGGACGATCCGGCGCGGAAGTACATTCCCGAGCTTCCCGAGTACCCCTCACCGCTCCTCGTTCGCCAGATGCTGCAGCACACGAGCGGGCTGCGCGACTGGGGGAACGTGGCGGGCATCGCCGGCTGGCCGCGCACGAGCCGGGTCCACACGCACGCGCACGTGCTCGACATCGTGCGCCGGCAGCGCGCGCTCAACTTCGAGCCGGGCACCGACTGGTCGTACAGCAACACCGGCTACAACCTGGCGGCCATCATCGTCTCGCGCGTGAGCGGCGAGCCGTTCGCCGAGTTCACGAAGAAGCGGATCTTTCAGCCGCTGGGAATGACCCGTACGTCCTGGCGCGACGACTACACTCGGATCGTGAAGCACCGCGCGATCGCGTACGCCGACACACGCGAGACGTACCGGATGGAGATGCCGTTCGAAAACGTCCACGGCAACGGTGGGCTGCTCACGACGGTCGGCGACCTGCTCCGGTGGAACGAGAACTTCGTCGAGCCGAAGGTCGGCGACGCCGACTTCCTGCGCGAGCAGCAGCGGCCCGGCCGCTTCAAGAACGGGCAGCAGCACGACTACGGTCTGGGTCTGTACATCAGAACCTACAAGGGTCTCAGGGAAGTCGGCCACAGCGGATCGACGGCCGGCTATCGCGCCTACCTCGTGCGGTATCCAGATCAGCGTGTGTCGGTGGCGGTTCTCTGCAACGTGACCACCGGCACCGCCGAGCGCTTTGCCCACGACGTCGCCGACTTGTATCTGGCCGGAAACCTCAAACCCGCGGCTGCGTCCGCGGTGGCCCGACTCTCGGCGGCCGAGCTCGACGCGCGCGTCGGTCTGTATCGCAGTCTCAAGACCGGCGAGCCGATGACGATCTCCCGGGACGCCGACGCCAACCAACTGCGCGCGGACGCGAATCAGATCCTGACCGCGCTGTCGCCGTCTCGGTTCCGCATGGGCACCGGGGACAGCATTCTGGAAGTGCAGACGCGCCCCGACGGGACGGTGAGCGGCGCGCGTGTCGTACGGCCGAACGGGACGTCGGAAGAGTTCGACCGCGTCGTCACCGCGCAGCCGACGCCGCACCAGTTGCAGGAGTTGGCGGGCGTGTACGCCAGCGACGACGCGGAAACGACGTTCACGGTCGCGGTGAGCGGCGGCTCACTCCAACTGAAGCGGCGGCCCGATACGACCCTCACGCTGCGGCCGCTCTATACGGACGCGTTCTCGACGTCTTCGCTCGGCACGATCCGCTTTCACCGCGATCGTCAGGGACGTGTCATCGAGCTCAGCGTCATCATGGATCGCGTCTGGGACATGCGCTTCCGGCGGGAGGCCGAGACCACGACGTCACAGTAGCCGTTATCGAACTGTCACCGCATCCGTGCCCTCGTAGATCGTGCCGTCGAAATCGAGCGCACGCAGGACCGCGGTCGTGTCGGCCGGCGACAACTGGAGGCGACCGACCTCGACGTCCACGACATGAGCCATAAGCCGGCGCGATCTTCAAATCCAGAGGCTCGTGACTCTCGGGAAAGCCTCGGTTCCCCCACGGTCTGTAGGAAAACAGGTCTCTGCCAAGTCAGCAGGCAAACGCCGGGCCAGCCCGACGCCGGTTCTTTCATGGCCGGGCTTTGTGACGCTATAATCCGGATGCGAAGGGGGAGTATCGCGCATCCGTTTTCCCGTAGGCAGGAGGCACATAATGAAGAGATTCCTCGGTGTCATGCTAGCGATGGCTTTCCTCGTCACGCGGTTCGCCATGCCGACTTACGCGCAGACGGCAGGGGCGAAAGCGGCGGAAAAGAAGGCGGCGGGAACGCAAGACGCGACGAAGGCCAAGGCGAAGAAGAAGGGCGAGGGCACGAAGAAGGAAGGCGAAGGCGCCGAGAAGAAGTCCGAGAAAGGAAAGGAGAAGGCCGAGGAGGGAAAGAAGAAGGCCGAGGAGGGGAAGAAGAAGACCGAGGAGAAGAAGAAGAAGGGTTCGGGCTCGTAGGACCTCGGGTACTGGCAGGCGACCCCAGTTTCCATGAGCCTGCCATCAGGACTCGTTTCGCATCCCAGAAGCGGCGACGACTTGCAAGGGCCACTGGCCGTCCCCCTCCCAGTGTCCGACCTCACCACGCAGTCGTCTCCGCTTCCGAGGTATAGGTTCGTCGCGCTCCTTTACGCGTCCACGATTTTCCTGAGCGCGTTCCTGCTCTTTCAGGTACAGCCGATCGCGGCCAAGAGCATCCTGCCGTGGTTCGGCGGCACGGCGGCCGTCTGGAGCACCTGCCTCGCGTTTTTTCAGCTCGTCCTGGTCCTCGGGTACTCTTACGCGGCGTTGTCGAGCCGCTTCCTCGAGAGGAAGCAACAGGTGATCGCGCATGTGGCCTTGCTCGCGCTGAGCCTGCTCGGACTGCCGGCCACGCCGAGCTCGGCCTGGAAGGCGCCTGGCGGGGGCGATCCGGTGCCGCGGATTCTCGGCCTGCTGACGACCTCGGTCGGGCTCCCGTACTTTCTGCTGTCGACGACGGGTCCGCTGCTGCAGCTGTGGTACGCGAGAGGACGCGAGCGCGGGAGTCCGTATCGGCTGTTCGCGCTCTCGAACGCCGGCTCGATGCTGGCGCTCCTGACCTATCCCGTTGTCGTCGAACCGTTCATCGGCACCCACCGGCAGGGACTCATCTGGTCGGGCGCGTATGTCGCGTTCGTTCTCTTGTGTGGAATCTGCGCGCTCCGGCAGTGGAACGACCATCGGGGCGGCCAGAAGACGCCGGACGTGGCGGTGCTCGACCTCGTCAACCGGCCGGGCTGGGGCACATGGGCGCTGTGGCTCGCCCTGCCGGCCTGCGCGTCGATTCTGCTGCTCGGCATCACCAGTCATCTCTCACAAGATGTCGCGCCGGTGCCGTTCCTGTGGGTGCTGCCGCTGACGCTCTATCTTCTGAGCTTCGTGCTGTGCTTCGACAGAGACTGGTGGTATCGCCGCGTCGTGTGGCTCCCGCTGCTCGTGACCGCGCTGGGCGGCGTGGCCTATGCGGTGTTCGGCGACTACAAAGATCCGGGCGTTCGAGTGATGGTGCCGCTCTACGCCGCAGGCTTCTTCGTCTGCTGCATGTTCTGCCACGGCGAGCTCGCCCGGCTCAGGCCGCACCCGCGTCATCTGACGTCGTTCTATCTGATGTGCGCCGCGGGTGGCGCCGTCGGCGGCGTCTTCGTCGGGCTCGTCGCGCCGCGTCTGTTCCGCATGTATGTCGAGCTTCCGTACGGGCTCGTCGCGTGCGCCCTGCTGGCGGCGATCGTCGTTCGTGCCGATCCCCGGAGCCGCTTGTTCCGACACTGGTGGCATCCGGGCTGGCTGGCGATGGCGGCGCTGACGGTGGTGCTGGGCTGGTACGTCACGAGAGGCCTGCGGGACGACGCGTCGAATTCGCGAGTGATGGTGCGGAACTTCTACGGCGTCGTCCAAACCTACGACACCGACACCGACAACGAAGATCCCATCCGCAAGCTGCGGCACGGCGCCATCACGCACGGGTTGCAGCTTCTCGATCCGGCGCGTCGCCGGGAGCCCGTCAGCTACTACGGTCCGGAATCCGCCGTCAGCCTCGTGCTCCGGAATCCGATCCGACCGTCGCCGCGGCGCGTCGGCGTGATCGGCCTCGGCTCCGGGACGCTGGCCGCCTTCGGTCAGCCGGGCGACATCTTCCACTTCTACGAGATCAACCCGCTCGTCACCGCGATCGCCAGAAGCGAATTCACGTTTCTCGCCGACTCGCCCGCGACCATCGACATCGTCCCGGGTGACGCCCGGCTGTCGCTGGAGCAGGCACCCGCCCAGCGGTTCGACGTGCTGGTCATCGACGCGTTTTCAGGCGATTCGATCCCGATTCATCTCCTGACGCGCGAGGCCTTCGAGCTGTACTTCCGCCACCTCGCGCCCGACGGGGTCCTCGCGGTGCACATCTCGAACCGCTATCTCGATCTTCGTCCCGTCGTCAGCCGGGCGGCCGAAGCGCTCGGCAAGGCGACGCTCCTCGTCGAGACTGACGATCCGGACGATGGCATCATCTACGGGACGACGTGGGTGCTTGTGGCGAGCCGGCGGGAGGTGTTGGAGCGGGCGCCGCTCGGCGAGGCGGGCAGCGCGCTCGACACCGCCCCGGCTCGCTTCCGCCTCTGGACCGACGACTACAGCAATCTGTTGCAGGTGGTCGAATAGAGCAGTCCTGTAACTTCCGCTGACCCCGGAAGCCACAAGAGAGGATCTGGTATCCTAGAGTCTCGATCATGCATTCGCGCGACTACCTCCAGCAGGCCGCGAACATCGCGCTGGCGCTGGACGCCGAGCAGATCGAGCGCGTGGCCCGTGGATTGGCCGAGCTGCGCGAGCGGCATGGGCGGCTTTTCCTGCTGGGTGTCGGGGGAAGCGCTGCGAATTGCAGCCACGCCGTCTGTGATTTCCGGAAGGTGGCGGGGATTCAGGCTTTCAGTCCGTGCGACAACGTCGCCGAGCTGACGGCTCGAATCAACGACGAAGGCTGGGACCGCGTGTTCGAGGCGTGGCTGCGCGCCAGCGACGCCGGTGGAAACGACGCGGTGTTCGTCCTCTCGGTCGGCGGTGGCAGTGCCGAACGCGCCGTCAGCCCGAATCTCGTGCGCGCCCTCGACGAGGCCAGGCGCCGCGGCCTGATCATCTACGGCATTGTCGGCCGCGACGGCGGCTACACGCATCAGGTCGGCCACGAGGTCATCGTGATCCCGACCGTCGACCCGGCGCACGTCACGCCCCACACGGAGGCGTTTCAGGCGGTCGTGTGGCACTGCCTGGTCTGCCATCCGGCTCTTCAGATCGCGCCGATGAAATGGGAGGGGCTGGACCGTGCGGCGCGCGGTGTTCGTTGATCGGGACGGCGTGATCAACCGGAGCGTCGTGCGAGATGGTCAACCGTTTCCGCCCGCGTCGCGCGCCGAGCTCGAGATCCTGCCGGGCGTCGTGGAGGCGGTCGAGCGGCTGCGGTCGGCTGGCTTTCTCGTGATCGCCGTCACGAATCAGCCGGACGTCGGGCGAGGTCGGCAGCGGCGCGAGGTCGTCGAAGGGATTCATATGGAGATCCGTCAGGCCGTGGCGCTCGACGATCTCAAGGTCTGTTTTCACTCGGAAGAAGACGGGTGTGCCTGCCGCAAGCCTCGACCCGGCCTGCTGCTCGATGCCGCGCGCCAGTGGGGTGTGGACCTCTCGGCCTCGTTCATGATCGGCGACCGGTGGCGCGACATCGAGGCGGGCAAGGCGGCGGGATGCCGCACGATTCTGGTCGGAGAGCGGTACGACGAGCGACACCCGGAAGGGTTCTGGGCGTCGGCCCCGTCGCTGCTCGATGCGAGCGCCCTCATCCTGGCTGACCTGCGGCAGGCGTCATGACGGCCGTGCTGACCGATCTGCGCGTGAAGATCTTCGCCGACGGCGCGGACCTCGCCGCCGTCGCCGCCGTATCGGGCAACCCGCTCATCAAAGGGTTTACGACCAACCCCACGCTGATGCGGAAGGCCGGCGTCGAGGACTACCGCGCGTTCGCCGTGGAGCTTCTGCGCATCGTGCCCGATCGGCCGGTCTCGCTCGAGGTCTTCTCCGACGAGTTCGCCGAGATGGAGCGGCAGGCCGCGGCGATCGCCGCCTGGGGCCCGAACGTCTACGTGAAGATCCCCGTGACGAACACGCGGGGGGACTTCGCCGGCCCGCTGATCACGCGACTCTCCGCCGCCGGGGTGCGGGTCAACGTCACGGCGCTCATGACGCCGTTTCAGGTGAGGCGCGTCGCCGAGTGTTTGTCGGCCGCGACGCCCAGCTTCGTGTCGGTGTTCGCGGGACGGATCGCCGACTCGGGACGCGACCCTGTCCCGCTGGTGCTGGAAGCGCTCCAGGTCCTGCAGCCGCACCCGGCGGTCGAGCTCATCTGGGCCAGCCCCCGCGAGCTTCTGAACATCGTGCAGGCGGACGTCATCGGGTGTCACATCATCACGGTCTCCAACGATCTGCTCGCCAAGCTCCCGCTGCTCGGGAAGGACCTCGAAGCCTTCTCGCTCGAGACCGTCCGGATGTTCTACGAGGATGCCAGGAAAGCCGGTTACAGCATTGACACCTCACGGGTCCTCGCGCCCCCTGTCGCGGAGGCCTCAAAAGCGATCTAGTGCCTCGTCTCGCCCCTTCAGACTCCGGTTCTCCTTCGGATCTTCAGCAATCTGACGTCACCGCTCCCCCCAATGGGAAGGACGCGGTGCCGCTCCTGTTCGTCGCGGCGGTCGTGGTCGTCACCTTCGGGCTGCCGGTCCTCCTGGGTTACAGTCTGCTGCCTCAGTATGTCGAGCCCAGCGTGTTCCCGTCAGGGCTGACGAGCGAGCACGCGCGTCCCGCTCCGGGCGCTCTGACGATCGATCCCGTTGGGTCTTCCCAGATCCTGCCCTGGGACAAGCTTGTCGGCCATGCGATGCGGCAGGGGCGTCTCCCGTTGTGGAATCCGTACAGCCTGACGGGCGTGCCGCTGCTGGCGAACATCCAGTCTGCCGCCTTTTTCCCGTTTCAGGTTCTTCAGGACCTGGCGCCTTCCTCTTTGTGGAGTGTGTTCTATGTCGTCCGCTTCCTGGTCGCGGGCGTCTTCACGTTCCTGTTCCTGAAACGCGCGGGCCTCGATGGTCCGGCGTCCGCGACGGGCGCGGTCTGCTTTGCGTTGTCCGGCCCGGCCGTTTTGTATTTCAGGCTCGAGCCCGCCTTCAACAGCACCGTGACGCTCCCTGTCGTGCTCTATGGTTGTGAACGCCTCCACGCAGAGCCGTCCCGGAAAAACCTCGTCTTCGGGGCGGTCGCCTTGGCGTGCCTTCTGGTGTCGGGCCAGCCGGAAGTCACCGCGCTGAACGTGCTGTTCGTCGTCGCGTATTCAGCGTTCCGAAGCTGGCGTCGGGTGAGAGACGACGCGACGCTCGTTAGCGCGACGATGCCGTTCGTCATGTACCCGGTGGGCGCGTTGCTCGCGATGCCGTTTCTGCTTCCCGTTCTCGAATACCTCGTGCAGGCCGGTTCCGCCGAGCGAGAACCGTTTGGGAAAATCGCCCTGACTCCCGCCATCGCGGTGCTGCAGATGACGCCGTATCTCCTCGGCGGCGTTCACCAGCACGCGAGCCCGCGGGCCGACGAGCTGTTTTCGTGGAACTTGATCGGCGGCTACACGGGAATCGTTGCGACCTATCTTGCGATCCTCGCCGTGATCTCGACGACCACACAAAGGTTGCGTGGACTCCGCCGCTTCGCGATGACGGCGGCGGTGGCCGTGCTTCTGAAGGTCTACGGCCTCCCGCCGTCCCAGTGGCTGGCCGGGTTGCCGATCCTGAATCGGTTCCTCTTTACCCGATACAGCGGCGCGGTGCTGGCGATCTCTATCGCGATCCTGGCGGCCATCGGTGCCCAGGCGTTTCCCCGACCCGAAGAGCGTCGCGCCAGGAGGAACGCGCTTCTGGTGACGGCGCTCCTCCTGCTGCTGCTGTTGTTGCCGGTGACGAGCATGCTTCCGGTTTTTGCGGGTGTGACCACCCCGTCTGCGGTGGCGCCGCTGCTCATCGCGTCATCCTTCCTGGTCATGATCGCGATTCTGGCGTTCAGGGAGGGCAGATTGCACCGCCAACTCTCGATCGCGGCGATCTTGTCCGTGGAGCTGATGCTGCTGGCGTCATTCGTCCTGGTCACTCTCCCGAGGGCGACCGAGCTCTTCCGCGAACCGGCGTTCGTGTCCTTCCTGAAGGACAGACAGTCCCGCCAGCACGCACGCGTGTACTCGCTCGACGGCTTTCTGTACGGGAATTACGCCGCGGCATTCGGCGTGTACGGTCTCAATGTGTGCGAAGCTCTCATCCCGGCGAACATCAGGGCGTTTGCCAGGCGGTACCTGGATCCGGGCGTGGATCCGGCGTTCCTGGATGGCGCGAGCGCGTTTCGCACGAGCGGCACCGCGCGGGAGGCCTTGCGCCAGTACAAGAAATACTATGACCTCGTCGGCGTGAGATTCCTGGTGGCGTCGCCTCTCTCGGGGGCCCTCGTGCAGGGCGCCTCGCGCAGTTTTCCGGCGAACAAACAGAATGTCGCGGTCGGGGTCGCGCCCGGTGCCACCGTCCGCTCGCGGCTTCGTCTCGAGCGCCAGGAATTGTCCGGGATCAGGGTCCTGATGGCCACCTACCGCCGACGCAACCAGGGCACGATCGTCCTGCGTGTGAAGGACGCGAGCGGGCTCGAGCTCTCGAAAGCCGAGCGGTCAGCCGCGGACCTGGTCGACAACGAGTTCGCCGAGTTCCGCTTTCCGCCGGTGAGGCTCGCACCCGGCGCCGACGTGACGCTGGAGTGGGCCTACTCGGGCGGCGCGGCCGGCGATGCCATCGCCTTCTGGTGCGAGCCGGACAGGAGAACGGGCTACGAGCTGGAAGGCGTCTCCGGCGTGTCCGGCGTGCAGCCCTACATCGTTCAGCAGTCGGATGAGGGCTGGGTTCAGATCTATGACGCCGACGCCCGCATCTGGGAAAACCCGGCGGCGATGCCGCGCGCCTTTTTCGTGCCGCGGGTCAGGGTCGCCGGCACCACGGCGGAAGCGCTCGACCTGCTGGCCTCGACGGATTTGAAGCGGGAAGCCGTCGTGACGTCGGGGCAGCGCGACCTGATCCCGTGGGGTTCGAGCACGAACGCGGAGGTTCGGGTCGCCATTACGGAGATGACGGCAACCAAGGTGAAGGTGTTGGTTGGCCAGGCACGGAAGGGCCTGCTGGTGGTGACCGACACCTATTATCCCGGTTGGGTGGCCGTCGTCGACGGGGCGAGCCGGCCCATGTATGAAACGGATGGAGCGTTTCGCGGGGTGCCCCTCGAAGCGGGAGACAGAGAAGTCTCATTGGAGTACCGGCCCCGAACGCTTGCCACCGGGCTGTGGCTTTGCGGTGTCACCATCCTCTGTTGTATGGCCCCCTGGCGCCGCCTGAGGGGCCGATCCGATGCAGCTGCCCACCACACCTTCTGAGTTCTGCCTGCTCTGCGAGGGCACGCGACTCCGCTACCTGTTCCCTGTGAACGGGCATCCCTTGTTCGAGTGCGAGGATTGCGGGTTCGTGTTCCTCAACCCGCAGCCATCTGACGAAGTGCTCGGCCAGATCTACAAGGCCGACTATCTCCTCGAGGACCAGGACAGCGGCGGGGGCGATCACGAGTGCGTCGCCGTCATGAAACAACAGACGGCGCAGCTGTACCTCAGTCAATTGATTCGCTACTGCGGGAAGCCAGCCGGCAGACTCCTAGAGATCGGCTGCGGCAAAGGCGATTTTCTCGTGCTAGCCAGGGCTACGGGATTCGACGTCATGGGTGTCGACGTCTCACCGCATGCGGTCGCGACCGCGACCAGTCGGCTCGGGGCGGGCGCCGTAACGTGCGGGAACGCGGACGCACTGGACTTGCCGGAGGAGTACTTCGATGTCTGTGTGCTCTTCGATACGCTGGAGCATGTTCGTCGGCCGGTTGCCCTCCTCACTCACATACACCGATCGCTCAAACCAGGCGCGGTGCTGTTTGTCGTCACGCCATCGCTCGATAGCTGGTCGGCGACATTGATGGGATCGCGCTGGCCGGAGTTCAAGACAGAGCACCTGCACTATTTCGACACGCAGACGATCCAAAACGTGCTTGCCCGAACGGGTTTCGAAAAAGTCAGGATTACGCCGAATTCCAAATACCTCTCGGTGGGCTATGTCAACAGCCATTTCGAGCGATTCAGAGTTGCTCTCTACACGCCGCTGGTCTCCGCGGTCACACGCCTGCTGCCCGCGCCAATGCGAAAGAGACCCTTTGCTGTTGTGTCCAGCGGCATGAACGTGTTGGCGCGGAAAGCAGCGCTGAAGCCCAGGCCGCGTCTTTCCATCATCGTGCCGGTCTACAACGAGAAGGCCACGGTCGGTACGCTCGTCGACTCAGTCGTCAACAAGCAGATCTCCGGTATCGAGAAGGAGATCATCATCGTCGAGAGCAATTCTACGGACGGGACCCGGGATGAGGTGATGCGCTACGAGGAGGCCGCTGGCGTCGCCATCGTGCTCGAAGAACGGCCACGAGGGAAGGGGCACGCCGTGCGGACCGGTCTTCTGCGGGCGACGGGGGATTTCGTGATCATCCAGGATGGCGATCTCGAGTACGACATCAACGACTACGAGAAGGATCCATTTACCATGTACAAGGTGTTCAGGCGCGATTGTCTGCACGGCCTGACGCTCAAAGCCAACCGGTTCGATTTCGATTGGGAGCTCGTGATCAAGCTCTTACGGAAGGGATATCGGCCGTTGGAGATCCCTGTGAACTACCGGTCCCGGTCGTTCAAGCAGGGGAAGAAGGTCTCGTTCTCCAGGGATCCGCTCACGTGGATCTGGGCGCTGGTCAGGTTCCGGCTCGAGCCGCTGTACAAGGACAGGTTGTGACGAGACAAGTTAGGTTACGGGCGTTGCAGCCAAGATCCGGAGCGTAAGCGACGGCTGCGCGTGGGGGTGGGGCCCCACGCGAATCAAATAAAGTCTATGCATGTGTTCGTGACCGGCTGCGCCGGTTTCATCGGGAGCCACGTCGTCGATCGGCTGCTGGCGGAAGGCCACACCGTTGTCGGCTACGACAATTTCTCGACGGGCCGCGCCGAGTTTCTTGCCGAGGCCCGCGCGTGCGACCGTTTCCACCTCGTCAGCGGCGATCTCCTCGATGCCGCCACCTTGAAGGGGGCCATGGGCGGGGTCGATCATGTGTTTCATCTGGCCGCAAACGCCGACGTGCGTTTCGGCATCGAGCATCCATGGAAGGATCTCGAGCAGAACACGATCGCGACCTTCAATGTGCTGGAAGCGATGCGCGCGAACGCCGTGCGGAAGGTGGCTTTCGCGTCGACGGGCTCCATCTACGGGGAGCCGGAGATCGTCCCGACGCCGGAGACGGCGCCGTTTCCGGTTCAAACGTCGCTGTACGGCGCGTCGAAGCTGGCGGGCGAAGGCCTGATTGCCGCGTACTGCGAGGGATTCGGGTTTCAATCGTGGATCTTCCGGTTCGTGTCGATTCTCGGAGAGCGATACGGTCACGGCCACGTGGCCGACTTCTATCGGCAGCTCCTGGCCAACCCCGGCGAGCTGCGCGTGCTGGGCGACGGCCACCAGCGCAAGTCGTATTTGTATGTGCACGATTGCATCGACGCGATGCTGACGGCGATCCAGCGGTCGACTGAGAACGTGAATATCTTCAATTTGGGCACCAACGAATTCTGCGAGGTGAACGACTCCATCCGATGGATGACCGCGCACCTCGGCCTTCGGCCCACCCTTCAGTATTCTGGCGGCCCGCGCGGCTGGATCGGTGACAGTCCGTTCATCTTCCTCGACTGCTCGAAGATGACGAAGCTGGGGTGGCAGCCGACACTCACCATTCAGGAGGCGATCATCAGGACGCTGGAGTTTCTGCAGGCGAACCGCTGGGTCCTGGACAAGAGGTGACGTCGTGGCCGCTTCTGTCATCGTGTTCGGAGGGAGCCGCGGCGTCGGAAAGCTCTTGACGAGGCATGCGCTGGACAAGGGCTGGCCGGCGAGTGTCGCCGCCCGCACCGCGCAAGGGCTTCAGGCCGTGCGCGAGGAGTTCGGAGACGCGAGAGACCGTCTCAACACCACGCAGGCCGACGTCGCCAAAGAGGACGACGTGCGCAGGGCTTTTCAGTCGCACGAGGCGGCATTCGGAACGGCGCCGTCGATCGTGATCAATGCGGCCGCCGTCCAGGGGCCGATCGGGCCGTCCTGGACCGTCTCCACGGCCGGCTGGGGCGAGACGCTTGAAACGAACTTGCTCGGCGCGTTCGTCATCACCAAGTGTGCGGTCGCCTCGATGATCGTGACGGGTTCAGGGTCGATCATTCATTTCTCGGGCGGCGGTGCCGCGCACGGCCGGCCGAACTTCTCGGCGTACGCCGCGAGCAAGGCCGGCCTGCTGCGGCTGGTCGAGACGGTCGCCCAGGAGCTCGGCCTGGCCGGCTATACAGACGTCATCATCAATGCCATCGCGCCGGGCGGGGTGAGGACCGCCATGACCGACGAGGTCCTGCGACACGCCGAGCGAGCCGGCGCGGCGGAAGCGGCCGCGGCCGCCGAGGTCCGGCAATCGGGCGGCACGCCGCCAACGCTGAT
>JACOUA010000011.1 GCA_016178075.1 Acidobacteriota bacterium
ACGCGCCGCGGTGAGGCAAAGGGACTCCTTCACAATTCTAATCCCGCGACTCACCTGTGTTTGGCAGTCGGGTAGTGGGTCAGTTTGGTGCTTGCCCCGTTCGGCCGCGCGGAAAAACACGCCTCCGGCATCGCGTTCAGCGACCCGCGCAGGTCAAGTTCTGACCTGCGCGGCCGTCTGGCCTGCGGCGCGTTTTTCCAGAACCGTTCGCGCGCGGCCTCAACCCGGGGTCCCGACGCGCGTTCTCCAGCGCGTTGGGGTGGGAGCGGGGCTTCACACCAAACTGTCCCACTACCCGACGCTGGACCTGCACCACGGACTGCTACAATGCGGAACGTGCGGGACCTACAGCGCCCACGAGACCGATCGAATGCGGCGAGAACAACGGTGAGGAGGGCAAGCTGCTGATGATACGGCGAACAACGTTACTGCTGGCCTGGCTGACGGCTCTGCCGTCGACCGCGTTCGCGACCTGGTCGATCATCGCGGTCGACAAGAGCACAGGCCGTGTCGTGATTGCATCCGCCACGTGCGTCAACCAGGACGACCAGTTCCTGATGGGTGTGCAAGCGGTCGTGGTGCCGGGTAAGGGTGTCGCCGCCTGCCAGGCGGCGGTGGACAACACCCACCAGAATCAGATGCTGGTCTTTCAGGAACTGCAGACAGGCACCGATCCGAAACAGATCATCGAGCTCTTGAGCAAGGACCCGGCATTCCAGAGCCGGCAGTTCGGCATCCTGGATCTGCAAGGTCGGCGCGCCGGACACTCGGGTTTGGGCAACGGCTACGTGTCTCAGGACATGCAAGGCCAGGTGCCCGGAACCGACATCTACTTCTCCATCCAGGGCAACATTCTGAGACCGGGTCAAGTCGTGCCCAACGCGGCCCAGGCGTTCCTCAACACGAGCGGCGCCATCACCGATCGTGTCATGGCTGCGATGGAGGCGGCGGACGGGTCCGGCGGAGACAGCCGCTGCACCTGTCCGCCCTGGCCCACCGACGGATCCAAGCCCAAGATCCCGTGCGACGGGAAAACCGCCCATGTGGCGTACATTCTGATGGCCGAGAAGACCGATCCGAACGGTGATTCGCACAACAACGGCAAATACACGATGTACATCACCGTGTCCCAGCCGGGGCCGGACCATGGTCCCAACGTGATCAGAGACAGCGAGAACCTGAATCCGGTGAAGACCCTTCGGATGCGCTACGACCAGTGGCGGAAGGCGCAGCCCGCTCCCCAGACTCCACCCGCCACGACGCCACCGGCCGGGCAGCGCGGCGCGCCCCCGCCGGCGACTCCGGGTGGACGCGGCGGACGCGGTGGACGTGGCGGCGTGCAGGTCATGACGCTCACCACCGCGGCCTGGCCCGACGGCGGACCGATCCCGTTGAAGTACACGCAGGCGGGGGATCAGGTTTCACCAGCCTTGGCTTGGACAAACGCGCCCGACGGCGTGGTCAGCTTCGTTCTGTTGTTTCACGATCTGGACGCGGCGACGGCCACCGGGACCGACGACGTACTGCACTGGATGCTCTGGAACATTCCGGCCACCACGACCAGCATTGCCGAGGGGATGCCGCAGGGCCCCCAGCTGCCCGATGGCACGCGTCAGATGAGTGCCAGTGGTCCGTACTATCGAGGTCCGGGAGCAGCGGGAGCTGGCCCGGCGCACCACTACACGTTCGAGCTCTTCGCGCTGGATACCCTGCTCGATGTTCAACCGGTTGGCGCGTCACCCGCCCAGACCCGCGCGGCCGTGCTCGCCGCCATGGCGGGGCACGTGCGAGGCAAAGCGGCGTACGTCGGGCTGTTCAAGCGGCCGCAGTGATGATCCGGCGAAAGCCGGACCACTTAGCGACCGGTGAAGATCCTCCCGAGGGTGCGCCAGAAGCCACGCTTTCGAGCGCTGTTCTCGGGGCCGCGCCCTTTCTTCGAATGCAAACGCGTCGCGTTGGCTCTGGTCTTCTTGGCGACCGCCCCCAGGCGGCGCTTGGAAGAGGATCCGGACGGAATAGGTTGGAAGGGTGCCAGCGTTGGCGGGCTTGGCGGCAGGAGTGCGAGCCCTGGGATCGATAGCGCGGCGACCGGCTTCGAGGGAAGCCGGGGCTGTGCGTCGGCGATGTCGAATCGATCGGCGACGGCGCGAACAACGAACCGATCCGGGGCCGCTCCGATGTAATTGAACGGATAGCAGGTCACGAGCGTCAGGGTTGGCTGCGGTGTGTGGTCCAACACCGACATCTCGGTCGGCGGGACGACGCGAGTGTCGCGAACCAGATAGGTCACCTTCCGGTCGGGCATCGTCATCACCACGCGATCGCCGGCACGAATCTCTTTGAGCTTGCGGAAGAACGTATCGCGATGCCCCGCGATCGCCGCATTGCCGTCGGAACCGGGGAGCGCGGTCTCGGAGATGTGACCAACCGCATAGCGAAGCGTATCGGGCTCGGTACCTTCGCGCACGACCACCGCGATGCCCAGTCGGGGGACCTCGAGACGACCGATGACCGAGTCGAAAGCGGGAAGTGCGGCCTCAGTGTCGGCACCGCGACCTGTCGTCGTCACAGGGGCGGCCGGCTCGAGGTCGGTCGACCGAGTTCCCGCTTCACGATCGGCAACCAACCGCTCGAGCGTTCGGTTGTCGTGCGCCTGCCGCACGATCATCGTGATGCGAACCCCTGCGTACCACCCGATTGAGAGGATTGCGACGAGCAGGAGGGATGTCTCGAGCCACCGGAGAACATCGACGCGCAGATGGGACGCGATGAGGCCGAGGCCCGAATGGGGAGTCTGTTGAGGCTCCGGATCTCGAAGCCCAAACACCGAATCCCGAGTCCCGAGCCCCGAACCCCGAGCCCTATCTGACATTGGCCGCGTCCCTCGATCCGGCGACATAGCCCGCGCGGGCCCGTACCGTCACCCAGTTGGGGTTGGGGCATCTCACCGACACCCGAATCGCGCGAAAGCGACCTTCATCGGCAGATTCGGTCGGGACGAATCCGATGGTGTAGCCGCTTCGGATGTTGCGCGCGACGCGCTCGAGGGTGGGCACGATCTCAGTCGGCTTCCGCGGAGTCAGTCTTTGTCCGCCAGTGGCGGCCGCCAGGGCCTCGAGCAGCCGAGGGTTCGCTTCGGCGCGATCACCACCGAACAGC
>JACOUA010000175.1 GCA_016178075.1 Acidobacteriota bacterium
GGCAAAGATCGCAGCGCAGCTGCAGAAGCTCAATCTCGGCGCGACCGAAATCAGGAACGCGGACGGAGACCTGGGGAAGTAGACCGCAGAGCGCACGCGAGGCTGCGCCTTTATCGTTTCAGACTGTCGAGATCATGACGGCGGCCTATCCTGGACGGCGTGGACGGCGGACGGCCGTTCCGATCGGCGCACCCTCTCCCACCCCACGGCGCAAAGTCCGCGCCGTGGGGGCCCCGGCTGAGCCGCGTGATTCGCGACAGCCCCAAAACAGCCCCGCAGGCGTCCCAAGCGTACGCGATCAGCGCCGCGGCAAACCCCGCCGGTGACCAGTCGGCCCACCGGAGATCGGCAAACCCCAACCGACGCCGCATCGTCAGGCATGCGCCGGCGGGGCTGTTTGGCCACGCGGCGACGGGACGCGACGAGCGGAATAGTCGTTCGCCGCCCCGCCCTGACGCCTGTACCAGGCCGATCAGTCCTTGGTCTGAGTCGCCAGGAATGCGTTGATGGTCGAGACAACGCCCGCACGATCGAACACGAAGAAGATCTCTTGAGGCCGAGGCGCGCGGCGGAGGTAGTCCACTGCGGGCTGTCGGGGGTAGTCGACACGGCCGGGCCTGAGTACGGCGGCACAGACGTCACAGTGCCTGCAGGACCGTAGGGGTACCGGTCGCGTGTGCCGGTCGCGTGGTTCGTGAAAAGCAGAAAGCGCGGCGTCCGCTTCCACTTCGCGAACGCCTCCACCGCCGCCACCGCCACGTGTTGATGATCGGCATGTGAGTCGAGCTGCGGGAACGGCATCACGATCACGTTCGGGTTGACCTTTTTCAGGATGGTGACGAGGTCCTCCACGAGATGATTCCAGGTGTTGGTGCGCGAGGTGTTGGGGACCAGGCTCGAGATGTTGGCTCGGCGATAAGGCGCCACATCGGTGTTCGGCCCATACATCTCCGGCACTGCCTCCGCCGGTTTCTCCCGCATGGTTTTGAGCCGCGCGTCGAAGTATCCAAGGTTAGCGGTGCGACTGGGTGGAATGCCGCCTTGCCAGGGGACAGTGACACTGTCCACGGCACGCAGATAGCCCTTCAGCAGGTACTGCTTGGAAGAGTCCTTCACGTTGTCCGCGTAGTTGGCGTCGCCCGCGTTGCCGCTCGTGACGGTCACGATCGTGGCGTTTCTGTCGGCGTACAGGCCGAAGGCCGCAATCTCGGCATCGTCCGGATGCGGCGCCAGAATCAGGATGCGCCCTGTCAGATCGAGTTTGTTCGTGAACAGGCGCAGGATCGCATCCCCGGGTTCGAGCACGACACCCTCGCCGGTCAGCGTCAGTGCCGTGCCGTCTTTGAGCTCACCGCGAAGACCGGTGAGGTTGAGCCAGCGAAGTCCGCTGACGCCCGGGTCGAGGTGTTGTTCCAGACGGACAGCGCCCGCGGAGATCGCCACCAACGGATCCGCGCCGTTCGCATTCACCCACACGCCGAGGAGCGCGGTGTCCCAGCCTGCCCTGAGCCCCGTCGAAGGGCCGGCGCGCGCGCCAGGCCATGTGAGGCGCAGGCCACCCTCAGCTGGGGAGAGGGTGACCTTCCGCTCATCGCCGGCTGCTGGCGTGAAGCTGTAGGTGTCAGATCCGATCGGAGCGGCCGATTGAGCCGAAGCGCTCGACGGCGTGCCCAGCATCGCGCATATGGTCACAAGCCGCGCGCGGCTCGAGAACGATCTCGCCATCATCGGTGTGAACCTCAGACCTTCAGCGTCTTCAGAAACGCGACGCTGTCTTTCGTGAGCTCCCAGTTCTGCTCGACGAAGTAGTTCTTGAGTCCACCAACCTTGGCTGCCGTAAAGATCTTGACCCAGTCGAGGCTGTCTTTCCCGACCGCCACTCCACCGCCTCGCCCGACCGGTGCCGGTTGCCCCGCGGCCGGCGCAGCAGGCACCGATCCACGTGGCGCCGGCGGCGGTGCGTTCAGGTTCACGCCCTGCAGGTGCATCGAGATGAAGCGGCCAGGGTACTTCGTGAAGTATTCGACCGGGTCACCGACCACTCTCATCGAGGACATCTGGAATTGCATCTTCACCAGCTTCGGATCGAGGAGCTCGAGCAGGATGTCATAGGTCTTCTTGCCGTCCACCATCGAGTTCTCGAACCCCTCGTTGTGCAGGGCCTGCTGAAGGCCGGCCTTGGCCGCCTCCGCGGCGATCTTGTTGTATTCGTCCGCCGCCTTCTTTACTTGATCCATCGTCGGCGTGTTTCCGCCGTTTCCGCTGCCGATGCTTGCCGTGCTCATCTGCGTCATGCCGATGTCCTTCGCCCACTCGATCATTCGCGGCTGATCGTTTCGAAGGGCTCCCAACCCGAAATGCGCGCTCGGACACTTGAGACCATGATCGTCCAGGATTTTCCTGACCTGTTTTCCATCCTCGAGGCTCTTGAACTCCGCGTAACTCGGCGAGCAGAGTTCGACGTTCTGAACCCCGATGTCGGCCATCATCTTGCATAGGCCGCCAAAGTTGCCTTCCTGGATCATCGCCCGATGCGGATACGTCTGACTCCCAATGGGTAGTCCGAGCGGATTGGCGCGAAGCTTCACGACACCGGAGGCCAGCCACCCCGCGACGGCGGCATCGGTCGCCGTTTTCCTGAAGAACTCTCGTCTTGACATCGCAGCCATAGTCGTCTCCTTCTAGGCGCGGCATTTTACTCCGCGCATCGGCGCGTACTGAGTCAGCTTGGTGCTCGCCCCGTTTGGCCGCGCTGAAAAACACGCCGCCGGCGTCGCGTTCGGCGGTCCGCGCACGCCCCGCGCATCGACTATACTCTCGCGTAGAACCCCATGCCTCAGGCCACGGGGACCGACGCCGTATCGGTTCAGACAGGCCAGCTTCGCGACCAGGAGCTGGCGGACAGCGCCTTCAACCTCGCGCGGGTGCTCGGCGACGGGGGCAACGTGAAGCCGGGCGACAAGATCTCCGTGTCGTCGAATCGCAAGGGAATCAGCGTGCACGCCCCGTCGCGGCCACCAGTCCTCTAACCATGCAACCAACCCGCAGAGAGTTCCTGAAGGTCACGACCATCGGTGGTGTCGCCGCTTCCGTGCTCGGCTTCGATCTGACGCCCGCCTACGCCGAGGTGCGCGAGCTGAAGATCGCCCGAACCACCGAAACGCGGTCCACATGCCCGTACTGCTCGGTGAGCTGCGGCGTCATCATCCACACGCTGGGCGATCG
>JACOUA010000012.1 GCA_016178075.1 Acidobacteriota bacterium
CTTGGGTCAGAGCGCGGCGGTTCATGAGCGGATGACGAAACGTGCAGGCCAGGCAGGCGAACGAAGCGATGGTAGTGGGTCAGTTTGACCCACGACCGAGCCGACATTGTACGTCGACCGGCGCCACGCGCTGCTATCATGGAGGAACCGTTGACCAGAGTCGGCCCCACCGTTCTTGCCGTCTTCCTGGGTCTCGCCAGCTTCGAGCCGGCCCCGCCGGATGGGGTCGTGTCGGCTCAACAACCGGCCGCGCGCCCCCCGCTGAGCATCCTGACGCGGGAAGGTCGCCGCAGTCTGACCGTGGCGGCCCGGGATCCGCGCGAGCTGCTCTTCCTCGACGAGCTGGCTGACGCGTTCCAGCTCACCGTCCGGGAAGACACGCTCGCCGGCGGCATCACCGTCTCCTACAAGAACAGGACGATCATCCTGACGCCCGACCAGGCGCTCGCCTCGGTCAGTGGACGCCTGGTCTCGCTTTCGAGCGCGCCGGCACGCGACGGCCGGCGCTGGCTCGTGCCCCTGGACTTCATCAGCCGCGCGCTCTCGCTGGTCTACGACGCACGCCTCGATCTCAGGCCGGCCTCGCGACTCATCATCGTCGGCGATCTCCGCGTCCCGGCGATTGGGATTCGCGGGGAGCAAGCCGGCCCGGTTGCGCGCGTGGCGTTCGAGATCTCGCCGCGGGTTCCTCAGACCATCACGCAGGCCCCGGGGCAGATCCTCGTGCACTTCGACGCCGATGCGCTCGATGTGTCGATTCCGACCTTTGCGGCCGCCGGCCTGGTCAGCGGCATCCGGACGGCCGACCAGACGACGCTGGCGATCGAGCTCGGTCCTCGATTCCGCCAGTATCGGTCGTCGATGGGCGGTGACGGATCGACGCTGCGGACGACGATCGAGATCCTGGGCGACGAAACGACCGAGCCGGTAGGTCAGCCGACGCCCTTGCCCGACGCACCGCCCGAGGCGCTCTTTCCCTCCTTGTCAACGGCGCTCCGAACCGCGGTGATCGACCCGGGGCACGGCGGCAGCGAAGACGGTGCCCGAGGGCAGGCGGGATCGCTCGAAAAGGAGATCACGCTCAACGTCGCCCGCCGGCTCAAGGCCGCGCTCGAAAGCCAGCTCGGGATCCGCGTGATTCTGACGCGGGATGGCGACGAGACGGTGCCGCTCGATCATCGCGCCGCGATCGCCAACAACAACAAGGCCGACCTGTTCATCAGCCTGCACGCCAACGCCTCGCTGCAACGAATCGCGCGCGGCGCCGAGGTCTTCTATCTGAGCGTCGACGGCTACGGAGACGAAGCGCGCCGTACGGCGGAAAGCGCCGGACACATCTTGCCGACCTTCGGAGGCGGGACCCGCGACATCCAGGTCATCCTCTGGGAGATGGCGCAAACCCGCTACATCGAGGCGTCCGCGGCCTTGGCGACGATCATGGAAGAGGAGCTGCGGACCCGCGTGGAGCTGAGCCCGCGGCCCGTCCAGCAGGCGCCGTTCCGCGTGCTTGTCGGCGCCAACATGCCGGCGGTCCTGGTCGAGATGGGCTTCGTGTCCAACGCCGAGGAGGAGCAGCGCCTCACCTCCGGCGTTCACCAGAGCCTCATCGTTCAGGCGCTCCTCAACGGTGTGGTCCGGTTCCGCAGTTATCTCGAGCAGCGGCGCACGACGAGCCCCGGCGGGGCCAGCCCGCCGAAGAAACCGACCGGAGCGTCACGACCGTGAATCGCCGTTCCGCGGCCCTCACGATCCTGGTTCTCGGGGCCGCGTTCGTCGTCAGTTGGCTGCTGTTCGTCGGGTTGCCGCGGTGGTACGCCGCCCGGCAGCAACCGGCCTCCACGACGGCAGGGGCGACCGCCGGGGCGCCGCGAAGAACCATCAAAGCCACGCTGTTCTACGCGACGCCTGACGCGCAGCACCTTTCCGGCGTCGAGCGTGACGTCGAGCTCGCCGACTCGCCGCTCGAGCAGGCGCAGCGAATCCTCGACGCGCAGCTTCGCGATCCGGCGCCGAGAGATCTGCTTTCGACGATTCCCAGCCATACCTCGCTTCGAAGCGTGTACGTCACCGATCGCGGCGAGGCGTACGTCGATCTCAGCCCCGAGGTGTCGGCAGCGCATCCCGGCGGCTCGTTGAACGAGATCTTGACGGTGTATACAATCGTGCACGCCTTGACCGCGAACCTTCCGGCGATCAAGGCCGTCCAGATCCTCGTGGACGGCCACGAAGTCGATACCCTCGCCGGCCACGTCGACCTTCGCCGGCCGCTTCTGCCGATCCCGGCGCTCATGGAAACGAAGGAAGAGAGTTGATGGGTCCCCGCCTCGACCAGCGAGTCCCCACCCAGCTCCGCCCCGTTCAGATCACACCGAACTATCTCGCGCACGCGGAAGGATCGGTCCTGATCGAGGCGGGGCGCACGCGCGTCATCTGCGCGGCCAGCGTCGAGGATCGGGTGCCGCCGTTTCTGCGAAACTCCGGCAAGGGTTGGATCACCGCCGAATACGGGATGCTGCCGCGATCGACGACCACGCGGACGACGCGGGAATCGTCCGCGGGCCGCGTCGGCGGCCGAACGCACGAGATCCAGCGGCTCATCGGGCGCTCGTTGCGCGCGGTCGCGAAGCTCGAGGCGCTTGGCGAGCGGACGATTTGGGTCGACTGCGACGTCATCCAGGCGGATGGCGGGACCAGGACCGCCTCCATCACCGGCGGATTCGTCGCGCTCGTCCTCGCGCTCGGTCGCATGAAGGAGCAGGCCCTCGTTCGCGAGATCCCGATCGCCGACCTCGTGGCCGCGGTGAGCGTCGGGATCGTCGGCGGCACGCCGATGCTCGATCTCGCCTACGAGGAAGACTCGAAGGCCGAAGTCGACATGAACGTGGTCAAGACCGGGGGCGGGCGGTACATCGAGGTACAGGGCACTGCCGAGGGACCGCCCTTCGGCCGCGATGCGCTGGAGGCGCTCCTCGAACTGGCCGATCGAGGCCTCTCGGAGCTCTTCGCGCGGCAGCGCGAGGTCATCGGCCACCTGCTTCCGCTGTGAAGACGCTCCTCGTCGCCACGACGAATCCGGACAAGCTTCGCGAGATTCGATCGATCCTCTCGGGGCTCGACCTCGACCTGCGGACGCTCGAGCGTTTGCCGTCGATTCCCGAGGCCGTGGAGGACGGACGGACCTTTGCCGAGAACGCGCGCAAGAAAGCGCTGCACTACGCCGAGGCCTCGGAGCTGCCGACCGTCGCCGAGGATTCAGGCCTCGAGATCGACGCACTTGGTGGCGAGCCGGGGGTGTACTCTTCGCGATTCGGCGGCGCCAGCGCGCCAACTTATCCTGACAAGTTCCGCGAGATTTACCGCCGTCTCGACGCGCGGGCCGCCCTCCTTCAGGGCCCGGGCACCATGACCGCGGCGATCGCGAGCGGCCGTGCCGGCAAGGCCCGTTTCGTCTGCGCCCTGGCGCTGGCCGATGCCGGCGCCATCCTCTTCGAGACGTGTGGCGTCATCGAGGGAGAACTCGCCGCCGAGCCCCGCGGCATTCGAGGGTTCGGCTACGATCCGATCCTCTTCTACCCGCCGCTCGGGCGAACGCTCGGCGAGCTCTCACGCGAGGAGAAGGCCATCGTCAGTCATCGCGGGCAGGCATTTCGCGCGCTCCGCGAGTTTCTGGCTCACGAAGTGGCCAGTGGCCGGTAGCCAGTGGCCACCCACGAGCGTGCGGGGCGTCCGCGTGTTTCATCACAGCCGTGCTCTGGCAACCGGAAACTGGCTACGGGCAACTATCTTGAGAGCTTGGCCGCGGGCGGAGACCGCAAGGTCATCCGCCCGGGACTAGGGGCAGGGCGTTCGGCCGGGAGGCAAAACTGCTCGTGGGAAGGAAATCGGGCCACCCGGCTGCGTGGAACCTCCGACTGTTGTCAGACGACGTGCTTGCGAGCTCCCCCGATTCAACTGGCCCGGCGCAGTGGGGAACTAGCATCGAACCGGACAAACGCTCCGTCGTGCGTCCGGGCCAGAAATCTGGCGTCGACGAGCGCCCCCAGGAGCGCGTCGCAGCGCGCGCGATCGAGCCCCCAGAGGCGTTGGGCCTGCGCAGGCGTCAGGCGCAGCCCAGGCATTTCACGGAACTCTCCCTGAATGCGTTGCAGCAACTGATCGATGCGCGTGTCCTGGGGCACCATGACTCGTCTCCGCTGCTTGTTCCGCAGGTTGAACAGGTGAATGGCACTGGAGCAAGCGATGTGCCGGCGACGGTCGAGCTTGTGGACGGGTCGGCGGCGGCCGGACAAGTCCTTGCTGCGGTTCGACCTATCCGCCGTCGTCGATTGAAGGGGTGGTTTCGGTCGAGCTTGGGCGTACCGTGCAGGCCCGATTTGTGTTCCCCCCCAAGACGGCTGAGAAGGCTCCCTGTACAGAAAGGATGCAGCCCACTCGACTGGCCGCGTTATGAATGAGCCAGAAGACCTCCCCGAAGTTCGCCTCGACGTGTGGCTCGATGTCGCGTGCCTGTTCCGGACACGGTCGGAAGCGCAGAAGGCCTGCAAAGGCGGCAAAGTGGAGGTCAACGGGACGAGCGCCAAGCCGCACCGCCTGATACGGCCGGGCGACCGAATTCGCATCACGCGCCCGTTCGGACGGAAACAGAGCGTGACCGTCCTGGTCCTCGCGGGCCATCACATCCCCAAGAACGAGGCTCGAGCGCTGTACGAAGACACGACTCCCCCGCTCAGCGCCGAGGAGATCGAGCTGCGCCGCGTCGAACGCGCGTACCGGGCGGCGGCGACGGCTGCCGGGCCCCCGGATCGGCGCGAGCGCCGGCGACTTCGCAAGCTGAAAGGCTACTGAATTCGCAGCGTCCGGCCTTGACCGGACTTTTACCGGGTCGGCTACAATCGATAGAGAGACACACCATGACACGACAAGTGATTCTGCTGCTTCTCGTGACCGCGACAACGGCGGCGGCCGACACGCTGTATCTGCGCAACGGCCAGCGCGTGCGTGGCGAAATTCGGAGCATCCGGAACGGGGTCATCGAGTTCGAAGAAGATCGCGGCTTCAGGGGCACCCGCACGCTCCGCCTGAATCGCGATGAGGTCGCGCGGATCGATCTCGACGAGGACCAGCCGGCGCCCGGATTCTCCAGCCCGGGCGGCTCCGGACGTCCGGCCGGTCTGCGCGAGCGCGAGACGTCAGTCGCAGCCACTATCGCGTGGACCGACACGGGCGTCGACGTCAGGTCCGGCCAGACAATCTACTTTTCCGCCACGGGCCGGATTGCGTGGGGCCCGGGGCGGCGCGATGGCCCGGCGGGCGAATCCGGCTCGCCCCACAACGCGGGTCGGCCGATCCCCAGCCGGCCGGCGGCGGGGCTCATCGGCAAGATCGGGAACGATTCGACCGACTATTTCTTCGTGGGGGATGACAAGGGGGCGATCCGGATGCGCGCGTCGGGACGGCTGTTTCTCGGGGTGAACGACGACTTCCTGCAGGACAACTCCGGCAGCTTCCGGGTCACCGTGTACTACTGATGTTCTCGCCGAGATCTCTGACGTTTCTTCGCGCGCTGAAGAAACACAACGACCGCGACTGGTTCCGGGCCCATCGCGAGGAGTACGAACGCGACGTCCACGCACCGATGGTCGCGCTGGTCGAGCGGCTCGCCGGCGACCTGGCGACCTTCGCGCCGGAGCTCGTCGCCTCGCCGCGCGTGTCGCTCTACCGCATCTACCGCGACACGCGGTTCAGCGCCGACAAGTCACCGTTCAAGACGCATGCGGCCGCCGTCTTCCCGTGCCGCGGTTTAGGCAAACACGAAGGCGCGGGGCTCTACATCGAGATCAGTCCGGCGCGCGTGCTCGCCGCAGGCGGGATGTACATGCCCCAGACGACGCAGCTGCAGCTCGTGCGGGAGCACCTCGCCTCGAACTTCACGCAGTTCCGGAGTCTGGTCGAGGCGCCGTCGTTCCGGAAGCGTGTGGGAACCATCGAGGGTGAGAAGCTGCGACGGGTGCCGCGCGGGTTTCCCGCCGATCACCCCGCGGCCGAGTACCTGAAGTTCAGGCAGTTTCTCGCCGGGCGGGAGTATGCGGCGGCGCTCGCGACGAGCCCGCGCTTCTATTCGACGGTGGTGGGCCTCTTTCGCCAGCTCGCCCCGGTGATCCGCTTTCTGAACGAACCGCTAATCTGATTTGGGGACTGGGAGGAAAGTCCGCTTGCCAATCAACAAATCAACCAATCAACCAATCAACAGATTCTCCTGGGCCGCTTGTGTGCCGAGATACGCCTGAAACGCTTCGAGCGAGCGCCCGACGCGCTCGGGCTGCCCCACGCGGTCGGAGACGGCTTCGATCGTCTTGAGGCCGTTGCCCGTGATGCAGGCCACGACGCTCTCGCCGCGCGGGATCGTCTCCTGCTCGACGAGCTGCCGAAGCGCCGCCACGGTCGTTCCCCCGGCCGGCTCCGTGAAGATGCCCTCGGTTTCCGCCAGGAGCGCGATGCCCGCCACGATCTCTTCATCGGTCACCGCCACGCCGCGCCCGCCGCTCGCGCGCACGCTACGGATCACCTGAAACCCGTCGGCCGGATTCCCGATGGCGATCGATTTGGCAATCGTCTTCGGTTTGACCGGCTCGGGATAGTCCAGCCCCTGCTCGAGCGCGCGGACGACCGGCGCACATCCCGCCGCCTGCGCGGCATGGATCCGGGGCAGCGGGCCCTCGGCGAGGCCGAGCTCCGCGAACTCGCGGAACGCGCGGGCGAGCCGGGGCAAGAGCGTCCCGCCGGCCACCGGCGACACGACGTGCTGCGGGAACCGCCAGCCGAGCTGCTCGACGATCTCGAAGCCCTGCGTCTTGGCGCCTTCCGCGTAATACGCGCGCAGGTTCACGTTGACCAGCCCCCATCCGTACGCGTCCGCCACCTGCGCGCACAGCCGATTCACATCGTCATAGTTGCCATCGATCGCGACGACCTGCGGACGGTAAATCGCGGACGCGATCACTTTGCCCGTTTCGAGGCCCGCCGGGATGAAGACGTAGCACGGCAGCCCGAGGCGCGCGGCATGCGAGGCGACGCTGTTGGCCAGGTTCCCCGTGGAGGCGCAGCCGACGACCGAGAATCCCAGCTCCACCGCGCGCGTCATCGCGATCGAGACCACGCGATCTTTGTAGGAGAGCGTGGGGTGATTGACGGAGTCGTCTTTCAGGTACAGCTCGCGGAGGCCGAGCCGCTCGGCCAGCCGGTCGGCGCGGACGAGCGGCGTGAACCCGGAGTGGAATCCGGTGCGCGGCTCGCCTTCGATCGGCAACAGCTCCCGGTATCGCCAGAGGTTCTTCGGCCGGGATTCAACGAGCGCCCGGGTCAGCCGCGCCTTGATTGATGGATAGTCGTAGTGGACTTCGAGCGGACCGAGGCACTGATCGCAGACCCAGAGGGCGGCGGCTGGAAACGTCGCGCCGCAGAGGTGACATGTGAGGCCCGTGACGAATGACATGCTCTCCTGAACTTTCCGCAGCAATAAAAAAAGCCTTCTCGTGAGAGAAGGCTCTGCGTGTCAGCGCGACCCTCCCCTCATCTTCCCTCCCGCGCTCGCTGCCCGAGCGGGTGAAGGCTGGAGTTGGCACCTAACCTCCGGCCGAATTCACCGGAGCGGTTGCCGTGGCGTCGTCGGGCCAGATCCCTCGGCCACTCTAGATAAGAAGGAGCGTATTCAGTTGTCCAGGGACTATAGCAGCAAGGGCAAGGGACGGGCAAGTTGAAGGGAAACAAGCGATAATGGGACCGAGCGCTGCTTCCTCGGTCGGGGCGTAGCGCAGCCTGGTAGCGCACCTGCCTTGGGCGAATACGACCCGACTCCATCGCTTCCATCGCGTTCGACGTTTTCCTAAGGTTTTCTTCAATTCGGGGGTTCTGCTTTCGCTCGAAACAGAACCCAAAGCGGGTCAAAACGATCGCGTTCTGCGACAGTTTCGCGACAGTAAAGTCAGGTGCGCTAACGCAGTTTCGCGGCGACGGAAGCGGGTGCGCTGATTGAACAGCGGATTTACGAAAAGCTTCGGCTTAGTTTCGCCTTGGTTGGTGAACGGTCAACCGGGCTCGTGTAGCTGCTTTTCACCTTTTGCGCCACTCAGCTCTCATCTTCCCCTCATTTTGTCACGCGTTATTCCGTGACAGCACCGTTTTCACTCGAACGCTCGCGCAGCGGACGTTCGA
>JACOUA010000120.1 GCA_016178075.1 Acidobacteriota bacterium
CGGGCCTCGGGTTCAGCTCGGCCTATGTGAACGCCCTCACGGAGAAAGACATCTTTCCGTCCCTCAGCTTCAGAGACGTACCTGCGGTGGGCGGGTATGGCGGCAGCCGGCGCCGGTGGAACGGACCCTTTGCGGTCAATGGCTCGCTCTCGAAGCTCTGGGGTAGCCACAGCTTGAAGTTCGGCGCCGACGCGCGGCAGACCGGCATCACGACGACGACCGCGAGTGAAATGGGCGGGAGCTTCAGTTTCGACAGCCGCTTCACCAGCGCGTCCGCGGTGGCCGGCAGCGGTCATGAGCTCGCGAGCCTTCTGTTGGGGCTGCCGACTTCAGGGTCGGCGCCGTTCGACCGCGGAGCAGGCAAGTGGTTCTTACGTTACTACGGCGGCTACGCCCAGGACGACTGGCGGGTCACATCGCGCTTCACGCTCAACTTCGGCGTGCGGTTCGAGCACGAGGACGGCCTGCGGGAGATCGACAACCGCCAGACCGTTGGTTTCGACCGCAACGCCGTCAGCCCGATCGATGCGCTGGTGCCCAAGGCGGGAACGCTGCTCCAGGGCCAGACGATCAAGGGCGGTCTGCTCTACGCCGGGGTCGGCGGCGCGCCGGAACAGCAGGGCAACCCCCCGGCGGTCAAAGTGTCTCCGCGCGCGGGCATGACCTTCGCGCTGGACAACCGTACCGTTATTCGCGGAGGGTACGGACTGTTCTACGCGCCGTGGAACTACTCGCCGGCCACCCATGGCCAGGGCCCCTTCGCGCGGAGGACAAGCTTGAATCAGACCGGAGCGCCCGCGACTGAAGTTCCGTTGACCACAATCGACAACCCATTTCCGGGCGGCTTGCTGGCGCCGATCGGGAGCTCGCAGGGCCTGCTCGGCCTCGTGGGCGGCAACATCGCCGTCATCGACCAGAACAAGCGGGCGCCGTACGTGCACCAGTACTCCGTTGACGTACAGCGCGAGCTGCCGGGCAACATGGCGGTGAGCGTCGGCTACACCGGCGCCACCGGGCGCGAGCTCGGGTTTGGCGGGTCGAACACGGTCGCGATCAACATCAACCAGATCGACCCCGACGTGGCCCGGCGGGTGTTCCCGGCGGCCGGCGGGGGATGGGACGCGGCGGCGCTCAATCGGTCGGTTGCAAACCCGTTCTTCGGGATCGCCACGGCTGGCGAGCTCGGGCGGCGTGCCACCGTGCCGGCCGGACAGTTGTTGAGGCCGTTCCCGCAGTTCCAGGATATCAACGTGTTCGAGGTGACCAAGGGCGGCAAGCGACAGTACCACTCGATGATCCTCCAGCTCGACAAGCGGACGAGCCCGGGCTGGTGGGGCGGCCGCTACAGCTACACCTGGAGCAACACCAAGGACAACCAGTTCGGCGAGAGCAACACCTACGCATCCATCACGAACGTTCCGCAGAACAACTACGACCTCGACGCCGAGTACAGCGAGAGCAACTTCGCCTCGCCGCACCGGATCATCCTGGCGCCGATCGTGCGGTTCCCGAGCCCGAACGGTGGTCTGGCCGCCACGCTGCTCGGCGGCTGGAATGCCTCGGCCATCGTCGAGCTCGTGAGCGGGGCGCCCCTCAACGCCACGCTGAGCTCGAGTGCGTCGAGCAATAACCTGGGGCTTCAAGGCGGCCGGCAGCGGCCGAACCTGACCGGCAACCCGAACACCTCGGGGAGCGATAACGATCGCGTGTCCACGGCCACCAATGCCAGCGCCCGGTGGTTCGATCGCAACGCGTACCCGAACCCGGGGCCGGGAGTGTACGGGAACGCGCCGCGCACGAACAGCGACGCGCGGTTGCAGTTCCGCAAGAACGTCGACGTCGTGTTTGCGAAGGACACACGGTTCGCGGGAGGACAGAACGGGCAGATCCGCTTCGAGATCCTCAACCTGACCAACACGGCGAAGTTCGGGGGGGCGTCGAACAACCCTGACAGCACGAACTTTGGCCGGATCTCGACGCAGCGTGGGTTCATGCGCATCTGGCAGCTCAGCTTCCGGTACGGCTTCTAACGCAGACGGGATTCGGGGATCGGGATTCGGGATTCGTGAGTCCGGAATCGAATTCGAAAGGGCGGCTCTCGGGGGCCGCCCTTCTTTTTTGAGTTTGAGCACGCGCATTCAGCCACGCGCGCCACTGGGTCTTTCGGTGAGATAATCCCTCTTCACACCCGCAGCAGCGGTAGAGCCGCATGGGAGTCTCATGGGGCTGCGTCACCCTTCTTCCGATCTGCGTCAGGCGCTCGCGCTGGCTCTTCTCGGATCCCTCGTTCCGATCGCTCTCTGGGGACAGAACGCCAGCGACGGCCAGCCGCGCATGCTGTCCTATGTCGAGCGCGTCGAAGTCGACAAGCTGAGCCAGCTCGTCGATGCGGTGGCCGCCGGCCAGCTTCCGGGCGGCGACGCCTGGCTCAAGTGGCAGAACCACTTCCTGCGCGCCCCCGACGGCAAGACCTACGTGCCGTTTGCGATCAGCATCGAAGAAGCCCCGGAGGGGTTCGAGTCGGTGGCGGTGTACGTGCGAGTCAGTCCACGCACTCCGCAGAGCGGCAGCGGGCCGAAGACCGCGAGCGACTTCGAGAGCGCGGCGGGAGCCGTCAGCGCACCGGAGCGCCTGTTCTCACGCGGTGCGCCGACCGCGGGGGAGGCTTCCGCGAGGCTCGCGGCGTTGGAGCTGTCGCTCAGACCGCTACGGTCTCACCCGTTCGAAGACGCGCACTTCGTGAGCTTCGGCCGGCTGCCGGCGAGCCAGGCCCACGTGGTGCGGCGCGCGCTCGCCGTTCCGGCCGGGGAGTACGACGTGTATGTGTCGGTCCGGGAACGCGAGTCCTCGGTGACGCGCGGGCGTGCTCCGAAGTGGGCGGTCATCAAACGCTCGCTCGAGGTTCCGGATTTCTCCAGGTCGGAGCTCAGCGTCAGCAGCGTCATCGTTGCCGATCGCCTCGAACCGCTTCGGGCGCCGCTCCAGGCGAAGGAACAGATCGAGCGGCCGTACGCGCTGGGCGGGATGGAAATCGTGCCGGCCGCGGACACGACCTTCACCCGCGACGAGCAGTTGACGATCGTGTTCTTCGTCCATAACCCCGCGCTCGACGCCGCGGGCAAAGCCGACGTCACGATCGACTATAAGTTCTTTCATCTTTCCATTCCCGAGAAGTTCTTCCGCCAGACGGCCCCTCAGGTGGTCAACACGGCCAGCGCCACGCCGGACCCGAAGACACGGCAGATTCCGGTCGACGCGATCATGCCGCTCGCCCCGTTTCCTCCGGGGCCATATCGACTCGAGATCACGGTGCATGACCGGCTGGCCGGGTCGGAAGTGACCCGCCAGCTCGTGTTCACCGTGCAGTAGAATGACTTGAGTTCAGACACGTGAAGGCTCGCCTCACACCCGCACGTACCTGGGCTATCCTTAACGCATTTCTCGACAGGCGGTTCACGCCATGAGGGTCAACTACGATCCTGAAACGGATTCGCTACATCGACCTGTCGGAACAACCCTTCGTCGAAAGCCGGGAGATCTCGGCAGGAGTTGTCCTCGACTACGACGAATCGGGCAACTTGGTTGGCATTGACATCGATAACGCAAGTACCAGGGTTCAGCTACAGCGATTCGTGGTCAGCAAGATCCCGGCATCCGTGGAGACCGCTGGCTAATGCAGTTTTCAGTTCTCAGTAGTCAGTTTTCAGTTCGGATCTCGCCCGCAAATAACTGAAAACTGATGACTGACAACTGAGAACTACGCTACAGCGAAGTGAAAAACGCTGTAATAGGAGCAAAACGCGAAGAGATCGTCCTTCTGGTACCCCGCGCTCGGGCTTCTGGTACCTCTCGCACTGTACCTTCACAGCATTGGTTTCGGGTTCGTCCAAGCAGACGACACGGATCTGATCGCCGCCAACGCCGCGTTCCTGTCCGACCTGGCGAATCTGCCCCATGCGTTCGTGCGCAGCTTCTTCGAGAGCGCCGGCGTTCTCACCGACCTGAAGACCTATTACCGCCCTGTGGCGATCGTGTCCTTTATGCTCGACGCGCAGATCGGTGGCACCAGCCCGGCGATCTATCACCTCACCAACGTGGTGCTGCACGCGGTCGTGACGGTATTTCTCTTCAGGACGTTAACGCGAATGGGCGGCGCGCCGATTGGGGCGCTGGTCGCGTCACTAATCTTCGCCGTGCATCCGGCCAACGTGCAGACGGTCTGTTGGATCATGGGGCGGAACGAGCTTTTGCTGGCGGCGTTCAGCCTAATCGCATTCGGCAGCTTCATCCAAAACTTGCGCGGCCGTCGGCGGTCATGGCTCGTCGTCCATGCGCTCGCGTTTGCCGGCGCGGTGTTCTCGAAGGAATCGGGCGTCGTGCTTCTCCCGCTCATCGTCCTCTATCCGGTGTTGTGGCAGAGCGAAGACGGCCTCGCTAACCGGACCAGATTCTCGCCGGTCATCCTGTTGGCAGTCGTTGACGTCGGCGTGGTCGCGATCTGGTGGTGGCTGCGCCGCGCCGCGCTGGCGGGCGGCCCTGTCGCCGAACCGACGTCATGGCAGACGCTCGCGGCCAACGCCCCGCAGGTCTTCTCGTACCTCGAGAAGATCGTGTTTCCTTTCCGTCTCAACCCCATGCCGGGCGCCGATCGCACGAGCATCGTGGTTGGCGGAATCGCAGCCGCCCTGCTGGTGGTTTCACTCGTGCGCTCGCTCGGCATCCGGCGGTTTGGCTTCGTCGCCTGCTGGTGCCTCGCGTTTCTGCTGCCCGCGTTGCTCGTGCCCGGCCTTCCGGCGTACGAGCATCGCCTGTACGTGCCGATGCTTGGATTGGCTCTAGGCTTCGGGCTCCGGGCTACAGGCCAGAAGCCAATCGGAGCCCAGGCCCGAAGCCTGAAGCCCGAAGCCCAAAGCTTGATCGCGGCGCTTGCTGTCGCAGCCGTGTTCTCGGTAGTCAGTTTTCGCTACTCCGAAACGTTCAGGACCCCGCTCGCCTATTGGGGCCGCGCGACCGAAGGCACACCCTACGCGCCCATCGCGCACGTGAACGTCGGCCAGATTCTCCAGGACCTGGACAAGTCAGAGGAAGCGCGCGCGCACTTCCAGCGCGCGCTGGAGCTCGATCCCCGCGTGCCCAAAGCGCACAACAATCTCGGCGTGGCCTTGATGCGTCTCGGCCGAACGCGCGAAGCGCTCGACGCCTTCAACACCGAGCTCGCGCTCCATCCATGGAACGCGGATGCACACTACAACGTGGGCCTGTATTACGCGAGCGAAGGCAACGAGCGGGACGCGATCATCCAGTGGGAGGAAACGCTCCACTCGAACAAGTACTATCTGCCGGCCTATGAGAAACTGGCTGCGCTGTACGCGGCCAGGGGCGATCGCGCAAAGGCGGACATGTACGTGCAGCGCGCACGTGAGTTGCAAAGGCGATGAAGGGCCCGGCTGCAAGTTTTGCCAAGGGCCCAAAGCCTAAAGCCCAGAGCCTACTTCCCGGCGGCTTGTTGCGGACGCAGCTTGTACGACGACCTCGACCACACTTTCACATCGTCTCGCTTGATCCGCACGTCAATCTGTCTGGTGCGCTTCGCCGGGTCGGGGTTCGACGAGTAGTAGCCGAGGATGTAATAGTCGCTCGTCTCGGCATCGATCCGCTTCAGCGCGCTGGCGAAATCGTTGTCGTTGACGACCGCAAGGCCACCGGTGGCGTCTGCGAGCTCGCGCAAGCTGCTTTGCGTCTTTTGCAGGTGGTTCTTCCACTCCGTCTGGTCGACCTGCATCTCGGCACTCACCACGCCGGCGAGCCCTCGAGGATCGATCGAATAGACGCTGACATTCGACCGGTTGGCCGCGTCCGTCAACCCTCGTAGCTCCATCGCCAAGTCGGCGTCGCCAAACTTGTACGGCTCCTGCCCGAGCGGCCGCCCCAGAAGCAACTCCCCGCGCTCTTCGTCGTACGGCGTCCCGAAACGACCGCCGAACACCTGATCCTTTCCCTGGCGGCCCAGGGGGAAGGGATCGAAATCATAGCCGTTGCTGATCAGCATGAGGGCCTTGCGCCGATCCTTGACGCTGCCGAGACTCTGCAGCAGCCCGTAGACCGTGCTGAACGCCACATGGGCGCGGCGCCGGACCTCCGGAGGCCCGAGCTGTCCTTCCGGCGTCTGGAATATGTCCTGCAGCTCCAGCCCACTTCCCTTCACCTTACCGATGGCGATCTGGATGCGGTTCCGGTCATAGGTCATCTGCTCTTCGACCGACGAGGGGCCGGTGCTGATCATGGTGAACATGTCGCCTTCATGAATCAGCGTCGTCGCGATTTTCTTCAGCAGGGCACGAACGTGTGGGGTGTCGTGGACGTTGAGGTGCAGATCGTCCACGACGATGATGAAGATGCGACCTGCGGGCTGTGTCGCCGACCGCGGTGGGAGGATGATGCCCTCCTGGGCCGGTGGCGCCAGCACGTGCACGTCGAAGACCCGGCCGCCGTGCACCAAAGTCACGGAAGCCACATCCTGCTTGACGGCATCCTCCAGCACCTCGAAGTCGTCCTTGACCAGATTCGAGAGGAACTGCCCGCGGCCGTCACGGGGGATGACATCGAGCGTCACGAGGTCGATCGCGACGCGGAAGGTCGGTTGCCGGGGCGCTGGTGTTTGGGGTGGCGCAGGGAGCTGCGCTCGAAGAACCACCATCGTCAAGACGGCAGACGCGCCGACCGCTGCCGCCGACAAGGCCGGAAGGGATCGCATTGGCTGTAATTATAATGTTGCGGCCACGCGTGCACTTCGGGTTTGTCCGGCTCCGCGCGACAGCGACTCGTCGGCGCCCTGGCCCCGCCGCGCCGGGCTCCTATGACATCTCTGTCAGGTCTGCCAGGGCGGCGGACCGCACGATTCGGAGTCGGCGCCTCGACTTGCAGTATTACACTCGATCGGTATGAGTGGATGAGGCGTAGGGCTCGTGGTGGTCCAGTTCGGTGTGTCCCGAGCGAACTGTGGACAAGCGGAAGGCTCCTCAGCGTAGATCCCGACCGTCAGTTCGTGAGGGACATACCGAACTGGACCAGCACCTCTGGCGGCTTTTTGCCTTTCGCCGGAACGGTTACCTCAGGTAAAATCGACCGATTGGACAGATTTCGGAGACCTATGCGCCTCCAGAAGCGGCTCGTCCGGGCACTGGCCCTGACGGTCATGGGGAGCCTCGCTACGGCCATGGTCGGCGCGCGACCTGCAGATGACGAGTACCGCAAGTCCATCGAGAAGTGGCGGCAGGAGCGCGAGGACCGGCTCAAAACCGATGATGGCTGGCTGACCGTCGCCGGCCTGTTCTTCCTCAACGAAGGCGAGAACCGATTCGGCTCGAGCCCGCTGAACGACATCGTCCTGCCCGACAGCGCGCCGCCTGAAATCGGCGTCTTCGAGTACCGGGGCGGGAAGCTGACGGCCCGCATCAAGGACGGCGTCACGGTCCTGCAGCGCGGCAAGCCGGTCAAG
>JACOUA010000121.1 GCA_016178075.1 Acidobacteriota bacterium
CCCGACATGGGGCGACTCGACCCGCCCGGGGGGCCCGGCTGGACGATCTGGGGCGCCGGCCCGACGCCGGCCGTGCGGCACCCCGCGGCGGCGACGACCATCAGGGAGAGAGCGGCGATTCGGTGAGTCACGGTTTTCAGTGCCGGAAGAGAATAGCTCACGACCGCGGCGTGAGCTAGCCGCGTTCCGTTCAGGATAAGGGCTGATTGTAATACCGGGAGGTCGTGTGACCGAGCTTTTGCGCGTGCCCGCACCTCGCCGCTGGGCCTTGCGACACTGGTCTGACCAAGGACTTTCCCCATTGGCGCGCTCGTGCTCGGCGCCGAACGGGGCCAGGTGTTGCGCATGATTCTGTCGCAGGGCGGCCGGCTCGCGCTCATCGGAATCGCGCTCGGCGCAGCGACGTCGGCCGTCGTGGCGCGCGTGCTCGAATCGCTGCTCTACGGGATCAGCAGCTTCGACCCCGTCGCGTACGGCTCGGCGGCGGGCCTTCTGCTGCTGGTGGCGCTGGCGGCGAATCTTGTGCCAGCCTTCGCGGCCGCACGGCTCGATCCGGTGCTCGCGCTGCGCAGCGAATGACACAAGAGGCGCGCGCGAAACCCCATCCACCTCATTCGAGCGCCGCTTCGACGGCCTGCGGCACGATGGCCGTCACATCGCCGTGCAGCCGGAGTGTCACAGACGGTTGATCGTCGTGGTCCGTCGCTCCCTCGTTGACGATGATGTACGGCGAGCCGCGGTCCGCCGCGAGCAGCGGAATCGAGGCCGCCGGATGCACGGACAAAGTCGATCCGAGTGCCAGCACGAGATCGGTCTCGGCCGCAGCGGCTGCAGCGCGATCCAGGTCCGTCGGGCGTAACGACTGGCCAAAGCTGATGGTGGCCGGCTTGAGCGGTCCGCCACAAGCGCAACGCGGCGGACATCTCGTCGCCTTGAACACCTCGATGTGACGGGACGGGTCGCTCGTGTCATCGCACCGCAGGCATCTGACGAGGCGATCGGTGCCGTGCAGCTCGACGAGCAGGTCCGGTGACGTGCCGGCGAGACGATGCAACCCGTCAACGTTCTGGGTCACAACCGCGACGATCTTCCCCGCGCCTTCGAGCGCGACGATAGCCTGATGAACGGTATTCGGGCGCGCGCGGCGCAGGATCTCCCAGCTTTCGACTTTGAAGTCCCAGTACTCGACCCGTGCCGCCTCCGATGTCAGGAACTCGTCGTAGGGCACGGGACGCCGACGCCTCCACACGCCGTCCGGACCACGAAAGTCGGGAATGCCGCTGGCGGTGGACACGCCGGCTCCCGTAAAAACCAGGATGCGGCGCGACGCCCGCAGGTGCTCGACCAAGCGTAAGTCAATCACGCGCGGTTGCTACGGGGCGGTGGTGATCCCGTGGTGGTAAGGTCTTCATGACCTGGAAAAGATACATCACAAAAACCCCTCGTCGCAGCGGGCCGCCGCGTGTAGCATCTGCTGTACCCGGACAGCCAACAGGGCGAGGGAGCGGAGTGGGGCGTTGGGGCCCCGCGCAGCGACCGAGCTTGGCGGGGTGCAGGGGTCCCCGCCATTCAAACAGGGAGCACACATGTCACCGAATCAAGGCCTCAATCGCAGGGCGTTTCTGAAGAACGCCGGAGTGACGGCACTCGTGGGCGCGGTCGGTACGGGGACCTCGATCGCAACAGGGGCGGTCGTCAGCGCCGCGTTCGACGCGCCGGGTGGCACGTTCGACTTCGACACGCCCTACAACCGGATCGGCACCGATTCGGTCAAGTGGGATCAACAGATCAGGACGTATGGCAAGGACAACATCGCCGTGGGGATGGGCATCGCGGACATGGATTTCAAGACGGCGCCTGCCATCACGAAGGCGCTGATGGAGCGCCTTCAGCACGAGAACTGGGGCTACCTGGACATGCCGCGTTCCTTTGCCGAGGGCATCGTCAGTTGGAACCAGCGACGCTACGGCATCGACATCAATCCTGATCTGCTCGTGATCACCACCGGCGTCCACCCGGGGCTCATCGCTGCGCTGAAAACATTTTCGCCTCCCGGAAGCAAGGTGCTCCTGACGACGCCCACCTACAACGGCTTTTACGGGGACCTCACCTTCTGCCACCTGAAGGCGGAGGAGAGCCCCATGAAGCTGGTCGACGGACGGTACTCAATCGATTTCGACGATTTCGAGCGGCGTATCAGCCACGACACCAATACGTTCATTCTCTGCAATCCGCAGAACCCGACGGGCAACTGCTGGTCACCCGAGGATCTGACGAGGCTGGGCGAAATCTGTCTCAGACGCCGCGTGGTGGTCCTGGCCGACGAGATTCACTGCGACTTCGTCACCAGGGGCAACAAGTACACGCCGTTCGCCAGCCTTCCGAACAAGGCGATCGTCAACAACAGCCTCACGTTCAAGGCCGCAAGCAAGTCGTTCGGCCTGGCGGCCATGAAGTGCGCCTGGTTCTTTTCCGACAATGCGGACTACCTCGCCCGCGTGAAAGCCAATAACCGCGCCGATCTGACGACGCTCGGGATGATCGCGAGCCGCGCCGCCTATGCGGACGGTGAGGATTGGCTGAATCAGTGTGTGGCGTATATCGACGGCAACCACGACTTTGTCGAGTCGTTCGTGCGCGCGAACATCCCGCTCGTCAAATGCGTGAAGCCGCAGGGGACGTATCTCGCGTGGCTGGACGTCAGTCAGGTCGCTGACAGAATCCGGGCGCAGGACATGGCCGCTGCTGAAAGCGGCAAGACGACCGCGTCGGGCAGACCCGTGACGGCCGAGACGATCGTCGAGCGGTACGTCGTCAAGAGCGCGAAAGTCCACCTGAACGCCGGATCGACGTACGGCTACGGCGGGGCTGGCCACATGCGGATGAATATCGCGACGTCACGAAAAACTCTCGAGCTCGCCCTCACCAACCTGGCTAGCGCGTTGAAGAACACGTAGAGCTGGCGAGCAGCAGTCGAGTGGTCCCCGCGCAGGCCAGAACTTGACCTGCGCGCATCGCCGATCGCGAGGCCGAAGGCGCGTTTTTCCACGCGGCCGAACGGGGCGAGCACCAAACTGACCCACTCCCCCCCGACGAGCCTGGAGGCTTGACGCATGAAGTGTGCCCATGCACGCCAACTCTTGAGATGTTCGGCGTTGGCGGTTGCCGCCTTCGCGGCGGCGGCGGAACCCTGGAACCTCCTGGCGCAGGCGCCGCAGCCCGCCAAGGGCGTGAAATACGCGCAGATTAGCCCCGCGGACATGAAGGAGTGGCTCACGTATCTGGCGTCCGACGAGCTGCAAGGACGCCAGGTGTTCTCGGAGGGCTACGGTCTCGCCGCATCGTACATCGCCGATCATTTGAGGGCGTGGGGGGTCAAGCCCCTCGGTGACCAAGGGACGTACTTCGAGACCGTCAAGCTCAAGGGCTACAGGGTCACCCGTCACTCGTCGGTCACCATCGTCGCGAACGACGAGTCGAAGACGTTCAAACAGGGCGACCACGTGTCGTTTGGATTCAATTCGGGCGGCAAGCAGACGCTGACGTTCAGCGGCGCCGAGTTCGTCGGCTACGGCCTGCCGGCAGACTTTCAAGCGCGCGACGTGAAAGACAAGCTGGTGATCTGGATGCCGAATCTTGCCCCGGCCCCGCCGGCAGGCGGCGCCGGACGTGGCGGCGGACGAGGCGGGGCGGCCGGGGCTGCGATCACCACGCACGGTGCGAAGGCGGCCATCGGGTTTGTGCCGGCGCCGAACCCCTCGTCGGCGGAGCAAGCGCTCGCCCAAGCGCAGGACGCGCTGCAGAAAGCCACTGAAGCCGTGCAGCAGGCCCAGGCGCAGTTGCAGGGCCGCGGGCGTGGTCCTGTCCCGTTTGCAGGCGGACGTGGACGGGGCGCCCTCCCTCCTGCCGACCTGACCACGGTTCAACGTCCCGATGCGGTGACGCCTCCTCAGTTCACGGGTGATGAGACGTTGTTCGAGACCCTGTTCAGCGGCGCTCCGATCACGTTCGCCGATCTGAAAGCCCGGGCCGAAAAGGGCGAGTCTCTTTCGCCGGTCTCGTTACCCATCAAGGTCACGATCACGATCGACAACGCATTCGAGATCGTGGCCGAACAGCTCACGCGAAACGTCGCCGGCCTGATCGAGGGGATCGATCCGAAGTTGAAGGACACGTATGTCCTGTTCGGCGCGCATCTCGATCACATCGGCTACAGCCCGGGCGGCGGAGGCGCGCCGCCGACCTCGACGAGCTGCCGCGCGCGCGGTGAAGCGTCACAAGCCGCTGTCAAGGCGGCGGGGAAAGTCGTGCAGAATCCCGGCAGGGGCCGCGGCGGCGTCGCAGGAGGCCGCGCCGGCGGAGATGGTCGAGGTGCGGCACCGTTGCCGCCGTTCGACCAGCGCGACATCATCAGCAATGGCGCCGACGATGACGGGTCCGGGTCGACGGCGGTGCTGGCGATCGCCAAGGCCTTTGCCACCGGTCCCAAGCCGAAGCGATCGGTGGCGTTCGTGTGGCACACGGGCGAGGAGGCCGGTCTGCAAGGGTCCCGCTACATGGCGGATTTCCCCATCATGCCGCTCGACAAGGTGCAGGCCCAGCTCAATCTGGACATGGTGGGGCGCGACGACTGCGACAACATCGAAGGTGACTACACCAACACGGTGTTCGTCGTCGGCGCGGATCGGATCAGCACCGACTTGCACAATCTCATCGTCGAGACCAACACGACGCTCGCCAGGCCGTTAACGCTCGACTACGAGCTGAATGATGCGCAAGATCCCGAGAGCGTCTATACGAGGAGCGATCACTTCAGCTACGCCGCGAAGGGGATTCCGATCGCCTTCTTCACGACGGGCCTGCATGCGGACTATCACAAAGTGACGGACACCGTGGACAAAATCACGTTTCCGAAGATGGCCCGCATCGCGCAGCTCGTCTATGAAACCGGCTTCTCGATTGCGAACACGGACCGCGTCCTCGAGCGCGACAAGAAGGGGCCGCGCACCGGGTTCGGGTCGAAAGCGGAGGTCATTAAGAAGTGACTGCGGGCGTCACCAAAGAGATCTTGTCCCGAGCGCGGATCTCTATCGCGGCGCACGCGGCCAGACCACGCCCTGGTGTGGAGTGGTGACGGTCCCAACGCCTTTGAACACGAACTTCTGCAACCGCTTCCCTTCCCAGGTCTCGGTCGTGTAGAGGTTGCCCTTCGAGTCGACCGCGATGCTGTGGACGCCGTAGAACTGCCCCGGCTGCCGCCCGCCGTCCCCGAAGCTCGTCAGCACCTCGAGTGTGTCTCGCTGGAGGACGTAGACGCGGTTGTTGATCCCATCGGTGACATAGAGATAACGCTGTGCGGGATCTTTCGAGAACGCCACGTCCCACACGGACCCTGACGCCTTGGTCCTCTTCGCGAGGAACGCTTCCTTGACGAAGGTGCCGTCAGGCCGAAACACCTGGAGCCGATCGTTGACGCGGTCGCAGACATACACGAATCCGTCCTTCGACAAATCGGCGCAATGGACCGGGTTTCGGAACTGCTTCGCCGGCGGTGCATCCGGATCGTACGGGCCCAGGTTGGCATCGTCCGGCTTGTTGCCGTACGCGCCCCAGTGGCGTTTCATCTTGCCCGTCTGTCCGTCGATCACCGCCACTCGCTTGTTGAAATAGCCATCGGCCACATACGCCTCGTTGGCCTTCGGGTCGACGAAGATCTTGGCCACCCTTCCGAAGTTTGCGGGGTCGTTGCTGCCGCCGACGTAGGTCGGTTGCCCCTTCTCGTTCGGGGGACCACGACGCGCGTCGGGCTTCCCGTACTGCGCCAGGAACTTCCCATCCTTGGCGAATTTCAGGATGTGTGAATCGCCCGGACCGTTGCCGCCGATCCACACGTTGCCGAGATGATCCACGAAGATGCCGTGATTCGACGCCGGCCAGTTGTAGCCGGCTCCGGGTCCGCCCCAGTGCCGCACCAGCGTGCCGGCGGCGTCGAACGCGAGGACGGGCGGCGCCCCGGCGCAGCATTCGCCGGTTTTCAACTCGAGGGCCTTCTCGTTGTCCGCGAGCGTGGCTGACCCGCGGTTGATGATCCAGACGACGTCCTGGTCGTCGACCCAGACGCCGATGGTCTGGCCGAGCACCCAATGATTGGGGAGCGGCCTGGGCCACAAGGGGTCGACCTCGAACGTCGGCGCCTGTACACCACCCTGCGCGGCGGCCGCGCGCGCGAGCTTGCCCTGGGCGACGCCGAGCGCCGCCAGCAGCATCAGAAGGGCCCCACCAACCAGGAGACGACGCTTCTGCTCCATCTCGACCTCCTCTGTCAGAACCTCGAGGATGCGATTATACGACCCCCTGGATTCCGGTGGTGGGTCAGGTTGGTGTGACGCCCCGTCGAGACCGCGCGAGCACCAAACTGACCCACTACCGGCTTTCCAGCTCGGCCGGTTCCGCTTGACAGCTCGGCGACTTCCTCGTTCCGGCCGTGCTCCGCTACCAGGCCTGCAACG
>JACOUA010000122.1 GCA_016178075.1 Acidobacteriota bacterium
CGATTGCGCACGGCGTCGCGCCGTGGTGGGACGAGTGGGTCGACGTGTTCCAGCGCCTCGGCGGCCGCGCCGATGAGTGGCATGTGACAGTCGATCTGCCGGAGCTGCTGGTAAAACTGGATCGCGCGGCGGGACTCGACCACCGGGTCCTCACCGCGAGAACCATCTGGGTGAGAGCTGAGAGCTGAGGCATGCCAACCTGCGCTGAAGTGCTGGCCGAAACGCTGAACCATGCCGGCGTGACCCGCATGTTCGGGCTCCCCGGCGGTGAGATTCTCGACTTCATCGACGCGGGTCGCCGCTGCGGCATCGAGTTCCTGCTCACCCGACACGAGGCCACCGCGTCGCTGATGGCCGACGTCACCGGCCAGATCCAGCGGACGCCCGGGGTGTGCGTCTCGACGCTCGGTCCGGGGGCGGTCAACATGACGCTCGGCGTGGCCAACGCCTATCTGGATCGCTCGCCGCTCTTGGCCATCACGGCCACGCTGGCGCGCGGCGCCGAGCCCTACGCCACCCATCAGAAGCTCGATCTGAACGCCGTCTATCGGCCCTTCACCAAACTGGCGCTGACCCTGGACGCTGAAGATACCGCCGCGAAAGTGCAGGAGGCGATCCGCGTCAGCGTGTCGCCGCGCATGGGCCCGGTGCACATCGCGTTGCCGAGCGACGTCGCCCGGATGCCTGATCGGCGCACCGGCCGCACGGCCGACGTCGACCCAGCGGCCCCGCCGGTCGGTCGTGCGCCAGCCGACCAGGTCGATCGCGTCGCGCGCGAGATCGCACAGGCGCATCGCCCGATTCTGGTGCTGGGGCTCGATCTGAATCCGCGCTCCGACGCGCTCGCCGTCCGGGCCTTCGTGGATCGGCTCGACCTCCCGACGTTCGTGACGCCGAAGGCCAAGGGGATGCTGTCCGAGGATCATCCTCGCTTCTGTGGCGTCTGCGCCGGGGTGGCCGGCGATCCGGTCATCGTGGACTTGTTCGAGCGTGCCGACCTCCTGATTGGCTTGGGATTCGAACCGGTCGAATCCGACAAGCTGTGGCACCAGACGATGAAGGTGGTGTCGATCGGCCCGGTGTCGATCGCCTCTGACCAGTACCGGCCGCACGCCGAAGCGGTCGGAGACGTCACTGCAACGATCGCTCGGCTAGAGGACAGGCCATTCGGGCCGTTCGGATGGTCGGTGGAGGAGATCGATCGATTCCGCCGGGACCTCGAGCACGTGCTGCGTCCAGCGGCGACGCCGCGCGGCCTGTCCGGCTACGAGCTGACGCGGCGCCTGCGCGAGCTTTTTCCACGCGACACGATTCTGGTGACCGACGTCGGATCAATCAAGCTGATTACGACCCAAGCTTGGGCCTCCTACGAGCCGCTGACGTTCTTCGAGTCGAACGGGTTGTCGTCCATGAGCTACGCGTTTCCCGGCGCGATGGCGGCGAGGCTGCAGTTTCCCGAGCGGCCCGTGCTGTGCACGATCGGCGACGGCGGCTTCTCGATGACGTTCGGCGAGCTCGAGACCTGCATCCGCGAGCGGCTCCATTTCGTGACGGTCGTCTTCAACGACAGCGCGCTCAGCCTGATCGATGTCGCGCAGCAGCAACGCGGGCAGCCCACCTACGGCGTGAGATACGGGTCGGTGGATTTCGCCGCGGCGTCAGCCGCGCTCGGCGCCTGGGCGCGCCGGGTCGGGACGCTCGAGGCGCTCGATGCCGCCGTCGCTGACGGATGGCGCGTCGATCGGCCGGTAGTCATCGACGCCGTCGTCGATCCCGCGGAGTATCTCGCTCATGTCAGGCCGTACGATCGGGATTCGGGGCGGGGGGTTCGGGATTCCAGGATGTACTCCTCATCGACTTCGAGCACGGTACCGCTTCCGTATTTCGCTTGCGCGACGCGATCGCCTCGACCGAATGCCATGCGCGTAGAGTCGAAGCGTACTACACCGCGCGGCTGAGCCGCAACGAAAACCAGCGGCCCATCCGCGCTGAGGCGGCGCCGACGGCCCGCCGCGTCTAGTCGGACAAACGCATTCCGTCCAAGCATACGTTGGTAGGCGTTTATCCTACGGCTCAGCGGATCAGCGCTCGCAAAGTCGCGCGACCGCCGCAGACGCGGCAGATGCATGCGATCGTGGCGTCGAGCACGCCTTCGACACGCGCGGCTCCGAGGTCGCGCGGTGCGTACACCGTGACGAGCGTGTCGCGCGTCGAGATCGTGATCATCGTGCGGGCGGAATCCGATGTGGGATTGCCGAATGGCCCGACCTGGTCTGCGAGCACAGGTCGATCCTCGACATGCACCGGGCCCTTGCGGATCCCTTCGTAGCTCTCTCCCGTGGCGCCCCGCCGAAGCACGACAGGCGGCGAGATGTGCGCGAGATCGTAGAGGCCGAACGAGAGCTGCGACCGGAGCGACACGAGGTTGGTCGCGTCGACGAGCGTATTGACGTGGTACAGCTCGTCGCCTTTCAGCACGCGCCGCAGCAGCGCCTCGCTCGACGGGCGCGTCTTGGTGGGATCGATGCCGAGCGCCTTGTAGAGCCGCCGGGCGTCGGCCGTCTGCGGCAGCTCGCCGCTCTTCGACGATCCGAAGCGCTCGCGGATGGTCTCGCACTCGCGGCGGATCTCGTCATCGAGATCCGCGGACCTCGCCTCGACGCGCACGTCCTCGATCACGAGCACGCCGAGGGCGACGAGGGGGGAGAGCTCGGGATCGATGCGGATCGAACCCTGGTCGAGCCACTGGCGCACGGTGCGGATATTCTAGGGCTCTCGGCCGCGGGCCGCCGGGTGCCTGGCTGTTCAGAATATGAACATGGCGGCGTGGCTCGGCCGCGACGTTTGCGGCCGCGTTGCGTTTCCCAGTACGCTTCGACAAGGTTCTGGCAGGCCGCCCTTCGACACGCTCAGGCCGCCCTGACGCCCTCGAAGGCGAATCCCGAATCCCGAGTCCCGAATCCCGAGCCCCTGATGATGAAGCTCGTCGAGTGCGTGCCGAACGTCTCAGAGGGACGCGACCGACGGGTGATCGACGCCCTTGCCGCTGCGATCGGCGGCGTGAACGGCGTGAAGCTGTTGGATGTCGATCCGGGCGCGGACACCAATCGCACGGTCTACACGTTTGTCGGCCCTCCGGACGCGGTGAGCGAGGCCGCGCTCAACCTGGCGCTTCGCGCGGCCGATCTCATCGACATGTCGCGGCACAAGGGGGAGCACCCCCGCATCGGTGCCGTCGACGTCTGCCCGATCGTTCCCGTGTCGGGGATCACGATGGCGGACTGCGTCGAGATCGCGCGCGCCCTCGGGCACCGCATCGCCGAGGCGTTGGACGTGCCGGTCTATTTCTACGAGCACGCGGCGGCCAGCGAGCAGCGCCGCAGCCTGGCGAACATTCGCGCCGGCGAGTACGAAGGGCTGCCGCAGAAGCTGGCCGATCCACGGTGGGCGCCCGACTCCGGGCCGGCGACCTTCAATCCCCGCTTCGGCGCCTGCGTCGTCGGCGCGCGCGAATTCCTGCTGGCCTACAACGTCAACCTGAATACCCGCGACAAACGCCTGGCGAACGAGATCGCGCTGATCATCCGGGAGGGCGGCCGGCTGAAACGCGACGCCGCAGGTCGGACGGTCGCTAACGAGCAGGGGGCGCCGGTCAGGGTGCCGGGACGGCTCCAAGCGGTCCGGGCGATCGGGTGGTACATCGAGCAATACCGGCAGGCACAAGTGTCGATCAACCTGACGGATTACAAGATCACGCCGCTTCACCAGGTCTTCGAAACAGTGCGCGAAGAGGCCGAGCGGCTGGGTATGATCGTGACCGGCTCGGAGCTGGTCGGGATGACCCCGCTTGCGCCGATCGCGGAAGCCGGCCGGTTCTACCTGAAGAGGCAAGGCAAGTCGTCCGGAGCGCCGGAACGTGAGCTGGTCGAGGTGGCGGTCCGGTCGCTCGGCCTGGATCAACTCGGAGCGTTCGAGCCGGAGAAGAAGATCATCGAATACGCCGTGCGAGAACCCGCGCCGCTGCTGTCGCTGACCGTTGAGCGCTTCGTGGACGAAGTGTCGAACGATTCGCCCGCGCCGGGCGGCGGGTCGGTCGCCGCGCTGGCCGGCAGTCTGGGTGCGGCGCTTGCCGCGATGGTGGCCAACCTGACGGTGGGGAAGAAGGGCTACGAAGAGGTCTGGTCGGACCTCTCGGATATGGCTGAGCGCGCCCAGCGCGTGAAGAGCGCGCTGGCTGGCGCCGTGGACGAGGACACC
>JACOUA010000123.1 GCA_016178075.1 Acidobacteriota bacterium
CCGTGGAACCCGGCGGCGATCGAACAGCGGGTCGGGCGAGTCCATCGCATTGGCCAGACTCGCGAGGTCTACGTGTTCAACTTCTGCCTGCGTGGCAGCATCGAGGAGCAGATCCTGCGGGTGCTGCACGAGAAGATCAACCTCTTCGAGCTCGTGGCCGGCGAGATGGAAATGATCCTGGGCGAGCTCGACGAGGAGGAGGACTTCGCGACGCTCGTGATGGATCTGTGGGCGGGCAGCGCCGCCGGGGAATGCGAGCGGGCCTTCGACACACTCGGCGAGCGCCTGGTCGTCGCACGCCGACGCTATCAGGAGACCCAGGATCTGGATCGGGCGCTGCTTCGCGAGGACTACGAGGTGTAGCCCGTTATGCGGCCCGAAACGAGAATCTTGTACCCGTTGCGGCGGCCGCATAACGGGCTTAGGCGCGCACGGCGCGCCTGCGAGGGAGCGGCGCGGGGCGCAGGGGTCCCCGCAAGCGACCGAGCCGGGTCCGGGGCGGAGCCCCGGGTTGGTTCGTCCCATGACGCTCCAGGAGTTCACCGCCGCCGTCTTGATCACCCGAGGCGCGCTGGCCGACACGGACGGCTCGGGCCTTCACGTGGTCGCGCCCCCGGAACTGGCCGCGCGACTGGGCTTGCACGAGTACCAGCACCTGGTGTTCGAGCCGGAAGCCAATCCCGTTATCACCGGCCGCCCCGAGGCCCTCCGGGTCGACTACGATTCGCCGCTCGTCGAAGCACTGGGCGGGCTGCTCGATCCCCGCTCGCGGCTGGCGTTCGTCGAGGCGCCGCTGCCACCACTGAAGCCCATCGACCCGCTGCGCGAGCTGGAGCGCGGCGTGACCGTCCGCAACGGCGTCATGCGCCTGCGCGAGTGTGCGTCGGTCACAACAACGTACCTCTGCTTCGTCTTGGAGTATGAGGCCCTGGCGGATGAGCGCCGGGCCGGTCTCCTGGAGCTCTGGATCAATCCGGACGCACGCTCGGTGGCCGAATGGCCCGGGCTGCTGGAGACAGCGACGCCGCGCGATTACCTTTTGGTGTCGGATCTGGGTCCCCGCCTGCAGACAGCGTCGATGCTGGCCCGCCGCGTGGCGGGCGTGATGGCCCGTCACGATCTGAATGACTTGCTGGAAAGTCTCGATCGGCGACGGGCGAGAGATGTGCGCCGGCTCCGCGAGTACTTCGACGGGATCTATCAGGAGATCGGGCGTAAGGCCAAGCGTGCGACACAACCGGAGGCGCGCGCCAGCGAGATGCGCCGGCTCGACGCGACCCGCGACGCCTATCTGGGACGCGTCGCCGACGTGATCGAACGGTACCGGGTGCAAGCGCGTATCTGGCCCGTGATGGTCGTCGGGTGCCTGGTTTCAGCCTACCAGTTGCGCGTGGAGCTCCTCCGCCGACGCACGAAGTCCGACGTGACGTTCGCCTGGAACGCGCGGGATCGTGCGATCGACGCCCGCTGCTGCGACGGCTGTGCTCGGCCCATCCATGCCGCCGACCTGTGCGACGATCGAGCCCATTGGCTCTGCCCTGCCTGTCTGGCACCGTGTCCGGAATGTGGCCGGCCGTACTGCGGCGCCTGTCACCAAAGGTGCCCGCGGCCACACCGGTAACATGAGTTTATGCGTACTGGCGCGCCCTGCTCAGTCGAAGCCGAGCTTGCGGCCGAAATGTAGTAACATCACTACATGAAGCTTGGATTACGCGACGCGAACCAGCACTTCTCGAAAGCGATCAGGGCCGTCAGGGGCGGGAAGGAGGTCGTCCTGACGGAGCGCGGCCGGCCGATCGCGATTATCAAGCCCGTCAGGGAAGAACCTTCCGAAGAGGCGGCGCTCCGGGCCATGGCCGACGAAGGGCTGATCAGGCTGCCCTCTCGCACTGGTCCCACACCTGCGCCACGGTGGAAGCCCGCCCGCGTCAAGGGCAAGCCGCTCTCTCAGACGATCGTCGAAGACCGAGAGGACCGGGCGTAGTCAGCCGTGGCGCACGCATATTTCGACACGAGCGCGCTCATCAAGCGTTACATCAGAGAACCCGGCCGCCGCCAGGTTCTGCAGCTCCTGCACAGGAACAACTGCGTTGTCTCCGCGGTGCTGCCGGTCGAAGTCCGCAGCGCGCTGCGCCGGCGGGTGGCCGAACGAACCCTGGACGAACGCCGAGTTCCTGCGATCCTGAGGCGCTTCGCCGCGGATCGCGCATTCTGGACATTCGTCGAAGTGTCCCGCGAGGTGCTCGCATCCGCCGAGATCCTCAGCGCCACGCATCCATTGCGGGCGCTCGATGCCATTCACGTCGCCTCCGCTCGGCTGCTCGCAAGTCGCCTCGGTTCACGAGGGTTCAGCTTCGTGAGCGCCGACACCCGTCAGACCTCGGCAGCGGCGGCGTTAGGGATGGCCACCAGACACATCGAGTCCTGAGCGGTGTCTCACTCGCACCGGACGCGTGCGTCTCCCGTGTTCACACGGACACGGGTGCCACTGCGAACGCTGTTTGATTGCCTTGGAAGCCGACCAGACGCGTTCCGAATTCCTCGAGGATTCGCAACAGTGCTGCTCGACTTTGTGCACATTGTGCACAACACCAAGCGGGTGCGCACGGCGTACGTTTCCGGACGGGTGCCCGCACGGTCTTCGTGGGTTTCGCTCGGAAGGGATCGTGCTGTTAGTGCAGTTTTCAGTTCTCAGTAGTCAGTTTTCAGTTCGGATCTCGCCCGCAAATAACTGAAAACTGATGACTGATAACTGAGAACTACGCTACAGCGAAGTGAAAAACGCTGTAGCCGGTGTTCGGCGACAAATTGGTCACAGATTGTTCACGACACGGTTCTGTGGCCGGACGGATGACCGAGCTCGCGTTTGATGAGATTCGCGGCAACGGTCAGCCGCCGATGGGTTCGGAGAAGACAAACCGCCGGCCTGGCCTTCTGTGTGGTGAGGTCGTCGAATGGGAGGGAACGGTACAAGGACGACCTTACCGCGCGTCATCGAAGGGGCTACCGTCGCTGAGCGTGTACAGATCCTCCTCGAGCACGCTCAGAAATTCGAAGCCCCCTCCTTGACTCGCGGCTCTCAGCCACTCCCGATCGCTGGCTTCTTCCACTTCGTCCCTGACCAGAATGATGACTCGGACACGCCCGCTGACGTTGGGCGGCAGCGGCGCGTCTATCGCTCGCGCCTGCGCCTGTCGCGCCAGTACGCCTTCATGCGAGCCGTGACGGCAGCGCGCTCGGCGGCAGACCATACTGGCCGACGTGTCGCGGTCTTCGGGTGCGACTGCGCGGTCCTCTTCGCGGGCGCAGGTGGCACGGGCTTGGTCGGCGTCGCGGCGCCCCCGGCGCGCGCGCGCGGCGGAGCATGAACGGACTTGGCGCGCCCGGCTCCCATCCGGCGAGCCGGCGCGTCCCCGCCGCCTGACGCCGGTGCCGGCGGCGCGATCTCGATGCCGAAGATCTGCGAAAGGTCGCCGGTCTCGAGCACCTTCGCCGCCGCTGCCCCCTTCCCAACGGGCCGTAAACCGGGGTCAACCTTGGCAATAAGATCCTGCTGATCCACGTTCCTGAGCAGAAACAACAGCTCCGGCCGTTCGTCGAGCCGCGCGCCGATGCCGTACAGCACCGCGGCGACGTGCTTGCACATCGAGGCCCAGTCGGGGCAACTGCACTGGAACGAGATGTCCTTTGGCGCGGGAAAGAGTCCCGTCTTGGGCTCGCAGATGCGAGCCATGACGCTCGTGGACAACCGCCCCTGCAGCAACTCGACGAGCGAGTCGATGCCGCCGGTGCAGTCCCGGCAAATGGC
>JACOUA010000124.1 GCA_016178075.1 Acidobacteriota bacterium
CACACAGTGCACAAATGGATCCCGAAGAGCTGCGGCGATTCTTCGATCTTCGGCAGGAGGCCTGGAATCGGCGGGACCCCGACGCGCTGGTGGCCGTTTCAGGATGAAAGACGGCTTCATCCTCCATGAGCGGCGGATCTACGACTTCACGGGCTTCCTTATGCAGCTCGGTATCCTCAAAGGAAAGTTGCGCTGACCACAGCTATCAGCTTTCAGCGATCAGCTACCAGCCTGCATGGCGGGCAGCTGAGCCACGCTGAGAACTGACAGCTGAGAGTTGAGAGCCTTGGACACGCTTCTCACCCTGGACACTGAATACGCCGTGGCCCGTCCGCGGTCGCGCGAGCTGCATGCGCGGGCCCGAAAGAGCCTTGCCGGCGGCGTGTCGCACGACGGACGCGTCTTCAGTCCGTTCCCCTTCTACGTCGAGCGCGCGGACGGCACGCGCAAGTGGAACTCACACCTCGGTCCTGCCAACGGATCGCTCGTTCTTGCGAGGCCTTCGCGACCTCACGCGCGAGCGCGGCGCCGTCCTGATCTTCGACGAGGTCGTGACCGGCTTCAGGATGGCACCGGGCGGCGCGCAGGAGAGCCTCGGTGTGACGGCCGACCTCGCCTGCTTTGCAAAGGCGCTCGCGGGCGGCCTGCCGGGCGCGGCGCTCGCCGGGCGCGCCGACATCATGGAGGCGATGGCGTTTACGGGCGACCCGTCACGCGATCGCCGGGGCCGGGTGGCCGATCAGGGGACGCACAGCGCGATGCCTGTGGTCGCCGCTGCGGGAATCGCAGCCCTGGAGATTCTCAAAACGGGAGACGTGCAACGACGTCTGAATCGCCTGGGCGATCGGCTCAGAGATGGTCTGAACGCCGTGCTGGAGCGGCGCGGCATTCCCGGCTTCGTGTACGGCGGGTATTCGGTCTTCAGAATCTTCCTCGGCGACACGCGCGAGAGACTCGGCCTGACCGGCGGCGGCGCGGTCGACCACGCGCGCCTCGATCGCGGCATGGGGCCGCTCGGCGCGCCGCTTCACCTGGCGATGCTCTTGAACGGCGTCGACTACAGCCGCGGCCTGGCGACCGGGTGGCTCAACGCCGCGATGACGGATGCGGACATCGATCAGGTGGTCGAGGCGTTCGACCGGTCCGCGGCGAGACTTCTCCAATCTGGCGATCTGGCGATTGGGCGATTGATTCAGTCAGAGGGCCCGGCGTCAGCCGGCAAGACATGGTAGAAGATATGGTAGAATATTTGTCATGATAGTTACCATGGATGCAGCTGGGCGGCTGGTGATCCCCCGGGAGATCCGCCGCGAGGCGGCCCTCGAGCCCGGCACGCCGCTCGAGATTCGCTGGCGTGACGGTGTCATCGAGATCGAGCCCCAGCCGCTCGCCGTCACCCTGGAGCGCCGGGGGCGATTGCTGGTCGCGAAACCGGTCTCGAAGGTCCCGCCGCTGAAAGCCTCGACCGTGGAGCGCACCCGGCAGGATCTCGCCATGCGGCGACGGTGAGCGAGCGGAGGTTTTCACTCGACACCAGTTGCATGGTGGCGGCCGTCTGTACGTGGCACGAGCACCACGCCGCCGCTGAGGCCGAAATCAACGATCGCCTCGCGCGCGGCGAGCGCATGATCACGCCCGCCCATGCGCTGACCGAGGCGTACGCGGTCCTGACGCGGCTTCCATTACCCTATCGCCTCTCGCCGGCGGACGCGTGGACTGCACTTGAGGCGAGCTTCGTCAAGCCGGCGACGCTGATCGCCCTCAAGGCGACGGTCTACAAGTCGCTGCTGCGGCGTCTGGCACAACAGGACATCGCCGGTGGGCGGACCTATGACGTCGTGATCGGGGAATGCGCGCGCACGGCGCGGGCGGAGACGCTGCTGACGCTCAATCCGCGACACTTCGATCCAGCCCCAGAAGGCGTCCTTCTCGTTGATCCTTCGCTGCAGTCGGGCTGAGTCGGGCGCGCGCGGCTTCACCTGGCGGTGCTGATGAACGGCGTCGACCGCAGCCGCGGCCTCGCGACGCGATGACCGAGGGGGACATCGATCCATGTCGGAAGGCTCGTCGCGCAACACTAAGCGCCAGCGTCAACACCGGGGCGCTTGACCCAACGCCCGACCCCTTCGACAAAACGCTAACTCCAAGCGTCTAACGATCGTGTGTCGTTGCACACTGTTTTGGTGCGGGACCCTCGTTTATCGTCGGTTGGGCATAGTCTCTGACAACAGATTCGACTGGAGGTTGCGCCATGTCACGATGTCTTCGGGCCATCCTGTGCGCTCTCGTCAGCCTGACGCTCACCCCCTCAATCCTCGCCCAGGTACCAACGACTCAAGGACTTCCGCGCCCGGGGCTGCCTGCCCGCAACGCGGAAGCCATGCTCGGACGTATCAAAGGCCGCGTCGTCGCGCAAGACACCGGAGCAGCGCTGCGACGCGCGCAGGTGCGCGTCGTTCCCCAGGATCCGCGGAACTCGAAGATCGCCACCACGGACGCGAACGGCAATTACGAGGTCAAAGATCTTCCGGCGGGCCGATACACGTTGAGCGTCAGCAAAGCGCGCTATGTGTCGATGAGCTACGGACAACGACGGCCGTTCGAGCGCGGCAAACCGATCGAACTGCGCGAAGGCGAAGTGATCGACAAAGTCGACTTCGCGCTGCCGCCGGGCGCGGTCGTGAGCGGCCAGATCATGGACGAATTCGGCGAGGCGGTTTCAGACGCCTCGGTGCAGGCGATGCGGTACTCGTATGTCGGTGGGCAGCGCCGGCTGCTTCCGGCCGGCCGTTCGGGGCCCACGAACGACCTCGGACAGTTTCGGATTTTCGGCTTGCCGCCCGGCGACTATTTCATCAGCGCGACGCTGCGCAGCATGGTCGTACAGGGCGAAGGCGACACGGGGATGGGCTATGCACCGACGTACTATCCTGGCGTCTCGGACGTGGGCGGCGCGCAACGCGTCGCCATCGCGTCCGGACAGGAGCTCGCCGGCCTGACGTTCGCGTTGCAACCGACGCGTACCGCTCGTCTGAGCGGGACTGTCGCGGATTCGGCGGGCAGGCCGCTGGCGAACGCGATGATCATGGTTGTGCAGACCACCGAGTCGATGATGACGTCTTCGATGGGCGCACAAGTGAAGCCAGACGGAACGTTCTCGATTTCCAACCTCGCTCCCGGCCAGTACACGCTGTCCGTGCGACCAGTCGGTCAATCCACGGGTGAGGAAGAAGTCGCGAACGTTCCGCTCACCGTTGCCGGAGACGACATCACCAATCTCCGGATCGTCACGTCGCGTGGCGCCACCCTCAGCGGAAACGTCGTCTTTGCCCCGGGGACCGCTGGCGCGCTTGTGCCGTCGACGGTGCAGGTCAGCGGAACCTCCGCGGAACCCGGCATGGTGTTCGGCGGCACCGGAATGAATCGCGTAGGCGATGACTGGACCTTCACGCTGAAGGGGCTCGCAGGTCGGCGATTGATCAGGGTCGCGGGCCTTCCACCACGATGGTGGCTGCAGGCGGTTCGCCTCAACGGGACCGACGTCACGGATCATCCGATCGAATTCCGTGCGAACCAGACTGTCACGGGCGTCGAAATCGTCCTCAGCGATCGCCCGACACGAATTACCGGCACAGTGACCGACGAGCGCGGCCGGGCGGCGATTGACTACACAACAATCGTGTTCGCGAACGATAAGAGTCGGTGGGGGTACGCCACGCGCTACGTCACGATCGCGCGCCCGGATCAGAACGGCGCATTTCTCGTCGAGAAGCTGCCGCCGGGCGAGTACCGTGCGATCGCGGTGGAGGCGATTGAAGAAGGCGAATGGATGGACCCGGAACTGCTCGAGCGGCTTCAGCCGGCTGCGAGCAGATTCTCGCTTGGGGACGGCCAGAATAAGGCGCTCATGCTGAAAGTGACAGCAATCCGCTGACGGCCCGGGCGATCTGGCAATCTATCGAATCTTTCAATAAATCACCAAATCGCGAGATCGCCAGATCGCCAAATGCGCGAATTCAGTCCGTCGCCCGCCCTTCCAGCAGCCCGTCACACTGGAGCGTCTCCGCACCCTTCTCCGTGCAAATCGCGTAGCTCGAGCCCGCGTACATCGACACGCCGGCGTGCTCGCCCTTCGCGTTCAGGATGTAGAAGCTGATCCCGAAGTTCGGCAGGCCCTTGGGATTGAGCAGCCGCTTCTCCACCGTGTTCGCCTTGATGCGGCGGAGCGCCTCCATCCCGGCATCCTTCGGACTCTTCCCGCGCCGCATCTCCTCGACGATCAGATACGAGCAGAGGCCGTAGAGGTTCGCTTCACCGCGCCCGGTCGATCCGGCGGCGCCCACGTCGCCGTCGACGTACAGACCCGCGCCCAGGATCGGGGAGTCGCCCGCGCGACCCGGAATCTTGAACGCCAGCCCGCTCGTCGTCGTCACGCCGCAGATCTCGCCCTTCGGGTTGATGCCGTCGCAGTTGATCGTCCCCCAGGCGTGCTCGACGTCGAGCCAACCCTCGCGGATCATGTCGAGCCGCGCCTGCGAGCCCGCGCGCTCGCGCTTCGCGGGATCGAGGTAGTGGCCCGGATCGGTGCGCCGCTTCCATTCCAGCCATCGCTGCCGTGACTGCTCGGTGTTCAGGTCGTCCTCGATCTTGAACCCCATGTTCCGGGCGAAGTCCTGGGCCCCTTTGCCGACGAGCAGATGGTGATCGGTGTGCTCGAGCACGGCTTTCGCCACGAGCGACGGCGTCCGGACGCCCTCGAGACCCGCGACCCCGCCGGCCCGCTTCTTCGGGCCGTGCATGCAGGACGCGTCGAGCTGCACGATGCCGTCGGCGTTCGGCGTCCCGCCGTAGCCGACGCCGCCTTCGGTGGGATCGAGCTCGTTGAGGTTCACCCCGGCGACGAGCGCGTCGAGCACATCGGATCCCTGCGTGATCATCGAGAACGCCTTCTCGACACACGTCATCGTCCCACCGTTTTTGTACCGGTTGCCGTTGCCCGACGAGACGACGAGCGGTTTGACCCCGCTCGGCTTCACCGCGGGCGCCTGACCGGCGACGATCCTCGGGCTCGCGGCCGCCAGGGTGGCGGCGGTCGTGGCCCGCACGAACTCGCGACGGCTGATCGATCGGCTCATGCTGTCCTCCTTCGACAGACGGATTGCGGACGTGATGACGCCTGGATGCGGCATTTTATCCGAATGAGGAGAGATCGCCCTGCCCTATAATCGACGCGCCTATCTCCCAGGAGAGATTGCATGACCTCCGCGCCAATGAACCCGAGTCTTTCCGGTCTCTGATCCCTGACCCCTGATCCCTGTTTTATGCGCTGGGGCCTCCTCGGTACTTCACGCGTCAGCCGTCACCTGATTCCGCTGCTGCACCAATTGGACGGTCACGAACCGGTCGCCGTGGCGAGCCGATCGCCGGCGCGCGCCGAGCAGTTCGCCCGCCAGTGGAACATCGCGCGGGCTCTTTCTCCCTACGAGGCCCTTCTGAACGACCGCGAGGTCGAGGTCGTCTACAACGCGCTCCCCAACAGCCTGCATGCGGAGTGGACCATCGCCGCGCTTCGGGCCGGCAAGCACGTGCTCTGCGAGAAGCCGCTGGCGACACGCGCCGCCGACGTGGACGCGATCGTCGACGCCGCGCGCGCCGCCGGGCGCGCCGCCACGGAAGCCTTCATGTACCGCTATCACGCCCAGACGGCGCGCCTCAGGTCGCTTGTCGCCGACAGAGCCGTCGGGGACGTGCGGAGCGTGAGCGGCGAGTTCAGCTTCCTCCTGAACCGGCCGGCGGACGTCCGTCTGGAGTCAGGCCTCGAGGGTGGAGCGCTCTGGGACGTCGGGTGCTATCTCACGAGCTACGCGAGGCTGATCATGGCACGCGAGCCTTCGAGCGTCTGGGGATGGCAGGAGATCGGGCCGAGCGGCGTCGACCTCACGTTCGCCGGCCTGCTGGTGTTTCCGGGATCCTATGCGCCGCTCGATTGCGGGTTCCGCTCGGCGTACCGAGCCTCCATCGAGATCGTCGGGACCGAAGGGGTCCTGCAGGTGCCGAACCCGTTCAGGCCGGGAGTGCGCGAGCGGCTCATCCTCGCGCGACCGGACGGCGCGCAGACGATCGAGGTCGAGGGGCGGCCCTGGTTCGCGGATGCGGTCGATGAGATGCGCCGGCTCGCGGACGGTCAACCGCCGACGCTGCCGCTCTCGGAATCACGGGGCAACGTGGCGACGCTCGAAGCGCTGTATCGCTCGGCGCGCGAGCAATGCTGGGTGCAGCCCGCCTGCTAGTGTCCCGACACTAGTCCCAACTGCCGCGGCTGTAGTCGAACGCGCCCGGCATCGACGTGATGGCCTGCGTCCAAATCGATCCGCTGAGCAGCAGCACATCGCTCCGCCGATCACCGTTGAAGTCGGTGACGAACGGCTGCGCGTGCGGCTCCCAGGTCCCGCTGTAATAGAGGAAGCCCGCCTTGTAGTCCAGCCGTCGGATCGCCTCGTACCACTGGCCGCGTTCCGGATCGTAGAGCAGCAGGTCCGTCAGGCCGTTGCCGTCGAAGTCCGCGGCCGTCAGGGTCCAGCCCGTGTTCCACATCCCGGACAGATACGTGAACCCCGTGTCGCGGCTGAAACAGATGTACCACGCGCCGGTGGTCGGATTGTGCAGGAAGAGATCCGATCGGCCATCGCCGTCGAACTCCCCGGGCACCACGTTCCAACCGGGCGTCCACGTGTCGGTCTGATAGACGAACCCGCCCCGGCCGTCGTTCATCACCTTGAACCACTGCCCCGTCGTGCCGTTGAAGAGAAACAGGTCCGTGTAGCTGTCGCCGTTCCACTCGGCTGGATAGAGGCGCCATCCCGGCGACCACGCGCCGGCGTAGTACGTGAAGTCGCCATCGGCGCGATTCAGGCATCCGAACCATCGACCGGTCTCCGGGTTGTACAGGAACACGTCGCTCACCTGGTCACCGTCCAGATCGAGCACGAGGGGCCGCCACCCCGCCGACCACTGACCGCGGACGTACCGAAAGCCGCCGGCCTCGTCGCTGTACGCCTTCACCCAGACGCCGGTCGTGTCGTTGTAGAGAAAGATGTCGGTGTGCCGGTCGGCGTTGAAGTCCGCGGCGGTGACGCTCCAGGCGGGCGACCATTGCCCGGTCGTCATCGTGAAGGCGCGGCCTCCGTCGCCGAGCGCCTTCACCCACGCGCCACTCGACGGGTCGTACCGGAAGATGTCGGCCTTGCCGTCGGCATTGAAGTCGAGCGTCCCCGGCGCCGCGCGAAGAGATGGCGCCGGCGTCGGATCCTGGGCGCCGCGCTCGGCCGACGCCGCGCGACCGCACAGCATCACGGCCAGCGTCACCGCGCCCGCTACCGCCGCCGCGTCCCGCGTCCACGACCGCCGATTCGGTCCGTTCCTCATGGTCCGGCCTCGGCCGGCACCGGTGCAACGGAGGGACCTTCGATCGGATCGTCAAAAAAGCGCTGAAAACCAGCTGGGATCGCTCGATATTCGCCCGTGGAGTGTCAGGATTTACATGGCGAAGCTGTCTGGGACCGCTTCACTGATAGAAAGGGGGAGTATCAGGGAGCCAGAAGTCCGACGTCGGAAGGCGGGGCCGCGCGGGACGTCCCAAAGTGACTGTCGGAAATCGGAAGCACAGGGGCCCGGGAGCTATTTGTCCCTGGGCAGTTGCGCGGATTCCCGCGCTGCGCTCGTCCCGACAGCCACCCTGGTTTATCGATGTGCGGGAGTGCCAGAGGCATGCCACCGCGCGCCGCCGGGAAACCGGCACAAATCCGCCGATCCGCTCTTCGCTCACCACAGGATCTGATGCTCGGACCTGTCGGAAGCCCCAGGCGACGTAGCTGCTGACCGTCAACCAGGACAATTGACAAGTGCTTGCAAGATATGGAGAAATCAACCGGCGATGAGACTGGTCAGCGCGCAGGTCACCAACTTCAAGAGCATCGAGGACTCCGGACGGGTCGATCTGGGGAATGTGACCTGCCTGGTTGGGAAGAACGAATCGGGGAAGACCGCGTTTCTGCAGGCGCTCCACAACATCAATCCCGTGGGCGCCGCGGGCACCTTCGATCTGGTCGACTACCCGCGCAAGGCGCTTCCCCGCTATCGCGCCGTGCACGACCGCACGCCCGCCACCGTCGTCCGGGCGGAGCTGAAGCTCTCGCCGGACGATGTCCATCGGATCGAGGCGAGCTTCGGGGAAGGCGTGCTGCGCTCCCACACCGTCGCGGTGCAGAAGGACTACAAGAACGCGCGGATGTGGAACGTGGAGCTGAACGAGCGGGTCACGGTTCACCATCTGCTCGACGCGGCGGGGCTGCCGCCGGAGCTCGAGCATCAGGCGCGCGCGTGCGCGACGCTCGACGAGCTGACCTCGCTCTTGAAGCGCCTCGAGGACGCGCCGGCGGCGGCCGCGCTCCTGCTCGGTCAGCTCCAGGAAAACTTCGCCGACGGTCTCGCGTCGCGGATCATCAACAGTTTCCTGAGCGTCGAGCTGCCGCGGTTCCTGTATTTCGACGAGTACAGCCTGATGCGCGGCCGGATCTCGCTCCGCGATCTGCGCGAGCGCCGGGCCGCGAACAACCTCGACCGCGCGGATCACACGTTTCTCTGCCTGCTGTCGCTGGCGGGGCTGACGCTCGAGGATCTGGAGCGCGAGCAGAACTATAACCGGCTGAAGATTGCGCTGGAAGCCGCCTCGGTGACCCTGACCGAGGAGATGTTCAAGTACTGGAGCCAGAACCGCCAGCTCGAAGCGGAGTTCGACGTCGCCGAAGCCGACCCAAGCGATCCGCCGCCGCTCAATACCGGACGGATCCTGCACGTCAGAATCAAGAACAACCGGCACCGCGTGTCGATCCCCTTCGACGATCGATCGCACGGCTTTGTGTGGTTCTTCTCGTTCCTGTCGTACTTCTCACACCTCGAGCACGCCGGCGGCGATCTCGTCCTGCTGCTCGACGAGCCGGGTCTGAGCCTGCACGCCAAAGCGCAGCGCGATCTGCTGCACTATCTCGACGATCGTCTCGCGACGCGCCACCAGGTGATCTACACGACCCATTCGCCGTTCCTCATCAGCGCCGCACATCTCGACCGCGTGCGGACGGTGCAGGACATGGACGGGCGCGGCACGATTATCGGCACCGATCTGACCCAGAACGACCGTGACACGGTCTTCCCGCTGCGGGCGTCGCTCGCGTTCGAGCTGGCGCAATCGTTCTTCACCGCTCCGCATTCCCTGCTCGTGCAGTATCCCTCCGACGTCGTCTATCTGGAGCTGCTCTCGGAGGCGGTGTGGACCCGCCGCCGCGTGCGGCTGGATCCACGGTGGACCATCGTGCCGGTCGGGGGCGGCGAGAAAGTGGCCGCCTTCGTGTCGCTCTTGAGCGCAAACCAGCAGAACATGGCGGTCCTCATGGATCTCGCGGGGCCGCATCAGCAGCGGCTGCTCTACACGAACGTCGAGGGGCTCCTGGCGAGGAACGTCCTGCCGATTCGGGAGTTCACCGAGATGCGCGAGGCGGACGTCGAGGACCTGTTCGACTCGGCGTTCTATCTCGCGCTCGTGAACGGCGCGTACCAGGCGGAGCTCGAAGAGCCACTGACCCCGATCGGCCTCGGCCCCGACGGCGAGCGCATTGTCTCGCAGATCGACCGGCATTTCCGCGACCTGTCGGTGGAGTTCAACCGCCACCGCCCGGCGAGCCACTTCCTCGTCCATCAAGCCAGGCTGGTGCCGCAGCTCGACGAGGAGACGATCGGACGCTTCGCCGCGATCTTCGAGCGCCTCAATGCGCTCCTGCCGCACGTCGAGCACCTTGCGACGGCGCCACCCCGGCGCCCGCGGGTGCAGTTGACGTAGAACAGTTATCAGTTTTTAGTTATCAGTTTTCAGTCATCAGTTCTCAGTTCTCAGTTTGAGTTCCGGGTATCCGGATAACACCGGACTTGGCAAACCAAGAGAACTGATCACTGAAGACTGACAACTGAGAACTACTTGAGCGACACTCCCGCACTGACGAAGACGAGATTCATACGAGGGCTGAGGAGGCCAAAGCCTTCCTTCAGGAAGGGGCTCATCGCGAAGACGCGGATATCGAACGTGAACGCGACGTGATCGGTGATGAACCATCTGGCGCCGCCGCCATAATTGAGCGCGTTGGGCGTCGCGGGCGGGCGTTCCGGATTCGGGGTCGCGTCGACCGTGACGGCGAGCCTCGCGGGTCCCAGACCCCCGCTGACATAGCTCCACCCGTTCGATCCGGCGAAGTTGAGCGACAGCTCGGGCGCCAGGACAACGTAGGTGATGGAGACATTGTGGGCGCGCGAGGTGCCGGGCGCCGGGATGCCGGAGTTCGCGCCGGCGGTCGCGGCGGCCAGCGAGCCGCCGAGGCCCACGATCATCTTGCGATACCTGAGCGGGTACCAGTGCGCCCCGACGTCGATGCCCCAGCCGTGGCCCGGCAGCTCTCGAAAGACCAGCCCGCGCGTCGACGCGAGATCCGGTGGCTGACCGAAACGCGCGAACGAGGCGCGGAGATCGACGACGGCCGGCGGGAGCTCCAGGTCGCCCGGCACCTGCGCGGACGCGACCGCCGGTTGGAGCAGCATCGCCACAAGCGCAAGAGTTGCAGCCGTCGTCAAAAATCTCGGTAGCGCAGACCTCTTCGGTCCGCCTCGTCGGCGCCGGCGGCAGGCCTGAAAGGCCTGCGCTACGATCGTCATAAGAGCGAATCCCGAACCCCGAGTCCCGAATCCCGCATGTTAGAGTGAATCGATGATCAGAACAACCGCGGTCCTGATCGGCCTCGCGACGCTCGTCCCGCGATTGGACGCGTTCGCGCAGGCATCGCAGCCTCATCGACAGTTCGTGACCATCTCGATCGATCGCCCGCACACCTTCCCGCTCCATTTCAAGGATCACCCGCTCGAGGATCTGACGGCTCGAGCGCTGAACGAAGTGCAGGGTGGAGGCGACGTCGACTACCGGTCCGATGATGGCCGGACGACGGTCGACGTGCTGGAGTTCGGGCGGCGCGGGCGCGGCGGCGGCATCATGGTGTATCCATTCGGATCGCGCAACGGCCTGGCGCTCGCGGTCCGGGCGAGCTATGAAACGCTGCCGGTCATCCGCCTGGCGATCATGGACGGCGGCGCGACGACCTCCTACAACCTGCGCGACGGGCGCGCGTACGACCTGGGCGCCGGCTTCATCGTGAGCGACCGCCCGCCGGCGTGGGGACTGGGGACGCATTCGTTCGCGCTCGCCGGCGTCGGCCGCGTCAGGGGCGAGCGAGGCGACGGCGACCGGGTATTTGGCGAGGCCGGTGGCGGCGTGAGCGTCGGTCCGGTCGGGGTCCAGTTCTCGGTGAAGGTCGCCTACAACAAGCTCAGCGATCCGCGCGCCCACGCCTTCTTCACGGTGCCACTCACGCTCCGGGGAACCCTCAGTTTCTGAAATTGACATTGACGGATTGAACATTGAGCACTGACGGATTGACGTCGGTCACCTCCTCGGATCAGCAGACGCCAATTATCAATCGTTCACTCCGTCAATCTGTTGATCCGTCCCTTCGTCACTTCGTCAATGCCTTGATCGCCTCGGTCGCCGTGGGTCTCGGCCTCTGGTGTTCCGGGGCCGTCCTCGATCTCACCACCGCTGGACCGGGCCCGGCGATCCGGGTGGCAATGCTGCCGCCCTGGTGGGCACTTGCCGCCGGCGTCGTCATGCTCGCGGCAGTTCTCGGAGGCCTCAAACACCGGGACCTCCCGCTCCGGACGCTCGCCTGCTCGGTTGTCTTCACCCTCCCCTACCTTCCCTGGTTGCCTGACGTCTTTCCGGTCCTTCGATCGCTGGCTGGGCCGGGGCGCGGGATTGTCTGGCTCGTGATCGCAGGGCTCGTGGTGTGGAGCACGCAACGCCCGCGTGTCGCGAGCCATAAGATCTCGACACGCGCGAGCGCGGCGGCCGTCTTTCTGGCCAGCCTTCTGGTCATCGGGGTCGCTGCGTCACGCCTCGCCGGAACCGCGCTCTTTCCGGGAGGCGACGAGCCCCACTACCTGGTCATCACGCAGAGCCTGCTGAAGGACCACGACCTCAAAATCGAGAACAACCACATCCACGAAGACTACGCGCCGTACTTTCATATGCCGCTGCAGCCCCACTACCTCACGCGGGGGATCGACCACGAGATCTACTCGGTGCACCCGATCGGCCTCCCCGTCCTCGTGGCGCCCGTCTTTGCGATCGCGGGCTACCCTGGGGTCGTCGCGTTCCTCGTGTTGCTCTCCGCGGCGGTCGCGGCGCTCGTCTGGTGGCGCGCGTTCGACCTGACGCGCTCATACGGAGCCGCCAGCTTTGGCTGGGCGGCCACGTGCCTGACCGCGCCGTTCCTCTTCAACTCGTTTGCGGTCTATCCGGAAATCGCGGCGGCCGCGTGCGTGATGGTGGCGTTTCCGTGGCGCAGCGATGCGAGGAGCGGGACCTGGCTCGCACGCGGGTTGGCGCTCGCGGCGCTGCCCTGGTTGAGCTCGAAGTACGCCGCGATGGCCGTTGTGCTGGTCGCGATCGCTTTGTGGCATGCCAGGGGCCGCGCCCGCGCCTTGCTGCTGGTGCTGTTCCCATTCGGCATCAGCCTCGCGGGATGGATCTGGTTCTTCTACGCTGTTTGGGGTGTGGCGTCGCCGGCCGCCCCGTACGGAGGCGAGTCGAACATGCGTCCGGGCACGCTTCTCGCCGGAGGTCCAGGCTTGTGGCTCGATCAGGAGTACGGGCTGCTGGCGTACGCGCCTGTTCTGCTGCTCGTGTTTCCCGGACTGATTGGCATGTGGCGGGCACCACAGGAGGGCGCGAAGACGTCGGAAGAACGCCGGCTGGCGACGCAGCTCGGGCTGGTGTTTGGCGCGCTACTGGCGACGGTCGGATCGTTCCACATCTGGTGGGGCGGATCGGCATCGCCGGGGCGGCCGGTGATCGCGGTACTCCCACTGCTCGGCTTGCCGGTCGCGTGGCAGTTTCACGACGCTGCAGCGCACCGCCCGCGCCGAGCCGGACAGCTCGTGCTGCTGTTCGGATCACTTGGCATCAGCCTCGCGCTGCTCTTCGCCGAGCAGGGTCTACTGCTGGCCAACGATCGCAGCGGCAGCGCCCGCCTCCTCGACTGGCTGTCGATCGGTGGCGAGCTGCCGAAGATATTTCCGAGCTTCATCGCAGATCCGCCGGTCATTGCGATGGGCCGGGCGTCGCTCTGGATCGCCGCGGCGGCCGGCGCGGCGTGGGCGATCCGACGCCAGTCGCGCTCGAGCGCCGATCGCGCGGCACTCGGATCGATGGCGGTGACGCTCTCGGCGGTGCTGCTGGCCAGCGCCATCCTGTCGATCGTGTTCGGCGGGATCGCCCGGCCACGGCCGGAAGGCACCATGAGGTCCAGCAGCGCGATGCTCGACAGCTTCGACGCGTCCCGGCGACCAATCGGCGTGGCGTACGATCCCTTGCGGCGCATCGACTCGCGTGAGATTCCACCGCGCTTCCGGCTCGTCGCGCCGAGCGATCGCTCGACTCAGGCACAGCCCTCATCCCTGCTCTGGAACACGCGGTTCGCGCTGCCCGCCGGGACCTACCGCATCGACCTGCAACGCTCCCCGAGCGCGCCAGGCCAGCCACCCGCCGGCAGTCTTGCGCTGACAATCGGCCGAGGCGGCGTGCCGCTCAACACGTGGCCGCTCGATCAGGCCTCACTCAACCACGTCGTGGTCGAGCTTCCGATCGACCTTGATTTCGTGGGATTCCGCCTGAACCCCGAAAGCGCCGCGTCGTCTTTCGAGGAGCTCCACCTCACGCCGCTGCAGATCATCGACGCAAGCCGTCGTCCTCAGCCGCTGGTGCAGGCCGCTTCTTTCGGCGACATGGTTGTGTTCTTCCATGACCGGAACGCGTTCCCCGAGTCGGCCGGCTTCTGGACGAAGGGGAGCGCGTCGGCCACGCTGTCCATTCGACCACCCCGAGAGGCTCGCGGGGTCACGCTCCGCATGCACGGCGGGCCTGTCCGCCATCACGCCCGGCTTCACTCGGGAGGATGGGACCACGACGTCTATCTCGAGCCTGGAATGCCCCAGGACGTCGCTGTCCCAAGGCCGGAAGGCTCGTCAGTGATCCTTCTGCGAATCGACGCCACCAGCGGCTTCGTGCCGGCCAGCGTCGATCGGACGAGCACCGACCAACGCTTTCTGGGCTGCTGGGTTGAGATAGTCGATGGTCGTTAGTCGACAGTCGTCGGTCGACAGTCGAGGTCGTTAGTTGTCGGTCGTTGGTCGACTATCGACTATCGACTATCGACTATTGACTATCGACTATTCGTACCTGAGCGCCTCGATCGGATCGAGCCGCGACGCCCGCACCGCCGGCCAGAAGCCGCTGACAATCCCCGCCAGGGTCAGGATGCCGGTCGCCACCAGCAGCACGTCCGACGACATGAGGAGCTGAATGTCGGTGCGGCCGCTCGGATCGTCCAGCAACTGCCCCAGAAACGGCCGCGACTTGACCGTGGCGACAATCGCGTACGAGAGCGCGACGCCCGCCAGGCCCCCCATGAAGCAGATGGCGAGCGCTTCGAGCAGGAACTGCGTCAGGATGTGCCGCCGCTTCGCCCCGAGCGCCTTCCGCACGCCGATCTCGCGTGTCCGCTCCGTCACCGACACGAGCATGATGTTCATCACCCCGACCCCGCCGATCATGAGCGTCAGGGTCCCGATGAACACCAGCACGACCTGCAGGCCGTTCGTGATGCCGTTCAACATGACGACGACCTCGCCCGAGTCGCGAATCAGCACCGCGCGCTCGTCGCGCGGATCGAACCGGTGGCGGGTCGCCAGCACCTCACGCATCTGCTTGATCGCCTGGTCGTGCATCGACGGGTTCAACGTCTCGACGACGATGTCGTCGAGATAGTCCTGGGGCCAGACCTGCTTCGTGACGGTGTACGGGATGAAGACCGACAGTTTGTCGGGATAGAAGTAGTTCGAGATCTGGGCTTTGTTGAACATCACGCCGACGACCTCGAAGGTCAGCCCGTTGATCCGGATGGTCTCGCCGACCGGCGGGATGTTGCTGAACAGCTTTCGCGCGATCTCCGAGCCGAGAAACGCGACGCGCCGGCGGCCCTCGATGTCCTCCGCGTTCAGAAACCGCCCCGAGTCCGCCGTTTCGCTTCTCATCGTCGCGTACTCGACCGAGACGCCGCGGACGCCGGCGGTGGTCGAGCGCGTCTGGTAGACGATCGGCAACGATTCCAGATACGCGGGGCTGACCATCTTGACGAGGCCCAGCTCCCGGAGAGCGTCCGCGTCGGCCTCTTTCAGGATGATGCGGCGCCCGGCGCGCTCCCCGCCCGCCTGGCGGCTCGTCTGGCCGCCGCGAATCAGGACCGTCCCGTCGGAGA
>JACOUA010000096.1 GCA_016178075.1 Acidobacteriota bacterium
ACGGCAGCCGAATTGATCGACGATCTCTCCGCAGCGTTTCGCGCCGGCCGCTTTGCCGCCGCGCTCGCGACGTACACGCATCCGGCGATCTTGGTCGTCGATCAATGGTGAGCGATCAGAAATGTGGAGATCTATCCCTGGATCTCCGTTGAAGCCGCACATTTCCTCTCAGACACTCCACATTACCTTTCCGTAGCATCGGTCCTCGTGCCGCTCACGGCACCAGAAGAAGGGAGGATCCGATGCTGCTCGAGCTCTATCCCAGGGTGCATCGTCGGTACGCATCGTTGCCCATCATCGGTCCGGCACTGGACGGGTATGTCGCGTGGCTCTTGACACGTGGGTACTCGACCGACCGCGCTCGCGAGCACTTTCGCGCCGCGCCGCGACTCGTCGGCCAGCTCCAGCAGCATGGCGTGCGGACGCTCGCTGGCATCACACGGGCTCGGTTGCGCGGCTGCGCGCCCACGGATTCACAAGACGATCCTGACCTCGCGGCGTTGGTCCGCCAGTTGGACCGGTATTTCGAAGCGGAGCTGTCGTTGTATCCCGCACCCACGTTCACCTGCATCGAGCAACGCGTCACGACCTATACGACCTATCTGGAGCGGGTCCGGGGATTTGCGCGCTCGACCTGCACGTACCACGGCCAGACCGTCACCGCGTTTCTGACGCATCTCGGGTACGAGAAAGCGCCGACGCGCCTCGCCGCCGTGACCAGCCGGGATCTCGAAGCGTTCCTTTGTGCGGTCGGTCCACGACAAACCCGCGCGTCGCTTCAGCATGTGGTCTCCCACCTCCGCGCGTTTCTGCGATTCTTGGCCTCCGCCGGTGAGATTCCGCCGGGCCTTGACGTGCAGATCGACACGCCGCGCGTGTATCGCGGCGAGCAGCTGCCGCGGGCCCTCCCCTGGGACACCGTGCAGGCCTTCCTCAAGGCCATCGACCGCACGACACCGATGGGGCGCCGCGATTACGCGATGTTCCTGCTGATAGGGACGTATGGCCTGCGCGCGTGCGAGATCGTGACGCTCACGCTCGATGATGTGGAGTGGCGGGCGAGACGGTTCCGCGTCCCGCAGCGAAAGACCCGCGGCGCGCTGTGGCTGCCGCTGACCGACGAGGTCGGCAGTGCGCTGCTGGACTACCTCCGTCACGGCCGCCCCGCCTTGGCTGTTCGTCGACAGCGCGTGCCGTTCCGAGGCGCGCCGCCGCCCACGTATCGAGAGCTGTTTCTTCGCCATCGCACGCCGGTGGGCGTGCTCAAACCGACGGCGGTTGCGGAAGCCTTCCAAGCCTGGTCCACGCGCAGCGGGCTGGCCATCCCGTTCCAGGGTCCCCATTGTCTGCGGCACTCGTATGCGGTGTACCTGTTGCGGTCGGGAATCTCGCTGAAGATGATCGGCGACCTCTTGGGCCACCGCACCCTCGAAAGCACGTGTGTCTATCTCCGCTTGGCGGTGGAGGACCTGCGCGAGGTCGCGTTGGATCTGCCCGCGGAGGTCTCCCGCGGCGCGACGGAGGTGGCGTCATGACGGCGCCGTTCACCTCCGTCTTGGGTTCGACGATCGGGCGCTACCTGACGCTCAAGCGAGCGCTGGGCCGACAGTACGCGATGCATGAGCGCGTGCTGGCGCACCGCGATCAGTTCCTCGCCGCGCGGCACGCGGATCTCGTGCCGGAGACCTTCGCCGCGTGGTGCCTCACCTTTCAGCATCTGGCGTCAGGCAATCGTCGCACTCACATGCGGGAGGTCCGAAATCTGTGTCGGTATCGACGGCGCCAGGAGCCCCGCTGCTTTGTGCCCGACGAGCGGTTATTCCCGCCGGTTCATCAAGTCATTCGACCGCATCTTTTCACCGACGGTCAGGTCAGCCAGTTGCTCGCCACCGCACGGACGCGGGCACGCACCACCAATTCGCCGCTGTGCCCCGAGATGATGCGGCTCGCGATCGTGCTGTTGTACACGACCGGGATGCGACGCCGTGAGCTGACGCGGTTGACGGTCGGGGACTACGACCTGCGGGAGCACACGCTGATGATCCGGGAATCGAAGTTTCACAAGTCGCGCCTGATCCCGGTGTCGGCTGACGCCACCCGCGAAATCGATCGTCTCCTCGACATCCGCCGCCATCAGCGATATCCCACCGGGGCGGAGAGCCCGCTCCTCTGGCATCGCCATCGTGGCTACAGCGGCGGCGGCCTCGGCGCCGCGATCCGCGCCCTCTTCCGTCAGGCCGCCATCAGGACCACCAGCGGCCACCTGCCACGCACCCATGATTTTCGGCACGCGTTCGCCCTGACCGTGCTGCTGCGCTGGTACCGTGCCGGTCTGGACGTGCAAGCCAAGCTGCCCTTCTTGGCGCACTACATGGGACACGTCTCGATCGTGTCGACGGCGTACTACCTGCAATTCGTCGAGCCTCTCGCCGCGGCCGCGAGCACCCGATTCGCGGATGCCTGTGGCGCCCTGATCACGCCGATCGGCACGGGAGGTGCGCGATGAACGCCCCCGGCCCGAATGCCCTGGCACGCGCGCTCCATGGATTCTTCGCCGATCATCTGCCCCGCGTCCGCGGGAGCAGTCCGCATACCGTCCTGAGCTATCGAGACAGCCTCGTGCTCTTCCTCCGCTTTGTGGCCGCCCGGCGGGCGCGATCCGTGAGCCAGTTGGATGTGCAGGATCTCGGCCCCCCGGCGGTGCTGGAGTTCCTCGAGCATTTGGAG
>JACOUA010000125.1 GCA_016178075.1 Acidobacteriota bacterium
ATTCATCTGGCCGACCTGCTTGCCGTTCAGCAGGTAGCTGCCGCTCGAGGGCGTGTCGAGACAGCCGATGAGATTCATCAACGTCGATTTGCCCGATCCGGACGGACCCATGATGGCGACGTACTCGCCCCGCTCGATCGTGATCGCGACGCCGCGCAGGGCGTGGATCTGCTCGCTGCCCATCACGTAGGTCTTCCAGAGGTCGTGGGTTTCAATGAGCGCCATAACGAATTAACGATTGCGGATTGGCGATTGACGATTGATTGACGATTGCTGATTGTCGATTGTCGAACAACGGACGATTCACGAGTCCCCTGATCCTCAATTGTATACGCTGGGCTGCCCGCGGGGGTTCCAATCCCAGAATCGTCATTCGCTCGACAATCCTGGAATCGACATTCGCCAATCAATTCCTCACTCGCCAATCGGCAATCGTCGATTATTTCCCGGCCTGTAGCCGTTGCACGACGGCGCGGGCCGCGGGCGGCGCGTCCGGCAGCAGCAACGCCTGCCAGTCCCGCACGTCGATCGGCACGAGAAAGACCGCGGTGGGGGCCGCGGTGAAGGTCTGCGCGACGGCCGCGCCGTCCAGCCGCGGCACGAATCGTCCCACGAACAGAGGGGCGGCCGACCGGCTGAACAACTTCGCCTTCACGGAACAGGACACGTCGAATCCGGCGGCATCGGGCTCGTCAAATTTCCCGAACTCAGCCACGAACGCGTGCCGCAGGCGCGCGAGCGCGGCTCGTCCAATCAACGCATCGCGGTTCGCCCGCTCGGCGTCGAACCCGATGACTGGTGTCGGGGGATCGGGCGACCGCTCGACGGTTGGCGGGGGCGGCCCCGGAGACGATCCGTGCGAGCCCGGCTCCTCGACCGACGGGGCTGGCATGGTTGCGGCCTGCAGTCGATCACGCTCTGAGGCGAGCGTCCGGTCGTACTCCGAGCGCTTGTCCGGATCCATCAACGTCCGGTACGCCTCGGTGAGCTCCGCGGAGCGTTCGGCCGCGAGCTGCTGAAACTCCTTGCCGAGGTGCTGCACTTTGTCCGGATGATAACGGGCGATCGCCTGCCGGAACGCGTGGCGGATGTCGTCGGAGGAGGCGTCGTGCGCAACCTCCAGCGCTTCGTAGTGGGTCTTGCCGGGCATGAGGTCAGGGATCAGGGGTTAGGGATCAGGGACCAAGCATCGACGTCCGGCGGTCATGTCGTCCCTGGCCCCTGATCCCTGATCCCTGTCTTTAGGATTTCTTGAACTCCGCGATGTTGGTCGCGGGAAGCTCGCGGCTCGCGACGCGCCCCCGAATGCGGCGGCGTTCGCGGCGCTCGGTGCTGGTGGCGCAGTACGGGCAGTATTTCCACCCCGGCTGGATCCCGCGACCGCAGCTCGAACACCCACCGCTGACGCGGCGGCCGCAGTGGGGACACGCGAGGAAATCGAGGCCGATGGCTTCGCCGCACCCGGGACAGACGGTGCGCATTTCGCGTGGCTCGGTCACGACGCGCAGCAGCTCGTCGGCGCTCGTGACGCCGCTCTTGATCTTCGCGATGCCGTCCTCGCCCATGCTGATCATCCCTGAGGAATGCGCCGCCTCGCAGACGGCGTCCTCGGGAGCGGCCTGCGCGATCATGCGCCGCAACCGGCTGGTCACGCGCATCACTTCGTAAATCGCCATGCGGCCGTGATAGCCGGTGAAATTGCAGCGCTCGCAGCCGGCCGCATGATAGAAGGGCACGCTCACCGCCTCGGCGTCCGAAATGCTCAGCGTCCTCAAGACCTCGGGAGAGGGCGTGTACTGCTTGCGGCAGTGCAGGCAGAGCCGGCGGACCAGCCGCTGCGCCACGACGCCGATGAGCGCCGAGGCGATCACGTACGGCTCCATGCCGATGTCCATCAAACGGGTAATCGTGGAGGCGGCATCGTCGGTGTGGAGCGTCGAGAGGACGAGATGTCCGGTCTGCGCCGCTTGAAAGGCGATGCGGGCGGTTTCCTGATCGCGGATTTCGCCGAGCAGGATGACGTCCGGATCCTGCCGCAGAATCGAGCGCAGCGCGCTGGCGAAGGTCAGCTTGATTTTCTCGTTGACCTGCGTCTGGTTGATGCCCGGAAGCTGGTACTCGATTGGATCTTCGATCGTGATCGTGTTGGTGCGCTCCGATTGAATCGACGTGAGCGCCGCCGCGAGCGTCGTGGTCTTGCCGCTTCCGGTCGGCCCCACGACCAGCACCATGCCGTGCTGGTGGCGGAGAAACCCCTTGAGCTCCTCGAGCGCCCGGGCCGAGAACCCCAGCTCGTTGAGCGGCGGGACGCCCTTGCGGTGATCGAGCACCCGCAGGACGACTTTCTCGCCGAAGAGCGTCCGGAGCGTCGACACTCGGAAATCGACGGCGACGTTGTCGTCGCCCGCGAACCGAAGCCGTCCGTCCTGCGGCAGCCGCTTCTCGGCGATGTCGAGGCTCGCCAGAATCTTGATGCGGGCCGTGAGGCCATCGAGGACCCACTTGGGCAGGTCCATGACTTCTTTGAGCAGGCCGTCGAGCCGGTGGCGGACCAACACCGAATTCTCCATCGGCTCGATGTGGACGTCGCTCGCGTGGCTCTTGACGGCGCTCTTGATGATGAGATCGACGAGATCGACAATGGGGGCGCCTTCGCTGCCGTCGGCCGCGTGGGCGACTGCCCAGGGCCGCCACGAGTCGCCCTCCGCTCTCACCGCGAGCCCGGAAGCGGACCCCGGATCCGAGGCGGCCGGCGGGCGCGCGGCCGGCGCCCGTGACGACTCGACGACCGCCGCGGACGTTCTGGCGAGCGCCTTGTCCGGGTACCCGATCTGAATCGCCTCCACGATTTCAGCCTGCGTCGCAACGACCTGGCGAATGCGATAGCCGGTCTGGAACTCGAGATCCTGAACGAGGCTGAAGAGCAGCGGGTCCGCCATCGCCACCGTCAGCAAGTTCTTCTCGAGCGAAACCGCCATGCACAGCCGACGCTCAGCAACGTCGCGTGGAATCAGGCCGACGACCGCCGGCTCGGCGGGGTGTTCGGTGAGACTCAGATACGGAAACCCCAGTTGATAGGCAAGCGCCTTCGCGATCTGTTTTTCGGAGGCAAGCCTCATCCGAACCAGAACGGCGCCGATACGCTCCCCACTGCGCTTGTGCTCGGCCAGCGCGACGCGGAGGTTCTCCTCGCTGATCAGGCCGGCCTGT
>JACOUA010000126.1 GCA_016178075.1 Acidobacteriota bacterium
AACCACAATGTTGTGGTGATGTCCGGGTTGACAAAGGCCTCGAACACATCGGCGACAGGCTTGCGGATAAGCATTCCGGTCTTTGTAATCGGCACTTGCTTGAGCTGGACATTGTTCATACTGACTCCGTTGAGCAGCTAACGTTTCGCGCCGAGCCGCAGCGCGAACTCAGTCTCACACGTTCGCGCTGCCGGCTCCAGCGCGTTTTTCCAGAACCGTTCTCGCGCAGCCTCAACCCGGGGTCCCGACGCGCGTTCTCCAGCGCGTTGGGGTGGGAGCGGGGCTTCACACCAAACTGACCCACTACCAGGCGCTTCGATTTGTGCAGCCGGCTCGACCTCGGTCACCGAGGGGACGTCACGTTCAGGGCCTGTTGCTCCCGCGTGGCCCACTCACAGACCCGCCGCGCATCCTGCGATTCAATGCGGGCGTTGCGGTGCACGAGCGTATAAGAGGAAACCGGCATTCGCCCGCTCGTCACCTCGGAGCAGATTGCGGACAGCTTCTCCTGCTCGGTCGCGTCGTCGGGCCAGTCCGAGAAGTTCAGATGTCGGCGACCGTGGTTGACATGGTCGATCACGAGCCACGAGCCCGGCGCGACACGGCTGTACCAAGGCCATCGCGTGTCGTTCGAGTGACAATCGCGGCACGCACGGTCGAGGATGCGAGCGACCTCGGGATCGACTTGTAGACGGCGCGTGATCGCCCGGGCCGGATCGGCCGGGGGGTTGGTGCGCGCGGGTTGCACGAACTGGATCGCGATGAGCAGCGCGATCAGGATCGTCGACAGTGTTTTGACGCGGTTCATCGGGACAGCTTTCGGCGCTCGGCTGTCAGCATTCGGCCAGAGCCCCAGCTCGTTGCCTGCAGCTTCTGTTCTAGCTGAGAGCAGAGAGCTGAGAGCTGAGGGCTGACAGCTTCGAGGATCCAGACGTGTCCCAGGGAATCCTGTTAACGCGGCTTTGACAACGGGTACGATCCCTTCCACGCTCGCCAGAACGTGGTGTTGCCGAGGCCGAGTGCGTCCCACCAGAGATCCAGCATCGGCCGGTCGAGTTGGACGATCCCGTCTCTCGTGACGGTCGGGGGTGGGGGTACGAGCGCGGCCAGGCGATCGAAGACCCGCGCGCGATCGGCGGTCTCGACGCGCGACAGAAGATGCCAGAGCGTCAAGGCGTCGGCCTTGCGCGCTTCAGCCAACACGGTCGTCAGTGCGTCGGCGTGCCCGCTCGATCCCGCCGAGAGCGTGTCGACACGCTCGAGCGCGGCGTGGAACGCGGCGTTCGCGTCCTCGTAATACGGAGTGCCCGGTCCGAGATCGGGCCGCGTTGCGCACGCGGCGCCCTGAGGGACGAAGGACTCGCGCCCGCCGTACTCGAACCCGACGAAGCCGGTTTTCACCCGCAGCAACCCCTCACCGCCCTCGTCCATTTCGAGCGAGTACACGCAGCCCAGATCGATCGCGACGGCGGATCGCGTCTCGACGAAGAAGAGCCCCGGTGGCGCCCAGATCCGCGCCTCGATGGTACCCCGCGCCAGCGAGAGCCGATGCTCGGTGGGTTGTGTCTTGAGGAGCCCGATGCGCGAGTTCGGGCCGACCTGCACCTGACCCACGAGGCCGACGTCGATCCGGGCGCGCGAGCTGGCGTCGGTCTCGAGCCACTCGCCGACCCTGATGGTGCCCTCGGTCCCGACGTCGGCCGCCCCCACGCGCGGCGTGCCGGCGACGCTGACGACCTGCCATGTCGGATGCGCGACGCGCGTCGTCAGGAACGTCGCGCCGATCATGAGCGCGATGGAGGCGGCCACCGCGCCATACGCGACGTAAGCCGGCCAGCGTCGCTTCGGCGCGGGCGCCGGCCACGTGCCCGGCGCCGCGCGATGGCCAAGCTGACCGAGGAGCTGTTCGAGCGCCGCGACCTCCGGGTCGGGGTCACCCGAGCGATCCCACAAATATTCGTCGCTCATGAGCGTCCCTCCAACTTCTCACGGAGCTGCTTCATGCCGCGATGCAGATTGACCCGCACCGAGGCGGGCGTCAGCCCGGTCCGCGCGGCGATCTCCGGCCCGGTCATCCCTTCGACCAGTCGCAGGACCAACGTTTCGCGGTACGCCTCGGGCATCGTCCGAATCACGTTCAGCACGGCAATCGCCTGCGTCTTCTCCGAGACCGATTCCTGCGTCGCCATCACAGCTTCCGGCAGCTCCGACCACTCGACGTGCGAAGCCCGGGTCGCGGGTTTTCGGTAATAGTCGGTCGCGCGGTTGCGCGCAATGGCCGCCAGCCAGCCGCCGAAGGCCCCTGGCTCCCGCAGGGTATTGAGGCGTTCCATCGCCTGAATGAAGACGTCCTGCACCAGATCGTCGACCTCTTCCCTCGGGACTCTCGAGAGCAGCACGCCGTGCACCATACGACCATACAGATCGTACAGGTGGCCGAACGCCTCGCGGTCGCCGCTCGTCGCGGCTTCGACCAGCGGAAGGTCACGGGCGGCCAGACGATCCGCCTCGGCGTCTGGCGGGATCGGAGCGGCCGCCTCGCTCGCGGCACCAGGAGCCGTCCCGCGGGGCGGACCGATCAGCGACATCTCGACAGACAAGGCGGCTTCCACGGTATCACCGGTCGCCGCGGCCGGCAGGGCGAAAGCTCTGCGGCACAGGCGCCCTGGACCAGGCCTTCACAAAGGTATGGACGGCCGCCAGGGGCGGAGCGTTAACGATGGGTAGTGGGTACCCACTACCTAACGAGGCAGCCGGGGTCGGGGGTCGCGGATCCCCTACAATGGTCTTCGGCCTTCATGCTCAGGTTTGTGCGCCACATCCTTCTGATCGGGCTCCTGCTCGGGGTAGGCGGGGCTCTCTCATCGCCATCACGGGCGCAAGACCACCGGCCAGCGCCGCACAGCGCGTACCTCATAGTTGATGTCGGATCGCGCAAGACCATCGCGGTCTCGCGTCTCAAGGCCCTGCAGGCCGTGGTTGCTCCCGGATCGATCGCGAAGCTCGCGACGCTCATCGCGGCGCTTCGGCCGTCGTTGGGGATCGTGGTCGTGGCGCCGGGAGCGGCGGGGAGCGATGCGGCGGCGCTCGCGGCGGATCTCATTCGGGAGCAAATGCGCGCGCATCGGCAACCCGCCGCGGAGGGCGAGGCGCTCAACGTCGGACAGATAGGTCTCGATGGAAAAACCACGATCGTGACGATGCCGATCGACGAGTACGTGGCGTCGGTCGTCGCCGGAGAGCAGCAGGCGAACAGCCCGCCGGCGGCCCTCGAAGCGCTGGCCATCACGGCCCGCACGTACGCGCTCGCGAACCGGAGACGACATGCACGGGAAGGCTTCGATCTCTGCGACCTGACGCACTGTCAAGTGCTGAAGCCGGCCACCCCTTCGTCGCGGGCCGCGTCGACCGTCACCCGCAGCCGCGTGCTCCTGTTCAACGGACGACCGGCGTCGGTCTTCTACACCGCCTCGTGCGGCGGGCGGACCGAGCGGGGTGACGCGGTCTGGCCGCAGGCGAGGTTCCCGTTCCTGCCGTCCCAACTGGACGCCGGCTGCGAGCGGCTTCCCGGCTGGTCGTCGGAGCTGCGGACCGAAGATCTCGAACGCGCGCTTCGCGCGAACGGGCTCAAGGGTCAGCTCGCGAGCATGCGGGTGGTCGCCAGGACCGCCTCGGGTCGCGCCTCTACGGTCCGGATGAGCGGATTCGTGCCTCCGGAGATCGACGGCGACACGCTTCGATTCGCGGTCGGCCGAACGCTCGGGTGGCAGCACGTGAAAAGCACGTGGTTCGACATCAGTCGGACCGCCAACGGGTATCGCTTCACCGGACGCGGGTCGGGCCACGGCGTCGGCTTGTGCATGGTCGGATCGATCAGGTGGGCGGCTCAGGGGCTCACGGCCGACGATATCCTGCGCCGGTACTTTCCTGGCCTTACCACGGGCACCTGGCCGACGCCCCAGACAACCGACAACGTTTCGGTGAGCGCGCGAGTGCTCGTCCAGGTCCCCGCGATGAATGCCGGCGAGCGACGCCACCTGACGATCGTCGTCCAGTCAGAGCTGGAAGGCCTGGCGCGCCGGCTCGGCGTCGAGACGCCAGCCGAGCTCGCGGTGGTCTTTCACCCGACGGTTGAAAGCTACCGCCGTGCGACGAAGCAGCCGTGGTGGATGGCGGCCGCGACGACGGGACAGCGCATCGATCTGCTGCCGATCGCCACGCTGCGGGCGAAAGGTCTGCTCGAGCAGACGATTCGGCACGAGCTCGTGCACGTCCTCACCGTCGATGCGTTGCGCCAGCGACCGATGTGGGTGAAAGAGGGCGCGGCGTTGTTCTTTGCCGGAGAGGTCGTGGCCGCCGCCCAGACGCCGACCACATGTCCGCCAAGAAAAGACGCGAGCGCGACATCGCATCGCGACGTCACCAGACGAGACTACCTGCAGGCCGGAACCTGTTTCGCCAAGGCGATGGCCTCGGGGGGGGCCTGGAGCGGCATCCACTAGTGTCCCGACGTCGTTCATCGCCCCGAGGGTTGCGCGAACGGAAGATCGATCCAGTACGGCTCTTTGGCGATCGAGAACGCGACCCTCACGGTCGTCGTCCTCGGACTCTCGACCGTACGTCCGCTGCCGATCCAGCTTTCGCCGGCATCGTCGATTTGCATCGCGATGATCTCGTCGGGCTGATTCGGACGATGGATGGCCAGCCTCACGTCCGACGCCACTGCGGCGGGCAGATCCTCCCGGACGGCATCGGAGAAGTACACGCGATGTGCGCGCCCGGCCGGGTCGAGCACGATCTCGTAGTGCAGGTCGTCGCCCTTCATCATCACGAGGCCGCCGTGGTGCGGGTTGTGGTCTCCGTGCCGGACGGTACCCGGCGCGGTCGCCGAAGGGGTGGCCGCCGAGGCTGTCGCGCGAGACGCATCCGCAGGCGATCGACTGCACGAGAGCACGCCCAGGCCCGGCGCCAGCAAGGCGAGCGTCATCCATCGAGCGTGTCTACTGGAATCGAAGCGCATCGATCGGATCGAGCCGGGACGCTCGCCGCGCGGGGTAGAACCCGAAGAACACGCCGATCATGCCGGCAATGCCGAAGGCGAAGATGATCGCCGACGAGGACACGCTGGTCGGCCAGTCGAGGAGCGCGGTCAGGCCGAACGATGCGGCGACGCCCAGGGCGATGCCGATCGCGCCGCCGACCGCACTGAGAGTGATCGCCTCGGCGAGAAACTGCACCAGCACATCGCGACGACGCGCGCCGACAGCTCGTCGGATCCCGATCTCGCGTGTCCGTTCGGTGACGGCGATCAGCATAATGTTCATGATCCCGACGCCGCCGACGATCAGCGAAATCGCTGCGATGCCGGCGAGCAGCGCCGCCATCGTCGTGCGCGCGCGCTGCAAGGTGGCCGTCATCTCGGCGAGATTCACCTCGTCGAGCTTCGGCATGTTCGCCAGGATGAAGGCGGCGACCGACGTGTACAGCCCCTTCGTGAGTGATTCGCCGGCCTGCGTCTTGACGGTGAAATCATCCGGCGCGGTGCCCAGGCCGCTCACCGGCATCTGATTCCCGAGGATGCCTCGCTGTCGCAGCTTCTCGACCGCGGCGCCGATGTGAGCGGCATGCCGCGAGCGCAAGAGCGCGGCGACATCCGCGGCAATTCGCGACGCCTCGCCAGCCTGCGCGGCCTCGATCGTAATCGTGTGCAGATGCTGGATGCCCAGCGCATCCTGCAGCGCGGTGAACGGCACGAACGCCATGTCGATCTGATCCGGATCGGGTGTGTCGGTCACGCCGATGACGGCGAACGATGCGCCATGAATCGTCACCGCGCGGCCCATCGCGTTCGCGCCGACGCCGAACACCTGGTCGCGGACCGTGCGGCCGAGAACGGCGACGCGCCGGTGCGCCGCGACCTCAGTAGCCGTGAAGAAGCGACCGTCGGCAAACCGCCAGCGGTACATCGCTGAAAACGCGCCACCCGTACCGATCACCGGCGCGTAGAACCGGCGCGTGTCCGATGCGATCCACCCGCGCAGCTTGACGCCTGGGGCGTAGCGTCGGATGCCGGCGACGCTCGCGCCGATCGCGTCCGCGTCGGCCACGGTCAGTGTGGTGGCCGAGCCGAGGCCGCTGGCGATGTTCGAGTCCTCGCCGCCGCGCGTGTAGTTCCCGGCGTTGACGTGTACCAAGTTTGTTCCCGCCGATCGGATCTCCTCTTCGACGCCCTGCTGCGCCCCGTTGCCGAGTGCCACCGTGGTCACGACGGCCGCGACGCCGATGATCATGCCGAGCATCGTGAGAATCGTGCGGAGCTTGTGCCGGCAGAGTCCGCGGATGGCAACCCGAGCGCCCGTGAGGAGCAGAGACACAGAAGCCTGACCCCAGACCCTGGCGTCTATTCGTATCGAAGCGCCTCGATGGGATCGAGTCGCGCGGCCAACTGCGCCGGATACCAGCCGGACAGCACGCCGACGCCCGCGGCCGTGCTCACCGCGACGAGCACGGCGCCAAGAGACACGGTCGTCGACCACTGAAAGTACTGCGAAACGACGCCCGCACCGGCCAGTCCGGTGATCACGCCGGCCCCACCGCCCACGAGGCTGAGCGCGACGGCTTCGAGGACGAACTGCGCCCGCACATCGCGGGCGCGCGCGCCAACCGCGCGCCGGATCCCGATCTCGCGCGTGCGTTCGGTCACCGACAGCAGGAGGATGTTCATAATACCGATGCCGCCGACCAGCAGCGAGACGCTCGCGATCCCGGCCAGCAGCGCCGTCATCGTTCGGGTCGCGCGATCGAGCGTCTTCCCGAGCTGTTCGAGTGTAACTCTCTCCAATCCCCCGACGTTGCCGACCACCGCGCGCGCGACATCGGGACGCAGGCCGCCTCTGACCAGCGCCTGCCGCGCCTGCGTCGTCACCGTGAAGTCGTCCGGATCCTTCGGACCGATCTTGTGGCGAACCCGGATCAGCTCGGTGACGTCATACATGATCCGCGTCACCCCTCCGGTCGATGCGGCGGTAATCGTGATGTCGTTCAGCTTGGTCAGATTCAGCAGACGATGCACCGTTGTGAACGGCACGTAGACGGCATCGAACTGATCATCGCCAGCAGCGGGCTCGACGATCCAGCTCGTGGTTGTCACGACGCCCGTGACCTGGAACGGCTGGTTCCAGATGATGACCTCCCGCCCCACCGGATCGTCGGCGCCGAACAGCTTCTGCGCGACGATGGCGCCGAGGACGATCACTTGCTCGGCTCGCCTCTGCTCGCGTGCGGAGAAGAAGCGTCCGCTGCGGAACGTCCAGGCGCGGCGGATGAGCGGCAACTGCTGATCACTTCCGTGCAGGCGGGTGAACCAGCGCTTCGCGCCGACCTTGACATGTACGTTCTGGTGTAGCCCCTCAGCAACGTACTGCACGCCGCGAATCTGGCGGATGGCGTGGGCGTCGGACGACAGCAGGGTCGCCGCAGAACCGAGCCCCGCTTCCGCGTCGCCGAGGCGCTGGCGCGCGGTCGGGTGGTCGTGCTTCTCCATCGGGTTGTCTTCCGGATGGAGCACGAACCGCACCGACGGCCGCCCGCCGAGATCCCAGACCGCCGGCCGCACTCCGGCGTCTGATGCCGGTTCGAAGCGACGGTCGGGCCCGAGCGCCGCGGACGGCTCGACAGCGCCGCCGAAGTCGTCGGTCGACTTCACCTTGTAGTTGCCGGCCGTGACGACGATCAGGTTCATGCCGGCCGCGCGAACCTGGTCTTCGATGGCGCGCTCGGCCCCTGTGCCGATCGCGATCATGGTCAGCACGGCCGCCACCCCAATCGTCATCCCGAGGATGGTGAGGGCGGTCTGCAGGAGGTTGCGCTTCAGCCCGCGAAGCGCGATCGGGAGGCTGGAACCGCGCCACAGATTCCGTTGAGGCACTAGACGTCCTCGTTGACCACGGCCGCGAGCTCCTCGGCCGCCGCGCGCGATGTGTTCGGCTGGTCCGAGACGACCCGACCGTCCTTGAAGCGAATGATTCGCGAGCCGTACTCCGCGACCTGCTGCTCGTGCGTGATCAGGACGATTGTAATATGGCGCTCGTCTCTCAGCCGCTGGAAGATGCCCATGACCTCGAGACTCGTGCGACTGTCGAGATTGCCCGTGGGCTCGTCCGCGAGCAAGATGGCGGGATCGTTCAGCAGTGCGCGGGCGATCGCGACGCGCTGCTGCTGCCCGCCGGACAACTGACTGGGGTGGTGGTCGGCGCGGTCCTGGAGCCCGACGACTTCGAGCGCAGTAAGCGCGCGCCGGCGGCGCTCGGCCGGCGGCACGCCCTCGTGATGCGCGTAGAGGAGCGGTAGCTCGACGTTCTCGACGGCCGAGGTACGGGCCAGCAGGTTGAATCCCTGGAACACGAAGCCGATCTGCCGATTCCGAATCGCCGACAGCTCATCGTCGTCCAGACGCGAGACGTCGCGCCCGCCGAGCGCGTAGCGGCCGCTCGTCGGTCGATCCAGGCACCCGAGGATGTGCATGAAGGTCGACTTGCCGGAGCCGGACGGGCCGACAACCGACACGAACTCGCCGCGGTCGATCGCCAGCGTGAGCCCGCGCAGCGCGTGGACCGGCGCGCCGTCCATCGCGTAGACCTTCGTGAGATTGTCGACGGCGATCAGGGGCACGGCAGACAATGGTCGATCAGCTACTCGGTCTTCCGGGTCGTCGTCGGCGCCGGTGGCGGGCCGTTCTTCCCGGCAAAGTTGTAGATGATGGTCGCCTGCGCCTTTTCGGCGCCCGCCATCCCGTAGACCTTCCCCGCGCCTTCGATCACGTAATACTCGTTGGCCGCGTGGGCAAAGCCGCCGTGTCCGGCGCCGCCCATGCCGATCGGGATGGAGACCGGGGCCACCTTCTCGCCGACCTCCTGGTTCGAGAAGAGATATGCGGGCCAGTACCCGCCCAAAATCGTCGCCGTCTGCGAGGGCTGCCCGTGCGGGATGTTGAACTGATCGTGCATCTGCGTCATCGCCCGGGCGATGTCCGTGTCGTAGGCCATCTTGGACCAGGGCACGTCGCCGATGACCTTCAGCTCCACATCCTTGTAGCCGTTGCGATCGAGCTGCTCGCGGATACGCTTGACCATCTCGAGGCCGTTCATTTTTGGCACGTAGCGCATGTTGTGCTTCGACGTGATCTTGTTCGGCAGGATCGCGCCGGCGCCGCCCGCGTACATGTTGCCGCCCCAGATCCCGTCGAGGTTGAACGACGTGCCGTATCGGCCCATCTTGAGCATCGTGAAGGGATCGTCGGCGATGAAGCGTGCGACGCCGATGTTCTCCGCCGCAATCTTCATGTCGGTCTTTGCGGCTGCCTCCTTGAGCCGAGCGGCTTCGGCCGCCGACAGCGGCTCCAGGCCGTCCATGAACCCTTTCACGAGCGGCGTATTCCCATCGTCGGAGACGAGCGAGGCGAGCATCTTGATGTGCCGCCAGGCCGGGCTGTCCACCGAGCGCTTGTTCGAGCCGTGGATGTCGGAGGGCACGGGCCCTCGCCCCCACGATTTCCCGCTCGTCGTCAGCTCGATGTAGACACAGCCTTCCGAACCGCCGCCGACGTTACCCGTGCCGCTCGGCGATTGGCTGCCGGACTCGCCGATGAGGGCGTCGACGTCCTTGAAGAAGTCGGGATGATCCTTCACGAACTTGCGGAGGCCGATGTCCATCCGCTCCTCATCGCCTTCCGCCACGAAGACCACATTGACCGGCAGTTTCCCGGTGACGGCCTTGATCGACATCAGCGCGTTCCATTGCGCCATCTCCGGGCCCTTCGAATTCGTGGCGCCGCGGCCGATCAGGACTTTCTTGTAAGGCGCCTGATCCACCAGACGCCCTTCGAACGGCGGGGCCTTCCACGCGTCGGGTTGGGTGATGGGCATCGTGTCGTACTGCCAGTAGATCGCGATCGTACGCGGCGCACCTTCGTCGCAACGCGCGTAGACGACGGGGTTGCCTGGCGCGCCCCATTCGGTGATGCCCACGTCATAGACGCGCGATTCCTGACACCCGAGCTGGTCGAAGAATCCCTTGACCATCTCCGCGCTTTCGGGGATCCCTTCGCCGCTGTTGGAGATGCTCGGCTGTCGGATCCATTTCTGAAGATTCCGGACGTGCTCATCGATATGTTGGTCGATGTACGCGTACACCTTCTTCAATTCGTCGGACGGGATCTTGCTGAGATCCGGCTGGATC
>JACOUA010000127.1 GCA_016178075.1 Acidobacteriota bacterium
CGCCTAGCAGCATCGTCCGGCGCACCGGCGGCACCTCGTCGAGGCCATCGAGCGCGAGCAGCGTCGTTCCTGCCTCGAAGTGCGCCGCGATGATCTCGGCACTGAGGTCGGGAATATTTTTTTCAGCGAGCCAATCGGCGAGCAGGGTTTCCAGTTCCTGCCCGGAGAGCGCCGCGTGCTGTGCCCGATCCGGGAGCCGGCGCCAGAACTCGCGCAGGTACACGAGCAGCGGCAGGCGGTTCCCCAACATCGGCGGCAGGCGCTCGCGGTACTCGTCCGGTGCGTCGACCTCGGCGGGCGGCACCGTCCCCTCGCACGCGAGCCAAACCAGCCACCGGCAGAACGTGGACTTCCCCGAACCCGGATCGCCCGAGACGTAGAGCGATCCCTCACCGAGCCGATGGAGCAGCAGCGTCACGGCCTCGGCCTCGTCGGCGCGTGGCCGTCCGCGCTTCCCGGTCTCTTCGAGCGTGGCGGAGCCGGGTGTCGTGAGCGGCACGTAGACGTTGTGCAGCCGGACCGCCTGGCCCTGCTTCAACCGGAGGCCGAGCAGCTCGACGCTGGCGCACTTGGCTTTGAGCCAGTCCCGGTAAGCCTTGGAGACTGTGGGCTTGTCCTGGGCGCGTCGCAAGGACAGGCGGTTCGACATGCCTAACGGGTCTCCGCCGGTCGTCGTGAGCTCCCTCACCCGTGCCTTCACATGCGCTTCGAAATCTTTTCGAAACTCGGCGACAGTTCCGTATTGGTTGTAGCCGGCGGAGATTGATCCGTCGGCGTTCTTGAACTGTTCGAAGAACTGATCGACCAGTCGCTTCTGTTGTCGTTTTCCCTCGAAATCCGGGTCATCGATGTCGATCAGCACCTTTGCCGTCCGCCGATAGAGCAACGTCGGCTTGCCGGCGCCTCGCGCATCGACGAACTCGTACTCCGTACCCGAGAAGTACTGGGTCCCGTCAGCCTTTCGAGGCTCTGACAACGGCGTGCCCATCCGTCCCCAGAAGATCACGACTGTCAGGTCGCAGTCCGAGGGTCGCGGAAGGCCGCGGTCGATGGCCTGCTGCGGCGTGAGGTTCGCCAGCAGCGGCGTCGGCGCGTAGGGATCGTCCCAGCTCACGATCTCGATCGTGATCTGACCTGTCAACAAGGGGTCACGCGGCAGCCGCTCGAGGATCTCGCGCGCGGCCTTGCGTTCCTCGGCCACGTCGCCGGGCGACGAGAGAAACACCTTGAGATGGCGTGGCGCCGTCATGACTCGAGCGATCCTCGCACCTTTTGCCGAACAGGTCGTCGCCGCGGTCAGCTCCGGACGCCGCAGCGCCAATGCGGGCTGCCGGCTATTGCGCGAACGGGTTGCGCACGACGATGCCGTCAAAGCGGCGTCCGTCTTGAAGATCCTCGGTCAGCAGCGTCGTGCACCCCGCACGCCGCGCGGTCTGCACCAGCAAGGCGTCCCAGAACGAAATCCGGTGAAGGCGGTGAAGATCGATGGCCCCGAGAATGTCATCCACCGTGATGAGGACGACGTTCAGCTGACTGAACAGCTCCACCTTACGCCGGGCAATCTCGGCGGGAACTCCAAGCTTCCTCGTCGCGGCCGAGAAGTACTCCTCGAGGACCTGAGTGGAGACAAATGTGGCTCGATCCGCCTGCCCTGCTTCGACGAGCCCGAGTGCCACGGCTTGCTTCTCCGACGCGTCGTGATCGTCCGTGTAGATGAGAACGTTCGAATCGAGGAAGCTAGCGCCGTTCATGGAGCTCGTCCCGGTCGAAGCGCCAGCCCTTCGAGCGCCCCGCTCCTTCCTCTGTCAGCCGTCGGAGCTCGGCGCCATAGCCTTTCACGTCGCGAGGACGAACCAAGTCCTCCAGATAGTCGCGCACGAGCTGGTTGACGCTCGTTCCGCGGGCTTGTGCGAGCTTTCGAGCCTCTTCGACGAGGCGGTCATCAACCGACAGCGTAATGTTCATGCACACATAATACGTGCGCACGACCTGCGTGTACAAGAAGACGGTTCCCGCTCCAAGACGCACGATCTCGGCACGGCGCAGATTCCGCCATTCTTCGCCTCGGCCGGCAAGCGTGTGGCGCGGGGAAACGCGACCGAATCTGATGGTCACCAGAAGAGCCCGCGGCCACCACGCTCGAAGGTGCTCGCTGATCCGGCCCTTCAGGGTTTGGATATCAAACAGCATGTCAAAGTCTGAATCCTTCCCTGAACGGGTCTTTCTCGTCTATCAGGAACGTATGCTCGCCGGTAATCCAAGCGGACCCTTCGACCTCGGGAACGATGGCGTCATAGTCCGCCACTTTGGTCTTCTGGACGACCCGTCCCCGAAACGTCGACCCGACGATGCTCTCGTGCACGAACGGCCGATCGGGCGACAGCAGGCCCATCGCGTCGAGGATCGCCATGACCGCGCAGGTGCCGGTCCCGCACGGCGAGCGATCCACTTCCGCATCGGCGAACACGGTGACGTTGCGAAGATCGGCGGCGGCTGATTGTGGCGGCCCGGTAAAGATCGTGCCGTAGATGCCGTTCAGGCCGGGATCTCCCGGGTGGACGATGGAGTGCGCCGATTCGATCCCCTTCTTGATCTCCATGCCGACACGGCGGAGATCCGTCAGCCTCGACCGATCGAGCGGCAGCCCCGCGGATTCGCTGTCGACGACGGCGTAGAACGCGCCGCCGAACGCGACATCCGCTCGAATCTGTCGTGATCCAACCTTGACCTCCACGGCCGGCAGGAGCACGAAGGCTGGCACGTTGACGAACGCCACGCTCTCGACGCGCAGCTCGGATCTCAGCCTCGCCATTGCGACGACGCGGCCTGCCGGCGAGTCGAGCACCACTTCAGACCTGCCATCGCGTCCCTCGACCCGTTCGGCACGCTCAGGGTCGACGGTGAGCACGGTCGAACCGTCGACAGGCTCGGGGCGCCCTGAGTCAGTCAACGGGCGGAACGTGAGCAGGCCGCGCTCGAGCGCGATCGTCACGACTGCGATGACACCGTGCCCGCACATCGTGCTGTAGCCCTCGTTGTGCATGAAGAGCACACCGGCGTCGGCGCCGGCCGTGACCGGCTCGGTCAGGACCGCGCCGTACATGTCGGCGTGCCCGCGCGGCTCGAGCATCAACGCCTTCCGCAGGTCGTCCGAGTGGCGTCGCACCCACGCGCGCTTCTCGAGCATCGTCTTGCCGCGGGGCGTGGGAAAGCCTTCGACGATGAGCCGGAGCGGCTCGCCGGCGGCGTGGGCATCGATGGTGCGGAGGCGGTGGATCATGCGGGGACAGGCGCAACGTACAATGTAAACTGCAAACAGTATTTGTTGATATGTTGATTTGGTGATCTGGTGATTGACCGAGTTGGGCGCCAATCACTAAATCAACACATCAACAAATCAACAGATCTCATTGACAGTCCATGTCCCTGCGCTTCCGCCTCCTCACCGAGAAAGACGTCCGCCGCGTGCTCTCGATGGAGGATCTGATCGAGGCGATGGCCAGCGCGCTCGCGCGGTTCTCGTCCGGCGAAGTCGTGCAGCCGGTCCGCAGCGTGCTGCAGGTCGGTCGTGACAAGGCGTACTTCGGGGTGATGCCCGCCTTCGTTGGCGCGCCGGCCGCGTTGGGCGCCAAGCTGGTCACCCTCTTCAACCGCAACACCGAGCGCGGGCTCCCGACGCATCTGGCCAGCATCCTGTTGCTGGACCACACCACCGGCGCGCTCGTCGCCCTCATGGACGGCCGCTTCATCACGGAGGCCCGCACGGCGGCGGTCTCGGCTGTCTCGACGCGTGTCATGGCCCGCGAAAACGCCTCGATTCTCGCGGTCATCGGGTCTGGAGTCCAGGCCCGGAGCCACATCGAAGCGCTGCCCCTGGTGCGCCGCTTTCGTGAAGTCCGGGTGTGGAGCCCGAACCGTGATCACCGCGAGCGCGTGGTCCGCGAGATGAGCGGGTCGGCGCGCGCGTCGCTGGTCGCCGCGTCTGACGCCGAGCAGGCCGTCAAGAACGCCGACGTCATCGCGCTCGTCACCTCCTCGCGGACTCCGGTCATTCGCGAGGGCTGGATCAAGAATGATGCGCATGTCATCTCGGTAGGGGCATGCCTGCCGGATCAACGTGAAATCGATCCGGCCCTGACGGCTCGAGGGCGGCTCGTGGTGGATTCACGGGCCGGCGCGCTCGCGGAGTCCGGCGACGTCGTGATGGGGATCGCCGAGGGGCGCTTCACCGCGAGCCACATCTCCGGCGAGCTTGGTGAGGTCGTCGCCGGCCGCGTGCCCGGACGGCTCAACGACGAGATGACCATTTTCAAATCGCTCGGCATGGCTGTCGAAGACGTGGTCGCCGCCGATCTCGCCTATCGCCAGGCGCGCGAACGCGACATCGGAACTCTGCTCGAGCTCTGAGCCAATGATCGCGGAGCTAGATCTCCGCGCCACCGGCAGGATTTGGCGCTACTGACAAGACCATGCGCGACCGGGAAGGCTGAACGACCAAGAGCACTTTCGACACTCTCGAACCGTTGTACCCTTAGCAGTCCGTGGTGAAAGTCCAGCGTCGCACCGAGACCGGCGATGCGCCAGGATGGCCAGGCGCGACGACCGAGCATATCGGGAATATGTGAGGGAGGAGCAACGCAGCCAGCTTGGATGCAGCGCCGGTCGAATGCAGCGCGCGCTCATCGACCGGGGCTTCGACCTCGCCTATAACCTCGACTACGGCGAGGCGATGAGCACGCTCAAACAGGCGGTCACCTCTGATCCGAACGATCCGGCGGCGTATCGCGCGCTCGCGACGGCGATCTGGCTGCACATCGTGTTTCTGCGCGGATCGGTGACGGTCGACGATTATCTCGGCAGCGTCAGCAAGACCGACGTCCGCATGAAACCGCCGCCGCCGGAGCTGGCCGACGCGTTTCACGACAACGTCGACAGGGCGCTCCGCCTGGCCGAAGCCAGGGTCAGGCAGAACCCTCGCGACGCGGATTCGTATTATCAAGAGGGAACGGCGGTCGGCCTGATCGCGTCGTACGCGGCGACGATCGACGGGCGGATCTTGCAGGGATTCCGCAACGCCCGCCGCGCGTTCGATGTCCAGGAGCGCGTCATGGCGCTCGACACCCGGCGCAAGGACGCCGGCCTCATCGTTGGCACCTATCGCTATATCGTCTCGACGCTGTCGATGCCGATGCGGTGGATGGCGTACGCGGCCGGATTCGGCGGCGGCCGCGAACTGGGCCTGGCCATGATCGAAGCGGCGGCCTCGGAGCCGAGCGATGCCCGGACCAGCGCCAAGTTCGCGCTCGTGCTGATCCACAATCGCGAGAAGCAGTACGATCGGGCACTCCAAACGATCCGGGAGCTGCAGGATCTCTACCCGAGGAACCGGCTGCTCTGGCTCGAAGGGGGCGCGACCGCGATCCGGGCCCGCCGTTACGCGGATGCCGAAGCGTCGCTCGGTCGCGGAATGGGGATGCTGGCAGCGGATCGGCGGCCGCGCATGTTTGGCGAGCTGTCGATCTGGAAGTACAAGCTTGGAGCCGCGCGGCTTGGGCAGGGGCGCACCGCCGAGGCCGACCGGTCACTGCGCGAGGCGCTCAAGGAAACCGAGTTGAAGGATTGGGTCCGCGGGCGCATCCATACCGAGCTCGGCAAGCTGGCGGATCTCGCGCGGAATCGATCCGAAGCCCGCACGCACTACCGGGCCGCGCGCCAGTTCGCCGAGCAACACAATGACCCGATTGGCCGCAAGGAAGCCGAACGATGGCTGCAAGAGCCGTATGGGCCGGGTAAATAGACCATGAACGCCGAGCCGCACGCAACGACATCATCATCCCGCACCAGGAACTGGGTGTTGATTGTGGTCGGCGTCTGCCTGGCGCTCCTCGTCGTGGGGATGGCGCTGGCCGGAGGCTTCGCGTACTACATCTTCCGGCAGACTTCGATTGAAACGACCTCCTCGAAGGGGGCAACCGATCGGTTCGAGCAGGTGCGAGCCCGCTTCAAGGATCGGACGCCTTACATCGAGCTCCGTTCGTCCGGGGTGTTGAAAGTGCACCACGAACTGGAGCAGGCGCGCGAGGTCGACCTTCAGTCGGTTCGGATTCTGGCCTGGGATGCGGATGACAACCGCTTGGCCGAGACCTCGATTCCGTTCTGGTTCGTACGACTGAAGGCCTCGAGCCCCTTCAGCCTCAAGCTCGGGCGGGTGAGCCGCGACCTCGAAGTCACGGCGCACGACCTCGCACGCTTTGGCGCCGGCATCATCGTCGACTTCGAAGAGCCGGGCGGGACGCGCGTACTCGTGTGGACCGAATAGGCTTCAGGCTTCGGGCTCACAAGTTGGCCCGGAGGACACCTCGACGGGGTCGCGGCGCTCATCCCCGAATTCCTTCGGGATTCTTAGCGTTTTGACTGGCCTTTTCCTTGCCGCGCCCCTGCTGCGAGGAGGGTCCATGTCCCGAATTCGATTCGTGGCGCCCGTGCTGGCTGCCGCGATACTCCTGGCGGGCGCCGGTCGCAGCGCGGCGCAATCCGGGTTCCCCGACGACTATCGCGTCAGCCGCTCGTACAACATCGCCTACGACAACGGCTATCGCGAGGGCTTTGGCGAAGGCCAGAAGGACGCGCGCAAGCGCGACACCTATTCGTACGCGGACGAGAACAGCTTCAGGAAGGCGGACAAAGGATACCGCCGCGAGTACGGCGACAAGGAAACCTATCGCCGCGCGTTTCGCGACGGGTTCATCCAGGGCTATTCGGAGGGCTACGACGGTCGCGTCACCCGAAACGACCCGTTCGGTTCGTATCCCGGAAATCGCCCGCGCGCCGTGCCACGAAGCGATCCGTACGGATCGCGCTATCCGTACCCAGGTTCAGTCGGCTATCCCGGAAGCCGCCCTCGCTACAGTCCCGCACGCGATCGCGGCTACTCCGACGGCTACGAACAGGGGCTCGACGATGGCCGGGACCGGGATCGGTACGACCCGGTCGGCCAGAGCCGCTATCGATCGGCAGATCGCGGGTACGACAGCGACTACGGCACACGCGAGCAGTACAAGAACGAGTACCGGGACAGCTTTCGCGCAGGCTACGACGCCGGCTACCGCGACGGCGAGCGATATGGTCGAAACGGCCCGCGCGGACGGGGCAATCGTCCGTGGTGGCTGCCGTTCTAGGCTTTCAGGTTTCAGTTTACAGTTCAGTTCACAGTTTTTCCGACTCACCCAAGCGAACTGCCAACTATGAACGTTCAGAGGTTATCTTGCGCCGGCCGACCCACGCGGCGAGGATAGCTGATGAAAGGCCCCACGGGGCCGGGGCTGGGGCTGATACAATTGAGACGATGAGAGGCCTGTGATACGATTGCCGATATGGCCGGGGAGATGATTAGCGTCGATGAGGC
>JACOUA010000165.1 GCA_016178075.1 Acidobacteriota bacterium
GAGGTGCCGAGGACCCTCGTCGTGCTGGGAAGCGGGGCCGTTGGCGTCGAGTTCGCGTCGATCTTCCGCCGCTTCGGCAGCGACGTCACGCTCATCGAGCTCGTTCCGAGGGTCGTGCCCCTTGAAGACGAAGCAATTTCGAGCGAGCTCGAGAGAGCGTTTCGAAAGCAGGGCATCAAAGTCCTGACCGGCACGCGCGTGAAGTCGGCGCGCGCGTCGAAAAACGGAATCGAGGTCGAAGCGGAGGTGCCAGGCGAGGAAGGAGAACCGCCGCACGTCCAGACGCTCGAGGCCGACTATCTACTGGTCGCGACCGGCCGCGGCCCGGTGACGGCGGGACTTGGCGCCGAAGAAGCCGGCCTTCGATTGGAGCAGGGGTACGTGGTCGTGGACCAGGCGTACCAGACTTCCGTACCCGGGATTTCCGCCGTTGGCGATGTGATCACGCTCGGCCGGCCCGGACATCCACAGCTCGCGCACGTGTCGTCGGCGGAAGGCGTGCTTGCCGTGGAGCGGCTGGCCGGCCAGCAAGAACGACCCCTGAATTACGACCATGTACCGTCGTGCACCTATTGCGATCCAGAGATCGGCAGCGTCGGATTGACCGAGCAGGAAGCTCGGGAGCGCGGCCACGACGTCAGGGTTGGCACCTTCCCGTTTGGCGTCCTGGGCCGCGCCAAGATCGCGGGAGAGTCCGAGGGCTTCGTGAAAATCGTGGCCGACAAACGGTACGATGAGGTGCTCGGGGTCCACATGATTGGGGCGCGGTCGACCGAGCTCGTGGCCGAGGCGACGGTCGCGTTACGATTGGAATGCACGGTCGAGGAGCTCGTGCGGACGATCCACGCGCATCCGACGATGGCAGAAGCGGTCGGTGAGGCAGCGCACGCAGTCCAGGGAGCCGCGATACATATCTGAGAACAGTTGTCAGTTTTCAGTCATCAGTTATCGGTAAGAACACGAGCAGAAACTGAAACTGAGAACTGAAAACTGAAAACTGAGAACTTCCAGAGCCTTTATGTCCGAAGTCCTGATGCCGCAGATGGGCGAGTCGATCGCGGAAGGCACCGTCGTCCGCTGGATCAAGAAGGTAGGCGACCAGGTCGATCGCGACGAGCCGCTCTTCGAGATCTCGACCGACAAGGTCGACGCGGAGATTCCCGCGCCCTTCGGGGGCGTCCTGCGGGAGATCCGGGTGCAGGAAGGCGAGACCGTGCCGGTGAACAGCGTGGTTGCGGTGATCGGCGAGGAAGGCGACGCGGCTGTGACGCCGGTGCCCGCGCATGAGCCGCGGCCTGCGCCTCAGACTGTGGGGACGAGACCGGCGAAGACCGGCAAGGAAAGTTCCGTCTGGCTTCCGCCCTTGGGCGGAAGGACGACAGCGTCAGGGGAGGCCGTCGCGGAACCCGAGGCGCGGCAGCGTTCGTCGCCGCTCGTGCGCCGCATCGCCCGCGAGCACCACGTCGATCTTCGGCTCGTCGCGGGCACCGGCATCGGCGGCAGGGTCACCAAGCACGACATCCTCGGATACCTGGAAAGTGGCGGCCGGGTCGCGCCTTTCGGCGAGGGCGCTCCGGCAGCGGCTGCCGTTGGACCCCTACCGAGGTTCGGTCCGGGCGAGGCGATCCAAATCGTGCCGATGTCGGTGATGCGCAAGAAGATCGCCGAGCACATGGTGATGAGCCTTCGGACGTCGGCGCACGTGTACTCGGTCTTCGAGGTGGACTTCTCATCGGTTGCGAAGATCCGCGAGGCCAGGAAGGCGGAGTACGAGCGCGCCGGAACCAAGCTCACCTATCTCAGCTTCATCATGAAGGCGACGATCGAGGCGCTCGGAGCCGTCCCGATTGTGAACGCGTCGATCGACGGTGACAAGGTCGCCTACAAGAAGGAGGTCAACATCGGCATCGCAGTCGCGCTCGATTGGGGGTTGATCGTGCCTGTCGTCAAGCGAGCCGACGAGAAGAATCTGCTCGGCCTTTCACGCGCGATTGCGGATCTCGCCGAGCGCGCCCGCACGAAACAGCTCAAGCCCGAGGAGGTCCAGGGCGGCACCTTCACGATAACGAATCCGGGAACGTTCGGTACCCTCTTCGGGATGCCGATCATCAACCAGCCGCAGGTCGCCATCATGGGCATCGGCGCGATCGAGAAACGGCCCGTCGTCATCAATGACGCGATCGCGATCCGGCCGATGGGGTACTTGTCGCTCGGGTACGATCACCGGCTGATCGACGGGGCGGTGGCGGATCAGTTCATGTCCCACGTGAAGCGGCAGCTCGAGCATTTCGATCCGGAGTGTGTCTAATCGCGAGGGGATCGGGAGTCGCCCCCCGATCCCGTTACGAGATCAGTAATGCGTCCCCTCGAGATTCGTCGCCTCGGCGTCGTTCGTTATGCCGAGGGCCTCGATCTGCAGCAGCGCCTGGTCGACCGGCGCAAATCCGGAGAGATTCCCGATCAGCTCCTGCTTCTCGAACACCCGCACGTGCTCACGGTCGGGGTGAAAGCGAAGAACGGCCGGTCCCACATTCTCGCGGCCGGGCATCGGCTCGCCGAGCTCGGGGTCGAGCTGCACGAGACCGGACGAGGTGGGGACGTCACGTATCACGGCCCGGGACAAATCGTCGGCTACCCGATCCTCGATCTCCGTCCGGACCGGTGCGACGTCCATCGGTACGTGCGCGACATCGAAGAGGTGATGATCCGGGTGACGGGGGATTCTGGTGTCGCGGCCGGCCGTGTGCCGGGCCTGACCGGCGTTTGGGTCGGCGCGGACAAGATCGGAGCGATTGGCGTCCGCATCGCGCGCTGGGTGACGTGTCACGGCTTTGCGTACAACGTCAACGTGGACCTCGAGTACTTCGATCTGATTGTTCCGTGCGGGATCCGGAACCGGGGTGTGACCTCGCTTCGGAAGCTGCTTGGGAAAGCCCAGCCTCTTGAGCAGGTGGAGACGTCGTTCGTCCGCCACTTCTGTGACGTCTTCGAGCGCCAGCCGTTGGAGATGAACCACGCCGCCGAAATGGGGCAACCCCGGGGGGTTGCCCCTACGCCCTTCCCGTAGAGGCGGGGCCCCTGTGCCCGCCCGAAGCCGAGGCCGGTCCGTAGGGGCGGGCCCGTGTGGGCCCCAAGGGCCGAGCCGGAATAAAGATCGCGGCACCGGTGTTCTGATTGGCGATCGGGAACAGCTATGGATCGCCAGTTCGAGACAGAGCTCATCGACAGGCTGCGTGCCCGCGACGAATCGGCGGTGGCCGACCTGGCGGCGCTCTACCGGCCGAAGATCCACCAGCTCGCCTTCCACTACACGCGCAGCAGGGAAGATGCGGAAGAAGTGGCGCAGGATGTCCTGCTGAAGGTCTATCAGAAGATCGGCGCGTTTCGGGGCGACGCCGCGCTTTCGTCGTGGATCTATCGGATCACCTTCAACACGGCCATGTCCCGCCTGCGGGCGCGCAAACCCCTCCGTCCGGATCTGTCGGCCGATCGATCGGCGGCGAGCC
>JACOUA010000166.1 GCA_016178075.1 Acidobacteriota bacterium
AGGTAGTTGCCGTCGTGCGCGGGATAGTCGCGATAGGGCCCGTTGTGCCCGAAGCCCGAGAGCGAGCAGTAGATGACGCGCGGGTTGATGGCCTTGATGCTCTCGTAGTCGGCGCCGAGACGCTTCATCACGCCGGGTCGGAAGCCCTCGATGATGACGTCGGCAGTGGCGGCGAGCTTCCTGAACAGGGCCTGTCCTTCCATCGACTTCATGTTGAGCGCGAGCGACCGCTTGTTGCGGTTGACGTAGATGAAGGCGGCGCGCCGGCTGGACGTGGCGCCCTCGGGTGCGCCAGGGGGCGTGTCAATCTTGAGCACGTCGGCGCCCATGTCGGCGAAGAACATGCCGGGCAGCTCGGCGGGGGGCACGCGCGCGAGCTCGAGGATCTTGATACCGTCGAGGACTCCCATGAGTGTCTCCCTTACTGCTGAGGACATGAGCCTGTTTTCGATGCACACGCTCACGGTGACGGTGACCGGCGGGACCTCGGGAAAAACTGACGCCAGCAGAACATTCGCTACGTCTTCGGGTCGGGTCCCCGAGCGAGCTCGCGGGTTCCTACCCTCGTAGGAGATCAAAAGAATTCGACAGCCAGCCGACTGCTACGGCCGGTCGTGAAGTTCGTGAGGACGTACGGTCCCGCCAACTACTTCTTCAGGCCGAAAGCATAAAGTTTCCCGTCCCACGTAACGGCGTAGACGGTACCGCCGGCGACAACGGGGTTGGTGAAATGATTGAAGCTGTCCAGCTCACTCGAAAACAATTGCTTTCCGGTTTCCGCATCGAACGCGTACAGAATCGCGTTGGTCCCGAGCGATGCAGGTCTTGCGGCCGCGCCGGCCCCTCGGCCCGCGCCGGCCGCGCGGGTCTCTGTGGAATCCTTCCCCGATTGAAACGTGTACACCACTCCGTTGGCCACGACAGGAACGTCGGGTGCATGCAGCTCGCGGGAGATCCACAGCGGAGCGAGCATTGTTCTGGACGTAGCCGCGTCCACGCGCACTTCGAACGCCATGACGCTGCCATCCAGTGCAGGGCCATTGGTGTACTTGAAGGGCGGCGTGCTCTTGCCTACTGGCCCCAACATGGACATCGCCAGATACCGTCTTCCTTGCGCGTCTTGCCAAGTCGCCATCGCACCCCAGACTCCCCGGTCATGAAGGAGAGCCTCGTCATTGCCCCAGCGGGGGGACGTATACAGCGGTGTTTGGTGGCTCGCACCCCCCAAGTTATCTCCGTCCAACAGAGAAACGACCGACTCCTTGCCCACAGATGCCACGAGCGTCTTCCCCTGGAACGGGAAGACCACCGCATTGGCCGAGGACAAGTCCAGATCCTTCGCATTGAGATAGGCCCAGTTCTCTGGAGTGTAGGAATCCGTTAAAGCAAATTTCATAATTATCTGGTGCCCGAGTACCCGGCGTGGCCAAAATAGTTCCGGCATTCGTCGGGGCTGAAACGCTGGAGGCATTCGCCGAGCAGGGGCCAGAGGGTGTCGACGGACCGGCACCGCGCGGCGCGCAGGATCGCTTTGAGTTTGGCGAAGCAGAGTTCGATCGGATTCAGATCGGGACTGTACGGGGGCAGATACACCAGCGTGGCGCCCGCGGCCTCGATGGCGCGTCGGACCCCCGCGACTTTGTGGGCGCTGAGGTTGTCGGCGATCACGATGTCCTCGGGGTGGAGGGTGGGGACCAGGATCTGTTCGACGTAGGCGAGGAAGCTCGGTCCGTCAATCGCGCCGTCGAACACGCCTGGCGCCGTGAGACCGGTCACGCGCAGCGCGGCAATGAAGGTGCTGGTCTGCCAGCGCGCAAACGGGGCGTCGTCATAGACTCGCTGCCCGCGCGGCGCGCGGCCGTAGCGCCGGAGCAAGTTCGTGGTCACCCCCGTTTCATCGAGGAAGGCCAGATGCGCCGGATCCCAGGTCGGCGCGGTCTGGTGCCAGTCAGCCCGGGCCGCGGCGACGTCAGGCCGGTCGTGCTCGCTGGGCCGCACGGTTTTTTTTAACGTTCAGGCCCAGCTGCTGCACCGCGCGGCAGATCGTCGGAATGCTGACCGCGATCCCGAGCGCCTCCTGAAGCTCGACGAGGGTCCGATCAGGCTGCTCGGCGATCAGCGCCGCGAGGGTGGACACATGGGACTCGAGTTTGCGACGCGGCCCGTACCGTCGCGGCCGGGGCCCAATCTCGCCCGTCTCGCGCCGCCGCTGCTTCAGCCACCGTACCCACGAGCCGCTCACGTGATACCGCTCTGCGACCACGTCGGCCAGTAGGCCCGCATCGCTGTCGCGGAGCACGCGTTCCCGCAGATCCATCGAATACGCGCGCATCGGCACCTCCCGTCTGATTCGCGCAGGAGTACCATGAAGCGCCTATTCAGTACAAGGTGATTCTGAAATTTGCTTTAAGGTGCTGCCAAGGAGCAAGTTTTCCGTGCCCAGCCTGTCGGCAAGCAACACCGTGAGGCCCGCGCCGGTCATGCCTCCCAAGCTCGCTCCGCCCCCGATGAACCCGAACAGCCGCTTGGCCTGGCGCGGATCGTAGATGTCGTTGGCCAGGGTCCAGAACTGGCTGATGAGCAGGATGCCGATGATCAACCCGAACAGGTAGAATCCCACCGAGACCCATGCCTGGTCTGTCTTGAACAGCATCCAGAACGCGATGAGCAACGCCATCATCCCGCATCCGGTGCACGGGATGACCCAGCGCCGCGGAACCAGGCCCACCAGCCGGCTGTAAAGCTGCATCACGACCCCGACGAATAGTCCCGCTGCGAGCAGCACATAGGGCAGGTTGTCGGCCCCCAGCTCCGCGATGAACTTCGACCGGGTCACCGGCTTGACGATGTTGTAGGCCGTCATTGCCAGAAAGGAGTACGCGAACATCAGGAGCGCGGTGACGCGCTCATCTTTCTGGAGCTGGACGAACAGCCCAATGACGCGCTGCGTACGGGAAGTGCTCATTGACAAGTCGTCCGATCTAGCGAAGTCTCTCCAGCCCGACGGTCTTCCACCCAACACCTTCCGGTCGAAAATACGCGCGGACC
>JACOUA010000176.1 GCA_016178075.1 Acidobacteriota bacterium
CAGTTCTCAGTCGTCAGTTTTCAGTTCGGATTTCGCCAGCAAATAACTGAAAACTGATGACTGATAACTGAGAACTACGCTACAGCGAAGTGAAAAACGCTCTAGCTGCTAAGCTAGAGCCGTCTTTCGATCAGTGCCGAAACGCTCGCTGCAACAAGGCGATCGCCTGCGGCGCGTCAGTCGGGAGATCCTTGGTTGACGCTTCGACACTGATCCGCCGGTCGTAGCCGATCGTGCGAAGGCTCGCAAAGAACGGCGCGTAGTCGTACTCGTCCCACGTGCGCGGGAAGACGCGCCCTTGCGGATTGGCCATGTGCAGGTGCCGGATGTGCTCACGGGCGCGCACGATGATGGCGGGGTCTTCATGTTCGCTGGCGAGATGATAGAAGTCCACCATCAGTTGAAAGTTGGCGTCGTTGACCGCATTGACCAGCTCGAGCCCCTCGGACGCCGAGTTGATGATATTGGTCTCCTCGCGGCGCAGCGGCTCGACGGCGACCGTGATGCCGTTCGCCCTCGCCTCGGGGGCGATGCGCCTGCCAAACTCGACGAGCTGCTGGAACGCCTGCTCCTTGGAGAATCCATCCGGAACGCGCCGCGCCCCGCCGCTGCCGAAGACGACGATCTGCGTGCCCAGCCGCGATAATCGCGCAAAGGCTTTCCTCACGTAGGTCATCTGCTGGTCTCGGTCGATTTGCGGCCCCGTCACCTTGATGGCGGCCGGCAGAAACAGGTTCGTGACCGGCACGGGAAGTCCGACCTCTCGGACGCGTACCGCCGCCTGCTCGAAATCGGCGTCAGAGAGCCCGGCCAGTTCGGAGGTGCCGAGCTCCGCGTACTCGAACCCCGCCGCTTTGGCGGCCTCGATGTTCCTGAGCGGCGTGCAGTATCCGACTTGCACGGGATGAGTCTGGGCCCCGGGCGAAGGCATGGACAGCGTGCCCGCCACACAGAGAGCCACGAAGCAACCAGGTTTCATGAGATACAAGGAGCGAGCCCCTAAAACGGCTGGCGTCCGCCGTCGCGTTATTGCAGTTTGCAGTTCTCGGTAGTCAGTTTTCAGTATCAGGGCGCTGTTTTCTTGGCCACTTCCCGTCCTCCGAACTGATCACTGACAACTGTATTAAGCGAACAGCTCCTGCACCGGCTCGAAGCCGACGAACCGGGTGCCGGACGCCGGCTCGACGTAATGGAACGCCCGGCCTGACGGTGTGCTCTGAATCCGCTTGGTCCAGTCGATCCCGAGCGCGGAGTAGATCGTGCAGGCGACGTCCTCCATATAGATCGCGCGCCGGGCCGACCAGCCCGCATCGGCGATGTCGCCGCCCTCCTCGTCGGTGCGTCCCATCACGGCGCCGCGTGTGACCCCACCGCCGGCAAAAATGCCGGAATGCACGCGGATGTGATGTTCGCGGCCCTTGCGGGTCTCGGTGATGGGCCCGGGGACGCGGCCGAACTCGCTCATCGCGATGACGAGCGTGTCGTCGAGGAGCGTCCGCCCGGCATGGTGCGGCGACGGCGTGCCGTCCAGGTCTCTGATCACGTTCCCCAGCGCCCGATCGAGCTCGCGAATCAGCACCTGATGGTTCCGGGTCTTCTCTCTGTAGATGTCGCTGTGGTGGTCCCAGCCGCCGTGGCTCGCCAGGATGAAACGCGTGCCGGCGTCCGCCTGCAGCAGGTTGCGCGCAAGGATCAGCGAATTGCCAATCGCGCTGCTGCCATAGCGCTTCCTGTCCTCATCACGGATCGTGAAGATCTGAGAGATCCGTGGGTCGTTCATGATCGCCCAGGCGCTCCGGTAGTACTCGTGATAGTTCGCGAAGCTGCGATCGGGGCTCGTCCCGCTGCGCAAGGCTCCGTCGAGCTGGTGGAGACGTTCCCACCGGCGCGCCAGCACCTCACCCACGCCCTCTCGCGGAATCATGTCCGGTGGACCCTCGTCGCTGATCCGCATGTTCATCGGGCCGAACTCGGCCGACAGAAACCCCTGATTGACGAGGCCGGCCTGGTTACCCTCCATGTTCATCGCGATGTAGGCCGGCAGCGAGTCGGACGCCTTCCGCTCTTTCGCGAGCTCGTACGCGACGACGGCGCCGATCGCCGGGACTTCCTTCGCGAGCGCCAGGTTCAGCGGGTGACCGGTCTGGATGTAGTACTGCGCGCGCCCGTGCACGGCGTCCCATGCGCCGAGCGAGCGGACGACGGTGATCTTGTCCAGCACGCCCGCGACGTTGCTCAGCAATCCGTACGGCAAGACGACGCCGTTCGGGAAGCGGCGGATCTCGAAGTCGGCCGGCGTCCACGCGCCCTCGCGCGCGTCGAGCGTATCGATCTGGCTCATCCCGCCGTCGATGTTCACGAACAGGACGTACCGCGCGGAGCCGATCGGCGTCACCCGCTGCCCGCCGTGCACGTTGACGGGCGTGAAATGCTGCAGAAAGCCGCCCACCAGGCTGATGCCGCCGACCCGCAGCAGCTCCCGGCGTGTGAGAGACGGAACGTTACGTTCAGTCATGGTGCCTGCCTCTGGCGGGGCCCCGCCCCGCGGGCGCGTCAGTAGTTGAAGATGAAATCCAGCTTGTTCAACAGGCTCCAGTGCAGGTCCTCGGTGCTCTTCCGATCCTGGTCGAGCCACGACAGCGCGAGCCGGTGTTCCTCGGGAGTCGCATACCGCGACAGCGTCGCCAGGTACAGCGCATCGACGATCTCGCCGCTGGTTCTTGGTGACGCGATCAATTGCGCCACGCGGCTGCCGCCCTCGGCCCGGACGCGCCGCGTGACGAAGGGGCTGTTCATCAGCACCATCGCCTGCGCGACCGATCCGCCCGGCTGGCGATCGAACTGTTCACGATTCGCCATCCCGAACGCCTCCATGAACGACTTCGCCTCGCGGCTGCCGATCTCTTCGGGCGTCGAGGCCTCGGTCCAGAAATGGATCGGTGGGAGCGGCGTGTTGTAGACGAGATCGCGGCGGCCGTAGTCACCGAACACGTCCGTCGCCTGGCAGATCGCGTCGTGGAGCTGCTCGGCCGACAGCCGCTGTACGTACTTTCGCGCGAAATATGGCGTGTAACGTTCCTGCCAGTCGCCATCGAACCGCGATGAGAGCTGATACGCGCTCGACCTCGCGATCGTGCGCATCAGGTGCTTCAGGCTGAAGCCGTGCGCGGCGAAATCGCGCGCGAGCCCGTCGAGGAGCGCGACGTTGGTCGGCTGAATCGTCCACGGCGGCGGTGGGGGCTTGGCCGGATCCTGGCGCGCCATGTCGAAGCCATCCACCGGCTCGACGATTCCCAGACCGAAGAACTGCCTCCAGACCAGATTCACCGTCGCCCGCGCGAACTGCGGGTGGCTCGTCAGCATCCGCGCAAACTGCGGCCGCAGGGGCTTGGCGAGGTCCGCCTGTTCCCCCGTCAGCAGAAAGGCGGGTTGCACCTGCGCGCCGGCGCGCTGCAGCCGGACCGTGCTCGGCGCCTTCGTATCGTAGCCGGTGCCATCGTCGGTGACGATGAAGCGATCCTGATAGCGAACGGCACGCACGCGCGTGCGACCGAAGAACGCGGCCATCGACCAGAAATCGCGGCGCGTCTGCGTCGTCAGGTGCAGGTCGACCTGTTCCAGGTGCGCCTTGCCGTTGTGACACGACACGCATTGGTAGTTGATGCCGAGGAAGAGGCGGGCCGACTGGACGAAAATCTCGTCCGCCGTGTCCTCGTACTGGTCCGTGTACATCGTTGCGCCGGCGACGTACCAGCGGGCCAGGAACGTCGAGGGCGCGGCGTCCGGCAGCCAGTTCGAGTTCGGCGCCGACGCCGTCAGGAGCTCGGTCACGAGGCGGTCATACGGCTTGTCCTGCTTGAACGACTGCCGCAACCAGCCGTCGAAGTGCTTCATGGCGGCGTTGCCGATGCGGTTGTGCGTCACGCGCAGCAGATCGCCGTACCAATACGTCCAGTAGTCGGCCCACGCCTGGCTGTCGAGCAGCTCGTCGATCAGCCGATCGCGTTTGTCCGGCGCCGTCGAGTTGACGAACGCCAGCAGGCGATCGGTGGTGGGGATACGGCCCGTCAAATCGAGAAAGGCCCGCCGGCAGAACTCGAAGTCGTTCGACAGTGACGCATGGCGGATGTTGTCTCGCGTCCAGGCGGCGAACAGGTGTCGATCGATCAGCGTGTGCTCGAGGAGCTTCGAATCGCCGGTCGCGGACGGCAGAGCCGCCGCGACGCGCGCGGTGAGATCGCTGACCGCGCGATCGGGACGGCCCGGGCTCGGAATCGCCTTGTGATCCTTGGGGAGCGGCCGCGGGCCGGATGCCGGCGTCTGACCTGAACCGGCGGCGACCCAGATGGCGGTCGCCAGTCCGATGGTGAGGACCACGCCTGCCGTGGTGCGGTAGCGCATCATCTCGCCCCCCTAACGCCGAATGAAGGACGCCGTCAGGACGGTGGCCGGCTTCCCGTCGCCCGCCACGGTGCGGATCGTACCGGCCGCGTCGACCATCCTGACTCGACCGTTCCCGCGGTCCGCGATGAAAAGGCGGCCATCGGACGCGACGGCGATCTTCTGAGGCGTGTTCAGGAGCGCAGAGCTCGCCCCGCCGCCATCGCCGCCGAATCCGACTGCGCCGGCTCCGGCGACGGTCGTGATGATGCCGCCACGCACGACGCGCACCCGGTTGTTGCCGCTGTCGCAGATGTAAAGATGGCCGGCATGATCGAACTGGAGGCCCATGGCGGAAAACGCCTTGCTCTTGTCTGCGGGGCCGCCATCTCCACCGAAGCCGGCACCGCCCAATCCCGATCCACCCCCGGTGCCTGCCACCGTCTCGATGGTACCGTCAGGTGACACGCGGCGAATGCGGCTGTTCCCGGCGTCGCTGAGGTACACGCCGCCGTCGGGCGCGACCGCAAGCGCGGCGGGCATGTTCAGCAGCGCCTTGGTCGCCGGACCGCCGTCGCCGCCCAGACCTGGCTCTGATCCCGCGAACGTCGTCACGATGCCGGCGCGATCGATTCGGCGGACGAGCGCGTTGTACGTATCGGCGATGAAGATATTGCCGTCGCGATCGATCGCGACATCCTGCGGACCGTTGAGCGCAGCCGCCGCGGCCGGACCACCGGCGCCGGCAGACGCGGCCGCTCCGGTGCCGGCGATCGTCGTGATCACGCCGTGCCGATCGATGCGTCGAACGCGATGATTGAACGTGTCGGCGACCAGCAGGCGCCGGTCGGCATCGAACGCGAGGCCGTGCGGGGCGAAGAGCTGGGCGCGCGTCGCCGGCCCGCCATCCCCGCGGAAGCCGCCGGCGCCCGTACCGGCGACGACCGTCAGCTTGCCTTGCGCAAGCTTCAAGATCCGATGCGTGCCGATATCCGAGATATACAGGGTGCCGTCGTCATCGAGCGCAAGACCATTCGGATAGAGGAGATGAGGAGCAGCGGGGCGCGGCTGGCCGGCGGCATCCCAGGTCTGCCAGCCCAGGAAGAGCACGGCGACGACTGCAGCTTTCGGCAGCATCTGCGCGTCGCCCTAATAGTAATACGATTCGCCTTACGCCGCGGCGCGCCGAATATCCTCGAGGTGCGGACCCCTCCACCAACTTTGGGTTGCAGCCGTCCGCGGCCCTCGCATACATTCGGTCACGCGCCTGAACGCGGATACGTGGGACCGCCCTCCAGATACGAGGTTCTCCTGATGCGTAGCGCCCCTCGTCTCGCCGCACTCGTCGCACTCGTGGTGTTCGGCACGCTTGCCGCCTTCGAGCCTGTTCGCACCGAGGCGCAGGCCGGGCGCTCGCCCCTCGACGATGCTCGGGGCAGGCCGTTCGACGCGCTCCATTTTCGTGGGATCGGCCCCGCCGCGACAGGCGGTCGAATCCACGATCTCCAGATCGACCCGAAGAACCCCGCCATCCTTTATGTAGGAGCGGCCACGGGCGGCATCTGGAAGTCCACCAACAAAGGCGTGACCTGGAAGGACGTCTTCGGCAACCAGCCTGACAATACGTTCGGGGCGCTCGCGATCTTCGAAGGCGACTCGAAGATCATCTGGGCCGGCACGGGCGAAAACAACAATCGTCAGAGCTCGTCGTGGGGCGGAGGCGTGTATCGCTCCACCGACGGCGGCGACACCTGGGCGCACGTGGGCCTGCACGACACGCGTTCGATCGGGCGCGTCGTGCTCCATCCGACTGATCCCAACGTCGCGTTTGTCGCCGCGGTCGGCAACCTGTGGCGCGAGAACCCGGAGCGCGGCATCTTCAAGACGACCGACGCCGGCCGCACGTGGACGAAGGTGCTCTACGTGGATCCGTTCACCGGCGCGACCGACCTCGTGATGGACCCGCGAGACTCGAGCGTCCTCTACGCGGCGAGCTACCAGCGGCTTCGCAAAGCCTTCGGCTTCAACGGCGGCGGACCGGGAAGCGCGATCTACAAGAGCAACGACGCCGGCGCCACGTGGAAGAAGCTGGAGAACGGGATCCCCACCGGTGACAAGGGACGAATCGGACTCGCGATCGCCCGTTCGAACCCGAACGTGCTCGTCGCGACCATCGAGCACGCCGGCGCGGGCGGCACCTACCGCACCGAGGATGCCGGGGCGACGTGGAAGCGCATGAGCGCCACCAACCCACGCCCGATGTACTACAGCAAGCCCACCATCGACCCGAACAGCGACAAACGCGTCTGGCTCCCGGGCACCTACATCGTCAAGAGCGAGGACGGCGGCGCCACGTTCGAGGAGGAGCCGACCTCTCCGACCTACGACGTCGGCCTGAAGACCGACCATCACGTGATCCGCGTGGACCCTGCGAACTCGAGCCACATCTACGTCGTCGGCGACGGCGGCCTGCACGAGAGCTTCGACATGGGGAAGACCTACATTCGCGTGAACAACATCCCGGTGGCGCAGATCTACCGGATCGCCGTGGACGACCGCGATCCGTACTGGGTCTACGTGGGACTTCAGGACAACCACTCGTTTATGGGGCCGAGCGCCACGCGCCACTGGCTCGGCATCCTGAACCAGGATTGGGTCGAGATCGGCTTCAGCGACGGCACCGGCAAGGCCGTGGACAAAGACAACTGGCGCAAGGTCTACTCGTCGTCGAGCGGCGGCAACCTCTCGCTCGTGGACCCGATGACGGGTGATACGGTGGGCATCAACCCGCGTCCGCCCGCGGGTGAGCCGCCCTACCGCTACGACTGGGACGCGCCCGTGATGGCGTCGCGCCACACCTCGGGCACCGTGTATCTCGGCGGCAATCGTCTCTTCATCTCAAAAGACTTCGGGTCGACGTGGACGCGCACCAAGGACCTGACGCGCTCGATCAACCGCGACACGCTCGAGATGATGGGTGTCCTGAACCGCGACATCAGGCTCTCGCGAAACGATGGAGACGCGATCAGCGAGATCTCGAACTTCGCCGAGTCTCCGCTCGACCCGAAGGTCCTCTGGGTCGGGACCGACGACGGCAACGTTCAGCTCACGACGGACGGCGGCGCGACATGGACCGAGCTGAGCGGCGCGATCGCGGGCGTGAAGAGCGGCACTTTCGTCGGGGACATCGTCGCGTCCACGGCCTCGCGCGGTACGGCCTACGTCTCGTTCGACGCGCATCGTGACGGTGACTTCGGGCCGTACATCTTCCGCACGACCGATTTCGGGAAGACGTGGACTTCGGCGATCGGCGGGCTGCCGCGCGATGACGCGTCCATTCGCGGCCTGGCCGAGTATCCGGGGAAGCCGAACGTCCTCTTCGCGGGTACCGAGCGCGCGCTGTTCGTGACGCACGACAGCGGCGCGCACTGGACCCGGCTCGCCGCGAATCTACCGACGACGCGCTACGACGACATCATCGTCCAGCCGCGCACCAAGGACCTCGTCCTGGGGACGCACGGGCGGGGCATCTGGATTCTGGACGATGCGTCGCCAATTGCGGAGTGGACGCCGGCCATCGCGGCGAAGCGCTCGCATGTGTTCGCGGTGCCGCGCGCGACGCTGATGCTGTACTGGGAAGACGTCTCGAACATGGATCACTACTTCTTCACCGCGGAGAATCCGCCGGAGGGCGCGGCGTTTACGTATCATCTCGGGCAGCCGGCGCAGAAGGTGAGGCTCATCGTCACCGGGCCGAGCGGCAAGGTCGTTCGCGAGGTGACGGGCCCGGGTGAGGCCGGCGTGATCCATCGGGTGAACTGGGATTTGCGATACCCGATTCCGGCGGGAACGGGACGGGGCGGCGGTGGTGGCGGCGGCGAAGAGGGCGGCGGCGGTGGTGGGCCGGGCACCGATAAACCCGGCGTCATTCAGCTGCCGATTCCGTCGCACGAGATCGGCCCCCGTGGGCCTCACGTCGCGCCCGGCACGTTCAAGGTGACGCTCGAGGTGGACGGCGTTGCCGGTGAATCGCGGACCTTCGACGTGCGCGCCGACCCGGCGTCGGCGATCACGCTCGACCAGCACAAGGCGCGCGAGGCGTTCGCAGTCGAGGTGATGGAGCTCATAACCAAGGCCGAGGCGCTCGCGAACGAGCTGCGCACGCGGCGCACGGCTGCGACCGGTAGCGAGGCCGCACGACTCCAGGCGCTCGAGCAGCGGCTGGTGGGTGGCGGCGGCGGGGGCCGCGGTGGCGTGGGCGGTGGCCGCGGCGGCCCTTCGACAGGCTCAGGGCAGGCGGCCGCCCAGCCGGTGCGTCAGCGGCTCGGCGGCTTCATCAACGCATTCGTCGGCTCGGGCGCGCGGACGGGGACACTGTCGGCGCCGACGGGCTCGATGCGCGACGCGCTGGCCGACGCGAAGGCCGAGCTCGCGGCGCTCGAGAAGGAAATCAGATCGTCCACGAAAGGTCAGCCATGAGCGTCCCGGCGAGGAAGAAGATCACCTTCGACACGGTGCGAGAGATAGGGCTCGCACTACCTGACGTGGAGGAAGGCACGGCATACGGGTCGCCGGCTCTCAAGGTTCGCGGGAAGATGTTCGCCTGTCTTGCCGTCCACAAATCGGCGGAACCGGACTCGCTCGCGGTTCGCGTCGATTTCGATCAGCGAGAGGAGCTGTTGGCCGCGGATCCGAAGACCTACTACCTGAAGGATCATTACGTGAACTATGCGGTCGTGCTTGTGCGGTTGACCCGCGTCCACCATGACGCCTTGCGCGACCTCCTGCTGATGGGATGGCGCTTCGTCTCGACCAGCGGCAAGCGTCGAGCTCGACAGCGAAAGCGCAAACATCCCGCCGCTGCGAACCGGTCGTGACGGGCTTTCTCCGCCGCGAATCGTAGCCGGTCCACTTCTTCTCGACGCCGCCTGACGAGCGGACGGCGACCATCGGCGGTCATTCGGAAGTCGGGCCCATATACTGCGACGATGGAAACCGGTGACACACGCGTGGCTTTCGACGGCCTGCGACGCGGACACCGGGCGCTTTTCGAAAGGAGCGCGCGTGTCTACCCGTACTCTCCCTCCCCGTCCGAATCTCGATCAACTCAAGATCCAGGCGAACGAGCTGCATCGTGCGCATCGCGAGGGACAGCCGTCCGCCGCCGCGCGCATCGTCGCGCATCATCCGGAGCTGAAGGGCCTGTCGCTGGAGGCGGTCCTGTCGAGGTCGCTCGCCCTCGCCGATGCGCAGCTCGTCATCGCGCGCGAGTACGGCTTCGACAGTTGGGCGAAGCTCAAACACCGCGTGGAGGTGGCGGACACGGTCGCGACCTTCAGGCCTCACCCGCGGTTCGATGAGGCCGTCGCCGCGATGGATGCGGGCGATCTCGATCGATTGCGCGGCCTTCTCGCGTCCGACTCCACCCTTGTTCATGCCCGCACCAATCTCGAGCCGCCCTATCACTATTTCACCGGCGCGACGTTGCTGCACCACGTCGCGGGGAATCCGGATCGCGGGAGGCTCAAAGGCAGGCTTCCGGCGCTGCCGACAAACAGCCCTGACATCGCGCGGCTGCTGCTGGACGCCGGCGCTGATGTGAATGCCCGGACGCTAGGTCCGAACGGCGGCGACACCATGGGGCTGCTCGTCACGAGCAAGCAGGCCAGCGATGCGGATGTCACCGGACCGCTGATCGACATCCTGCTGGAGTACGGTGCGACCCTCGATCTGGAGAGCGACGACTGCCTGGACTCGTCGCTGGCCAACCACGCGCCGCGCGCGGCGGAGAAGATGATCGCGCTCGGCGCCGAGGCGGATCTATTCGCCGCGGCGGCGTTGGGACGTATGGATTGGCTGCGCAGGTTCTTTGATACCGAAGGGCAGCTGCGGTCTCGTCTCCGTCGTCACGGGAAGCCAACGAGTGATCGCGACGCCATCGGCCTAGCGATGCTCTATGCGTATGTTCGAGAGCAGCGCGACGCTGTTCCCAGACGATCGAGCCAAGGCATGGGCTCTGCCGCTATACCGGTTCGACGAGGAGCACAACACGATTCAGGTCCGGCAAGGAGTCAGTGACCGCGAGTGGGATGCGATTATCGCGGTCATGGCAGAGGAGAGAATTCCGGGGTTGGACGCGAGCGGTCAGATGACAGACCGCGCACTCGAGCGCGTCGTGGAGCTCGATCACATCACCCGGCTTCTGCTCGGTGGTTCGAAGCGGCTCACCGATGACGGCCTCAAGCACCTGGCACGCCTGCCACGCTTGCAGGAACTCGATCTGAGCGAATACCCGGGTGGCCGGATCACCGATCGCGGGCTCGAGGTGCTGCGCCATCTGCCCGATCTCAGAAGATTCCACATGTGTTGGCATCGCGGCATCTCGGATGCCGGCGCGGTAAATCTGACCTTCTGCGATCATTTGGAAAGCGTGGACCTGCTGGGCACCCACACCGGCGATGGCGTCATCAAATCGCTCACCGGCAAGCGCAAATTGCGCCGCTTCAAGACTGGGCGCCTCGTCACCGATGCCGGGCTCCCGCTCCTCCATCGGTTTCCGGTCTTCAGGACCTGGCACGGCGGCGATATCAAGTACTCGCTGATGAGCGCCGATGCCGACCCCAATCACCTGCTGGTGGACGGACCATTCACGGACGAGGGCCTTGCCAGCCTCGCGCGGCTCGACGGCCTGTTTGCGCTCAGCTTTTTCTGGCACAGCCTCGCCTTCACGGCCGACGGCCTCAAAGTGCTCGCGGATCTTCCCAATCTGGGCTTTCTGGGGTGTCAGGGGGAAAACTGTACTGACGCTGCAATGCATCACATTAGCGCGATCCCACGACTCCGCATGCTGATGGCCCAGGGCACGGTCGCGACCGACGATGGCTTTGCGGCATTGAGCCGTTCGCAGACGATCGAGTACATCTGGGGCCGTGAGTGCCCCAACCTCACCGGGCGCGGATTCGCGGCGCTGTCGACGATGCCGGCGCTCCGGGGGTTGTCCGTGAGCTGCAAGCACGTCGATGACGCGGCGCTGTCAACGTTGCCGCGCTTCCCAGCGCTCAGAGAATTCATGCCGATGGACGTGCCGGACGCCGGCTTCCGTCACATCGGTCGCTGCGAAAACCTGGAGGCGCTGTGGTGCATGTATTGCCGCGACACGACCGACGCCGCCACCGAGCACATCGCGGGCTTGTCGAAGTTGAAGACCTACTATGCTGGCCAGACGAAGATCACCGACCGCAGCCTGGAGATGCTGAGCCGGATGCCATCGCTCGAAAAGCTGGAATTCTGGAATTGCGCGGGGATTACGCATGACGGCGTGGCCTTTCTGGCCGCGCTCCCACGGTTGCGTGAGGTCAATCTTGATAGCTGCCGGCAGGTCACGCCCGAGGCGGCCGCCGTGTTCCCCGCGCATGTGCGCGTGAGGTATTCGGTCTGATCGCTAGGAGGTGAACTCCTGCGGCCGCGAAAGTCGGCCCGGGTGTCCGTTCTAGGATGTAGCGAATCCTCGCTCCCAGCCAGGCTTGAGAGGGCGTCGGTTGAGCCACCGGCCGCCGGGTGTTAGCCTACCGGCGTGGCAGCCAACGACCGCCGCGGCTCGGCGCGCCGGAGCGTCCCGCTCAGCGACGAGCTTCTTCGCGATTTGCTCGCGGCGGATCCGGCGCGCGGCTGGCGTGCGTTTGTCGACCAGTACACGCCGGTGCTGCTGGCGCTGATCGAAAGGGCCGGCGTGACCGCGCGCGACGAAGCCATGGAGATCTACACGCGGGTGTGTGAACGCCTGGCCGCGGACGACTGCACGCGTCTGCGCCGCCACGATCCGGGCAAGGGGGCTCTGCGGGCCTGGCTCACCGTTGTGGTGCGTCGAATCGTCGTCGACTGGGTGCGGTCGCGGGTGGGACGTCGTCGCCTGTTCAAGACGGTGGCAGCGCTCGATCCGCTCGCGCGCCGCGTCTTCGAGCTGTTCTATTGGTCGGATTACAGCCCGCCCGAGATTGTCGAGTTGCTGCGCGTGGAACTCGGACAGGCCGTCTCGCTCGTCGAGGTGCTCGATGCGCTGGATCGAATCCACGGGGTCTTGACCGATCGACATCGCAGCGAACTTGTCTCCCTCGCCACGCGTTCGCGGCCGTCGGTGAGCCTTGAAGACGAAGAAGGGCGGCTCCAGGTGGACCCCCCGAGCGACCGCGATGATCCTGAACGGATTGCGCTGAGGAAGGAGTTTGCCCAACGCTTTGGAGCCGCGGTCGCCATGCTACCCGCCGACGATGCAGCCATCCTGCGGCTGCGCTTCGTACAGGGGCTGACGCTCGCGGAGATCCAGAAGGCGCTGCATCTCGAGCGCCTCAGTCACGAGCGGATCACGCGTATCCTGGCGGCGATTCGATCGGCCCTTGAGCGGCCGTTGCCGCCGCGCGCTTCGGTGGCTCCCTCCAGTCTGCCGCTGTTGGGAGGGCGGGTGGAATGACGCACCTGACGCGGGACGAATTGATCCAGTGGCGCGACGAGGGAGCCGCTGCGGACCGCGACCGTGTCGTCGGTCATCTCGCCGTTTGTGACGAGTGTGGCGCCCGATATGCCGAGATCATTCGGACGCGTCCGGTCGAACACGCCGCGGTCGTACTGCGACCGGCCGATTTCGTCGCCCGTGGGTACAAAGCCTATGCCGGCCCCGCGCGGCGCCCCGAGGGCCCGGCATCGTGGCTGCGGGACTGGAGGCCTCTCACCGTGGCCGCTGCCGGCATCGTCGTGGTTGGTGTCGCCATATTCGGCCCTTCGGCGTGGCGTCACGTCCAGCCCCTGGAGTCCGACGTCGAACGAGCGACTATACGCGGGGGTTCGCTGGTGGCGGTCATGCCGGCGGGGCGTCTGACCGCGGCGCCGTCGGCATTCGAGTGGCACAGCCCGATTGAGGCCGCGCGCTATCGGGTGGACGTCTTCGACCCGCGACAGCAGCTCATCTTGTCGATGCGGGCGACCGGCGATCGGCTCGTGCTGACCTCCGAGCTGCGCGATCGCCTGACACCTGGGACGCGATATGCCTGGAAAGTGATCGCGCTTGATGAAGCCGGCACGGTGCTGAGCGAGTCGGGCCTCGAGACGTTCGAGGTGACGCGAACGCGCTGAGGCCACCGCCTCCCGGTGGTCTGAATCTGAAAGCCGGAACCCCAAGTGGACTAGAGGATTGACGGGCGCCGTCTCGCGCGCGCCACGTAGTAGCCCACGACGACGGTGAGTGCGGCGAGCGTGATCGCCAAGGCAGCGGGGGTCAGGTTCGGCCCGCGGTTGACACGCACGGGCACGGCTGCCTGGCCGGTGACGACGAAGGCCGCCCAGTAGAAGGGGTGCTGTATGCGGGAGTCGCGCTGAAGGAACGCCAGCTTCGCGTCGCGCGCCGCCCGGTCGATCGGCTCGCCATCGCGAATCCGCTCGTAGAAGCGCGTCATCCACTCGGCTGTCGAGGCGTCGTTGATGTTCCACAAGCTGGCAACCACCGCATTGGCGCCCGCGTAAAAGAAGGCACGCGCCAGGCCGACAATCCCCTCGCCGTTGACCTGCTTCCCGAGCGCCGTCTCGCAGGCCGAGAGCGTCACCAGCGCCGCGCGCAGCTTCAACCGGTAGATCTCGCGCATTTGCAGGAGACCGTCCTGGTCGGGGGGCGCCGCCGTCAGCGCGAGGCCAGATCGCTCCGGTCGACTCTCGTCGATGAGCCCGTGCGTGGCGAAGTGCAGGATGCCAACCTCCGCCAGAGAAGCCTGTTGCAGGGCGAGCTCCGTGGCTGCGGCGCGTTCGAGCGTCTGGCTCGATCGTCCAAAGATGGCTTGAATCTGCCGCATTTCGGCTTCGCTGAACGGGAGCGGCTTGAGCAGGCCCATCCCCTGCAAGTCGAGGCGACGCTCCGCCGCTCTGGGCGCTTCCCGTGTCATGGGGTTGCCGACGGCCAGGACCCGATCGGCGGACGCCGGGGGAAGTTGGCGCAGATAGGCGTAGCTCGAAGCGGACGGCGCATAGGAGAGTACGTAGCGCTCGACGAGATACCGGCCGTCTTCGTCGAGCAAGGCTTCGAACGGCAGGTAGTGCAGCAGGCCGTGCGGGATGATAATCAGGCGGGTGTCTGCCGGTATTTGCTTCAGCATGGCAGCGCCAAGCATCCACGAGACCTCTCGGCCGGCGCGGCGTACGTCCGAGGCCGCAGGGTTCTGCAGCACGCGGAGGTAATCTCGCACGGCCTGCTCTATCCGGACGCGCGGCGGAAGACGCACGACGTCTACGCCGTCCGGTCGGACGATCCAACCGGCGGATCCATCCCGGCCCAGAAAAAAGCTGACCAACGCCTCACCCCGCTGGAGCACCTGGGTCTGGAGCTCTCGAGCGGTCCACAGGCGCGGATAGCGGGCGGCGGCGAGCGCGGGATGATCCGTGGTCAGTCGGACCCGGAGCTTCGCAAGCTGTTCCTCGTCACGCTCGACAGCCAGGGTAATCGCCAGGCGTTTCGCGGCGTCGAGCGGCTCTCGGCTGAGCTCGCTCTGGGCCATCGAGATGCGCTGGAGAGTCTCGTTCTCTTGCTGCAGATACTCGGTCGGGACCGTCGTGGCAATCTGCTCGCGTGCGGCGGCCAGCGTGTCGAGAAAGACGCGCGCGCGTGCTCGCTCGGCCACCGCAAAGGCCCTGCCCGTCTCGCCTCGGTCTAGCAAGAACGCCACGTAGACGTCGTAGGGATCGTAGACGAGCAGCGAGCGGCTGATGGCGCCGACGCGGAAGTTCTCGAGCAGGACGTTGGCGTGCTGGCCCTCGAGCAGGTCGAGACTTTCGGTAAAGTAACGGTCGGCGCGCGCTGGGTCGGCCGCCGTGTAGAAACGCCCCAGCTCCATTCGCGATTGCCATCGCACGGCGCCGATCGTGTACCGGTCCGAATCGTCAGCCGCGCGAAGCAGGAACGCTTCCGCCTCGTCGCGGCGTCCCAGGCGGACGAGGACCTGTCCGACATTCTTCGACAGATTGCTCGTCAGTCGGTGGGAACCCGCGCGCCGTTCGAGCTCGAGCGCTTGGTGATAGCGGCGCAGCGCGGCGTCCGGGCGATCCGTGTCCCGGAGCACGTTGCCGGAATCGAGCAACCAATTGGCTTCCAGCCCCTGCACATGGATCCGGCGCGCGAGGGCGATGGCTGCGTCGTAGTAGCGCAGCGCTTTTTCCGCATCCCGGTCGAACTCCCAGTACACGAGCGCCAGCTCGCCGGTGGCCACGCACTCGTTCTGGCGATCTCCTCGGCGTCGGGCCAAGGCGAGCAGCGCCAGGAAACGCTGCTCGGCCGCATCGCGGTCGCCGAATTCAAAGTAGCCTATCCCCGTCTGCCGCAGATACCGCAGGCGCACGGTTTCGTCCGGTTGCGGGTTGGCTTCCAACGCCCGCTCGGCGTAGTCGAGCACGCGGGACCAGTCGCCCAGATCCTGGTACGCCAGCGAAAGATTCGCGTAGACCTGAGCAACCAGCGCCCGATCGCCGACGCGCTCGGCCCATTCGAGACTGTTGCGGTTGTGCTGCACGGCCTGTAACGGATGGCCGCGAGCCCGCCACACGAAGCCGCGCGCCGCCTCAATCCGACTCATCTCGTCTGCCGCGCCCAGGCGGCGGGCCAGCCGTTCGGCGACGTCAACCCATCGAAGCGCGGCGTCGTACTGCGCGGTCTGCATGTCGGCGGTGGCGAGGTGCCGGTAGACCGCGACCCGCTCGAGATCCGAAAGGTCCGGTGCCTTTTCCAGGATGAGGAGGACTTGCTTCGCGCCCTCGTAGTCCGACTTGGCGAGCAACTCCGCCGCGCGGGCGAGCGCGGCCTGAGGGTCGCCCTGTACCGTTGCCGACCCTGAGAGCCAAGGCGGCCGGGCGAGACCGACCGCCATCACGAGGGCCGCCGCGGCAACGCGAGCACGCACGAACGCTGACCCTGAAGGATTCGGACGGATGCGGGCATCCATGGCGCCGAAGGTTCGAGCGCGCGGCATGGCCTCTGTAGTCTGGGTCATCAGCGTAGCGCTCGTGACCGGCATCGTCAATCGCAGCGCGAGCCGAGTGGCAACGAGCCGACCGTGGCAACATCAGCCGCGCTTCAACAGTCCTGCCTGAATCGGGCTACCGACGCGTCGCGGTGCCCCCGTGCGTGATCTGGTTGCGGCAGTCCCCGTCCATTGGCGTCACCACCCCGGCGACGGTGAACTGCGTACCGGTCTCGTTGAAGGTAAAGGTCTGCTCCCACCGTACATTCCGGGTCGTAGGGTGCAACCAGGACAAGTTCGCGGCCGTCAGCGGCCCGGTGAAAACCACGTTCACCCGATTCCCGCTGCGCGTACCCTGGAATGGCAGCCCACTCTTCGAGACCGAGATGGACCCGTCTGAGTTTTCCCTGATCATGTACTCCACGTTGAACGGGCTGCTGTCGTTGCTGCACGCATTGCTCGCCGGACCGACCGTCGCGGAAAACGTGCCGGTGATAGTGGTCGTCTGTGTCGGCGTGGAAGGCGTACTCGCGGCCGGTGCGCTCGATCCTGCCGACCCTCCACCGGCGGCCACCGCTGCAACGACCGCCGCACCGGCGCCACCGGCAATGCCGCCAATCACGGCTCCGGAAAGCCCGCCCCCGGTAACCGTGACACCGCCGGTCACGTCGATGACGATCCGACGCGCCCGGTCCCATCGGAACGCACCCAGGCGGCGACGGCGGCACTTGTCATCGGCGGGTGGGAGCGGTCCGCCCGGCGCCACGAGCTGCACGCGGCTGCCATCTGGACATTCGTCGACGATGACGTCCACCTGAACTTTGCCGAGATTCGCCGCGCTCAGCGCGAAGTCGAGCGACCCGTCGCTGGCCGTCGCGCCAAGCGAGACCTTGCCCTGGTTGGCCGCGTAGAGCGCCACCTCCACGCCTTGCGCCGGCACGCCTTTGTTCTGCACGCGCAACTGGATGGAGCGCTCGGCCTGCGCCGCCGAAAGCGCGACGTTCATCGTCCACGCAAGGCCAGCCGCCGCTCCCAGTGACACCAGCATTCTCAGCATGTCCCCTCTCCTTGTGATGTGGTCTAAAGGGAAGAACGGACACGGCAGGCGCACGCGTCGCCTCAAGGCTTCGAACCGTGTCCGTTCTCTATGTCATGTCGACCATGAGTCTTCGATCCAGACTCCGCCATACGTGCATCCCGTTGCTGGTTGCCGGGGTCATGCTCGTGGCGGCCGGCGACGGGTTCGACGCGCCTCATGCCGCGCCCGCCGTTCGGGCTGAGATCGCCGATGATGTCCGTCCGATTCACACGGCCGGACCGTTCCGCAGTACTCTCACTATCGCCGAGAGCGACGATGACAACGATCCCTCCACACCACCCGTCGTCATCACGGTCTGGCACGAGCTGGTTCTCGAGTATGCGCTTCGGTCGACAGATTCGACGACTTCCGAGGTGGACTTCGAGTGCGAGAACGCCTGCCGTCATGACGGCAACCACGCGCGCCACGAAGACTGCGACTTCAGTTGCGACAATCGCTGTACGACGTCCCATCGGTTGGTCCTCGAAGGGGCCTTCAACCCTGATTACACTCCGGGAGACGTTGAGCTGATCCTGCCGCTGGAGATCGCCCGGCTCTTCGCCGACCGGCGCGACGAGTTCAAGAGGTTCGCCGACGATGCGTGGGCGCGGGTCGCGCGTGACGTGCAGGCGTTGGTCGCAAAAAGCCGTATCGACGAGGAGCTGCCGCACTGGCAGAACGCCCCCTGCTCGCGCGCCGTGCGGACCTATGGTGTGCGGGAGTACGAGCTGGTCGTAACCGCTCGCGCGACCAGATCGAGGGAACGCAAGGATGCTCGCGGCGTGGCGCGCCAGAGCGAGGAGGTCAGGCTGGCGCCGTCGCCGGTCTTCGGAGAGCGGGTTCCGTTTTTTCTTGGCATCGTTGGTCTTCCGCAGCGCGAGCCTCTGGAAGACCGCAGCACTGGCGCGTTCTGCCGATGCGCGCGACGGGCTGGGGCAAGTCAAACGATGATTCCCGGTCCGGCCGGACCCGTAACCCCCCGGCCCGCGACCGGAACATCCTCCGGAACGCCAGCAGCGCCCTCTAAAGGCGCGACCTCACCCGTGCCCTCAGGTCCGCTCCCACCCGGACGGGTTTCGTCCTCACCGCCATCGGCTGGGTCGCCCATCTCGTGGGATCCGTTCGGCCCACTTAGCTCAGCCCAATCGCTCCCCGACTACTTCGAGCATTTCCGGCCGTCGTCGCCGAAAGCCAGAGACACGTCGTCCAGCGCCTTTGTGGGGCCGACCGACCCGGGACTTCTGTTCGAGTACACGGCAAGGGTCAACATGATGCATGACCTCCGGGCGCTCGAGACGAAGGACCAGCGAGGCGAGATCGACGCCATCGAAAAGCTCCGTCTCGTCCGCCTCCGAGAGATCCGCTCGTCGATGGTGGACGAGCTGAGGCGCCTTGAAGCCATGTCTGGCGACAGGCAGTCGCCCGACGAGTCGTGGCGAATGCCGTTTCTGAGGGAGGTGCTCCGTCCCGACGCGGACCCCAGCCTGCCGCTCGACGCCCAGCCTCCTGCTGGCTCTCCGGTCGTCCCATCCGGATCCAGCGACGTGCCGATGAGCCTCCCGGCGACCGGCTCGCCTCAGGCGCTGCGAGGCGCCCTCGTGCAGAATCCCTCGCTCTTCTCGCAGTTGAACGCCAGCAATCTGAGCGCGCTCAGAGGTCTCGCCGAAGAGGAGCTCGCGCCGCTGCAATACAGCTTCATGTTGGGCTTCAACCGTTTGTTCGAAGCGACGACGCAGGAGACACGAGGCGAAATTCTCGAGAGCCTCTTTCCGTGTCCGTGCCCGGACTTGTCGATCGGACCGCCTGGGTCAGATGCTGCAAGATTCACGAGCTCGACGACAGACGCCTTGTGGACAGGGTTTCAACTCTTTACGACGGACGGACAGAGCCAGCTCGATCTTGGACACGGCAACGCAGCGGCGGACCCTGCGTTCCAGAACCTTGTGATCGATCGGGTGGGCGTTTTCTGTCGAATGGAGCCGCGGATACAGGGTGAGTCCCAGGCTCGAGCAGCCACTCGCAGCGAATGGCTGGCGCGAATCGAAGATGTTCTTGCCTTCTTCCGACATCCACGAGCCCTTTTTTCGAGGCCAAGACTTTCCGCAGCGTGGGCGAGCGTTGGCGTGGGTCCACAGGCCAGCCGCCAGATGGATGGGGCGCCGACTGGTGAGATTGCCGTCTCACTTGTCGCCACGGGGCGATCGAGCGGCGAGGTCTTCCAACTGCAGGTGCTCAATCCGGGAAATCAACCGATCGCGATCGTCGCTCCAGAGGCGCTCGTGCTCGAGCCTATCAAGGCAGGTGTCGGGAAGCCGACCGCCGCGATGGCGAAGACAGGTGTGCACGCGCACCCGATTCTCGGCTATTGCCTGGATTTTCTGAAGCCGCCTCCCGCGGTCGGCACGATCTACCGCGTCGCCGATGCGCTCGCACAGCAGGAATTCCGACCGCTCGGAAACGTACTGCGGGCGGCACGCGCACTGGCGACCGCCGGGCGGCTGCGTCCCGACAGCGATCCACAGGCGTACCTCGACTCGATCAAGCAATGGGCGGTCTGGGTGACGCGCGAACGATGGAACGAAAACACGTTCACGGGGCGTTTTGTCGAACGCACCCGCCAGAACGTGCAGCAGATGAAGCGTGCGTGGACGAAAGAAATGGACGCGGCGATCCGGGGCGCGGCGCCGAACCGGTGGCGCGACATCATGGCGGTTCTGAGTGAAGCGCGCAGGATCGACGCGCTCAGATCGGGCAGGGGAGGAGCGGCGTCGAAATGACGATTCTGTTGAGCCTGGTGATCGCGTCGCTTTCCATCCGCCCTGATGTGAGCCAAACGCGCGTCCAGGGTGACTCAGTGCATGCTGCGCGCGCGCTGGCAGCCTTGGAGCCTTGCAGTGCGCGTGCGCGCCGCTCGGCGGCCGGCGCGGCGATCCCTGACGGCTGTGACGAAGAGCAGTGGAACCGCGAGATCGCGCTCATCATGGAGGCATTCGAAGATGAAGTACGGCAACGGAAGGAGGACGGCTGGTATCACGGGCGATTCGGCAACGCGTGGATCATGTTGACGAGCCCTCCCTCGAGCCATTCGGACCTGTACGCCATGCAGGAACAGCTCACTGTCTTCAGACGACGTTTGGCGAAAGCGCAGGAGTCGGGGGACGCGAAGTGGGCGAACTACTACTTGGTGGAAATCGTGAAGCTGGAACAATACGTGAAAAGGCCCATGGGTCTCTGCACCGACTGGCGCGAGGCGGTGTACCGGCGCCTTATCCGATTGAAGCTGGAGTGCTTCGAGGTGCGTAAATTCGATACCGACAATCAACTCCATTCGGCGGCGGGCCTCGTACCGAAGGGCTGGGACAAAGATCCGAAGAAGGCGATCGTCCTCGACCCGTGGGTCAGCGGGAAGCCGGCCCTCTACAGCTTCGACGAATGGAAGCGCGGAAACTACCAACGAAAATGACGTTGCGGTCGCTCCTTTTGGCGGTTGTTGTCGCCGCTGGCGTGGTGCTGCAGGTCGCAAACGGGCGAGCGGAGCAGGCGCTCGACCGCCCGGCGCTGCCGTTCACGCTTCGCGCCGCTGTCGCCGAGGCGCTGCGGAATAGCCCGCGCCTCCAGTCGGCAGCCGACGGTGTCGCGTTAGCCGAGATTCAGCGCCGGCTCGCCGCCTCCGAGTTCGGCGTCCGTCTGTTGCCAAGCTTCTCGAGCGGCTCGCAGCCTCAGGGGATCGCCGAGCGCAGCGTCGGCGTCACGGTGTCCAAACGCCTGTCCACAGGCACCGGTCTCGCCTTGACCGCCAATTCCTTCGAGTACGGGGCCGGCGGCGCCGAGCTCCGTGACGGCGGCTTCACGCTGGCGCTGTCGCAGCCTCTGTTGCGTGGCTTCGGGGCCTCGGCCCGCGCCTCGCTGACGAGCGCGCAGCATAGCGTGAGCAGAGCGGAGCGCGAGCTCGCCGATGCCCGTCAACAGCTCGTCGTGTCGGTGGCAGCGGCGTACTTCGCGGTGCTTCGGCGTCAACGGTCCATAGCGAGATCGAGATTGACGCCGACGAGCCCGAGGCGGCCGTCGAGAGTCTGTTGCCCGGGGCCCTGCGCGTCTCGGAGAACGAAGATGCCCGGATGGGTGAGCGGTCCATCATCGAGCGGCTTGTCGCCTCGACGATAGGCCGGCGGCTCGACGTCCGGGAGGCCCGTGACCGGGTGGCCGACGCGCAGCGCGCGGCGATGATCGCGAAATGGAACCTGCTGCCCGACCTGCAATTGAACATCAGCTACACCCGGCGGAGTTTCGGCTCGCCGGCGGGCGCGCTGCTGGCGGATCTGTTCAACGGCCTGCGCGTCAGCGTCAACACGACGTACGCCCTCGATCGCGCGAGTGCGGCGTCGGGCGTGGAATCGGCGCACGTGGCCATCCGCGCCGCCGTTCGCGCGGCACACGACTTGGAGGAGAACGTCGCTGCCGAGATACGCCGCGCGTACCGCGCCCGGCTACGCGCCGCTGAGGCGATGGCCATCCAAAAGCAGTCGCTCGACGTGGCCCAGCGTCAGCTTCGCTTCGCCGAGCTGCGCTACGAGCGTGGTCTGGCAGATAACTTCGATGTAATCGACGCCGAGGCGAATGTCTTCCAGGCGCGATCGGACCTGATTGCGGCGACGGTGGATCGCGCGCTCGCGGTTCTCGCGCTCAGCCGCGCCACCGGACTCCTCGATCCAGACGAGTTTCTCCGGTGACGACTGCAGCATCCCGTTATCGCAGGACCCTCGAAGGCTACCTCTCCCCCTGTCGTCTTCTGCGCGTGGCGCGCGCCCGGCCGCGCGAGGCGGGCATGGCGTCGGTGGGCGTGCTGCTGGCGGCCGGACTGGCCGTTGCGGTGGTCCTGCCGCAGAACGTGTCCGACGGGCCGCCGTTCGCGGTGGCACGCGAAGGCCACCTCGTGGACACGATCGTCGAAACAGGTACTCTGAGCGCCGCGCGGCTGATGTTGCACACGGCACCGCTGGGCGGCCAGTGGAAGATCGTGGAGCTCGTACCCGAGGGGACCTTGGTGGCCTCCGGCGATCTCCTCGTGCGGTTTGACGATGGGGCACTGCGGCAGACGCTGGCGAAGGAAGAAGCGACGAAGCGGCAGCTCGAAGCGGAGCTACGCCGGACACAGGAGGAGCTGCGGCTCGAGCGGATGCGCGCCGAAGGGGAACTGGCCGCTGGCTCGAAGCAGGTGCAGTTTGCCGAGCGCGATCTGGCCAACGAGAAGGACGGCAAGGGGCGGTTCGATGTGGCGCAGGCGGAAGCGGTGCTCGCCGAGGCGGGGCGCGAGCTTCAACGGACGCGGACCGCGTACGAGGATGTGAAGCCGCTACTCGCCGAAGGCTTTCTGACGCGGGCCGAGCTCGAACGGGCCGAGCAGGCGTGGCGACGCGCCGAGGAGCAGGCACGGCTGGCGCGACTGAAGCTCGACGCACTCGTGAACTACGAGCGGCCCGACAGACACCATCCCCGGACCGCGGGCTCGGGCCGCGTCTATGAGGTGGTCGTGCCGCGCGAGCTGCTTCGCGCGCAGTGGACGTTCAACGGTGTGCTGCTGGGCATCGGCGCGCTGGCGCTGCTCATCAGCGGGATGGGCATCATGAACATCATGGTGGCCAGCGTGTCGGAGCGCATGGGGGAGATCGGAATCCGGCGCGCGTGCGGCGCGCGCCGCCGTGACATTCTCGTCCAGTTCTCCACCGAGGCAGCGTTGCTCTGCGGTGTGGGCGGGGTCGCCGGCACCCTCGTGGGTGCCCTCCTGGCCTATGTGGTGGCGGCGGCCGCGGGATGGCCTGTAGCGGTGTCCGCCGGCAGTGTCGCCGTGGCCCTGAGCCTTGCGTCCGCAGTCGGTCTGCTGTCGGGAACATATCCGGCGCGCCTCGCCGCGCGGATGGATCCGGCGGAGGCCAGCTCGCGTTCTTGAGCGGGCCGAGGTCGTGTGGAAGAACCCGCCTTGTCCACTGCCTCAGATGAAGCGGTCGCGCTCCCACCCAACCTGGTTCGTCCCACCTCACGCAGGAGTTCAGCAAGGCTGATCGGCGCAAGCGCATCTACGTCGACACCGGACGGCACGGCTACAGCGCGACGTTCGCAGCGCCCTATGCCGTGCGCGCGAAGTCTGGGCCGGCCGACGCCCAGACGGCCCCGGCGCCGCCGCTGGCCGGCTGTTTCGATCCAACGGTGCTTCTCGACTTGACAGCCCTCGCCACTCCCGCTACAGTAATACTGTGCTAGTTCAGTAGTACACTAGGCGATGCTGTTCCGACCCAATTCGTCGTTGGGTGTGCCGATCTACCTCCAGTTGATGGAGCAGGTGAAGCACGCCATCGAAACGGGCGCGCTGCGGCCGGGCGAGCAGCTGCCGGGCATCCGGCCGTTGGCGGAGGAACTCGTGATCAACCCGAACACGGTGGCCAAGGCCTACCGCGAGCTCGAGCACGAAGACGTCATCGAGCTCCGTCATGGCGCGGGGGCGTTCGTCTCCGGGAACGCGCGGGCGAAGAAGCTGACGGACAGGCTTCGCGCCGGGCAGGCCATCGTCGCGGCGGCGGTGGAGCGACTGCACGCGCGCGGAGTGACCGACGACGAAATCCGGCGGTTGTTCGAGGCGGAGCTCGCGGGGTTGACGAGGACTGGAGGTCATGGTGGCTGACCCGTTCGTCATCGAAACGGCGGACCTGCGGAAGAACTACGACGGCGTGGAAGCAGTACGCGGGTTGAGCCTCGAAGTGTCCGCGGCCTCCATTTACGGGTTTCTGGGACGCAACGGTGCCGGTAAGACCACCACGATCAAGATTCTGCTCGGCATGGCGCGGCCGACCAGTGGTCACGCCCGTGTGTTCGGCCTGGCAGCCGATGCGCCGGAGGCGAGCGTCGAGATCCGGCGGCGCACGGGGTTTGTCAGCGAGGACAAGGACCTCTACGACTACATGACGGTACAGGACATTATCCGCTTTACCGCCGCCTTTTACCCGCGCTGGCGCGGCGACCTGGAGCAGCGGTATCTCCGGACCTTCGAGCTGCCTGCGGCCAGGAAGGTCAAGACGCTCTCGCGCGGCATGCGCACGAAGCTCGCGTTGCTGCTGGCGCTCTGCCGGGGCGCAGACCTGCTGGTGCTGGACGAGCCGACCTCGGGGCTCGATCCGGCGATGACCGAGGAGGTCTTGCAGGCCCTGGTGAGCCACGTGGCCGGCGAGGAGCTGACGGTGTTCTTCTCCTCGCACCAGATCGCCGAGGTGGACCAGATCGCCGATCGCGTCACGATCATCGATCGCGGCCGCGCCGTGGTGACGGGGGCGCTCGACGACCTCCGGGAGAACTACCGCCGAGTACAACTGGTGTTCGACGGCGACGCGCCAGAGCCGGCGTTCCGCGCGCCCGGCATCGTGCGAGTGCGGCGCGATGGCCGTGTGCTCTCGGTACTTTCGAGCGCCGGGGCCGAGCAGATCCTCGACGAGGCGCGTGCGCTGAGCCCGGTGTCGGTGAACATCGTCCCCGTCACGTTGAAAGAGATCTTTCTCGAGACCGTGACCGTGGAGGACTGACATGCTCTGGTACAAGTCCTGGCTGGAAACCCGGTGGCGGTTTCTGATCGGTCTCGTGCTGCTGACGCTGTCCGCGTGCAGCACCGTATACAGCTATCCCCAGGTGGTCAAGCTGCTGCCGCTGGCGCCCAAGGTTGAACTGAGCGGAGAGATCGGCCGGCAGCTCACGGAGGCGATAGAGCTGTCGCGCGACTACCGTGGCTATGTGTGGTCGCAGTGGTACCGGCAGAACCTGCTGCAGATGTGGGCGCTCTTTGCGATGCTGCTCGGTACCGGAGGCCTGCTCGCGCAAGCGACTGGACGCGGGGCGCTCTTCACGCTGTCGCTGCCGGCCACGCGCAACCGCCTGCTTGGGGTTCGGGCCGCGACGGCCCTGGCGGAATTGCTGGTGCTCGCCTTCGTCCCATCGCTCCTGCTCACGCTGCTGTCGCCGACCATCGGAGAGGCCTACGGCATCGGAGACGCGCTGGTCCACGGCCTGTGCCTGTTCGTCGCGGGCACTGTGTTCTTCAGCCTGGCGTTTCTCCTGTCCACCGTGTTCAGCGACGTGTGGCGCCCGTGGTTGATTGTCATCTGCGTGGCGATCGTGCTGGCGCTCTTTGGGCTGGTTCTTCGCGACCTCTCGCGCTACAGCATTTTCGGGCTGATGAGTGGGGAGGTCTATTTCCGTGGCGGCCGATTGCCGTGGCTGGGACTGCTCGCCACCGCGGCCGTGTCGGTGGCGCTGCTGTACGCCGCCACCAGAAACCTTGCGCGCCTGGATTTCTGAGGTCGTCACTAGGCGGATCGTTGTCGCAAATCGGCGCCGCGAGCGAGAGCGAGCGGTGGCAGGTCGTGGGAAAAACAGCAAGGGGGAACTCGCGGGCACGTTCGGCAACCCCGCACAACGCCTGCGGGGCCTTCCGCTCTCGAAAGTCGCCGTGGAGGGCAAGTCGGTCCGCTTCCAGATCGGGCGCGTCGCCGGGGAGCGCACCTTCGAAGGCGCCCTCTCCGCCGATGGGAAGTCGATCTCTGGCACGTACAGCCAGAGTGGAGGCTCAGTGCCTTTCAGTCTGACCCGGACAGGAGACCCCAGGATTGAAGCCGCGGCAAAGAGCGCCCCGATCGGCAGGGAACTGGAAGGCACCTGGAACGGCACACTGGCCGTCGATGGGAAGCAGTTGCGGTTCGTCCTGACGATGTCGAATGAACCCGACGGCACAGCGACCGGCAGCATTGTCAATTTGGATGAAGGAGAGCTGGAGATTCCGGTGAGCACGATCACTCAAGCGGGCTCGAACCTGACGCTTGACTTCAAGACCGTTGGCGGCTCGTACGCCGGCGCCCTGAACAAGGAAGGGACTGAGTTGGTCGGCACCTACAGCCAGGGAGCATTCGTCGCGCCGCTGACCTTCCGGCTCGCCAAGCCCTAGCAGTTCGTGGTGCAAGTCCAGCTGCATTCGGCCGGCGCTGCATCCCACCTGGCTGCGTTGCGACTCGTTCAAATACTCCCGGTATTCTCGCTCGTCGCGCCTAGCCAGGCGGGCGCATCGCCGCCCTCGGTGCGACGCTGGACTTGCACCACGGACTGCTAGCTCGCGACGAGTCTCGGATCGCGAGCGAAGGCTGGCGCGCCGCGGGCAAGTCAGGCGAGGAACTCGAGACGCCAGGCTTTCGCTCTGGCGTCATGTGAGTTCCGCTGCTCAGAACTTGTATTTGATCAGCATCTGGAATGCACGCGCGGGCTGTTGGCTGCGAAAGGTCATGAAGTTCGGGCTATAGCGTTGATTGGCGCCGCCGGCGAATTGATAGAACTCGGATTGGTTGAAGACGTTCAAGATGTTGGCGCCGAATTCGAGCTTCTTACGTTCCGAGAACGTGAACTCCCGGGCGATTTTCAAGCCGAGGGGCATCACCGTGGCATTGGGCACCTGGCCTTCCCCCCGGGTCCCGTACGCGAACCGAATGGCGGTGGCCAGCGGGTTGGGCTGGGTGGTCCCATTCGCGAGCGTGATGCGGGCTGGCCCGAATCGTGGGTCGGGCGCCGACCGACGGTCGAAAATCGGTCCCGCCCAATGTGTCCGGCGCGCGGTGAAGCTGCCGGAGACTACCAGACCCAACGGCGCACGCCAGTTCCAGCCAGCCGAGAACGAGCCTCTCATCCAGATGGAACTGCCAAGGTTTCCGCCGCCGAGGCTGTTGTCGTCATTATTCCCACGCGTGTCGTGGAGGGTGACGTTCTTCATCTCAAAGGCGTCGGGCTGGATGAAGCGTGCCGGGTCGGTCGGGTTCCAGTCTCCGGTGATGTCGTGCCACTGCCGGGTGAACGACGTGTAGAACATGAGCCCGTTGCTCATGTTCTTCGTCACGATGACATCGATGGCGGACATGTTCAGATGGCTCCACGTGTTCTCGGTCTGCTTGAACACCAGCCCGCGGTTAGGATCGACCCGGCCGAAGCCGCCAAAGGGCTTGAACGGACCGTCGGGCCAGAACCCGTTGATCTCGACGAGCGCGTTGAGGTTCATCACCCGTTTGTGAATGCCAGCCACGTCAATGGTCAACTGGCCCGGAAACTGTCTGCGATACCCGACGATCACTTCGTCGGTATAGGGCTGAGAAATGTTCGGATCCAGCTGCAACTTCACCAATGTTTGGGTCGTGGCCGGCGTAAAGTTCTCGGTCTCGAAGATGCCGTCGCCGTTCATGTCGTAGACAACGCGTCGATCGACCGAGCCACCGCCCAGGAAACGAGTGACGTTGTCACGGCCGGTCATGGGCTGGTGGGTGCGCGTGATGCTGCCCCGGATGACGTTGCGCCCGTCGCGATCAAGAAGATAGGCCACGCCAAAGCGGGGCCCAATCTCCGCGCTCTTTTGGCGGGTGATATTGAAAATCTTGTCGAAGCGCTTGGTGAAATCCACCCGGATCCCAGCATTCACCGTCAACCGCGTGCCGAGCTTCAAGGAATCCTGGACGTAGAACGCGATGTCTCTCTCGCGCGCCGACAACTCGTGGATCTTCGTCGGGGTGACGTACTCGCGGCGGAAGGGGATGAATCCCGAACGCAAGTCGTTGGGATCCCGCAGGCGGACGTCCTCGGCGATGAAGCCGTCGTTCAAGTACTCCCGTTTCTGGTCGTAGTTGTTCCGAGGCGCTCCGTAAAAGCCCCACTTGAACTCATGCGAGCCGCCCCACCCCGGTGTGAAGTAGGTAAAGTCGGCACGAATCGTCATCAATGACGCCGGCTCGAACACCAGCGATTGCTGGTTGTTCATGATGGCGAGCGTGCCGGTCCCCACCAGAACGCCGCCGGACGGAAACGCGTTCTGATGCACGGTGACCTCGGGGCCGACGCCCTTCAACTCTTCGAACGTATCGACATCGGAGCCGCTTTTGTTGTTGTAGGAATAGAGAAACTGTGTGCTGAATTTGTTCGTCCAGATCGAGTCCAGCTTGGCCGTGTACAAACCGCCGCCCGTGGAAGAGAACCGCGTCGGGTGTGTGTGGTGCTCCCGGTTGTCGTTGATTGTGACTCGGTCGTCGGACGCGGAGACGAGCAAGTTGTGCATCGGGCTCAACTGCGTGGTCCCCTTGGCGAACCACTGCGTGGCCCTCGTGTGGTTGTCGAACAGCTGAATATCGGGACGGAAGGCCCGCAGCCGCTCGACGTTCAACGGCGTGCGGCTGATCGCGTTCGTGAGGCGATTGACCCGAATCGAGCTGAAGAACCAGACGCGGTCTCGCTTGATGGGCCCGCCGAGCGAGCCGTCCCACAGATAGACCTGCTGGATGGTCGGCGTTCCCCCGCCGCCGGCCCTGGCGTTCTTCGTGTTGTCGCCGTTCCACGACATCGGCTGCAGCACCGACGTCGCCTGGCCGTGGAACGCGTTCCCGCCGCTCGGAGTCACGATGTTGACGTTGATCCCGGTTCCCATGGGCGAGGCGGCGTCGACGCCGCCGGTCTTCATCTCGACGTCTCCGATCGTGTCCGTGCTCATGTTGATGAAGGTCGGCTGCGCATCGTAGTACGAGACGGCGTTTGCGCCATCGACGGTGATCACGTGCGTCCAGTGGCCTGAACCGCGACCGTGATAGACCTGGCGGCCGCTGTTATCGTCGAACGGCCGCGAATAGATGCCGGGCGTGAGCTCGAGCACATCGGCCCAGTTGCGGCGGGAGTTCAGCGGGATTTCGCGCTGGAACTCGCCCGATATCAGGACGCTGCTGATCGGCGCCGCGGTCTCGATCATCGGCGATTCACCCGTGACCGTGATGGTCTCCGAGACCGAGCTCACCTGCATCGTCACGTTGACCGTGAAGGTGGCGCCGGCTCGAACCAGGATCCCGGCGCGCTGATACGTGGCAAAACCTGGCAATTCCGCCTTGACCGTGTAGTCGCCTGGCGGAAGACTCCGCAGGCGGTAGTAGCCGTTTTGGTCCGAAACCGAGACGCGCTCACCGAGCAGGGCCGGACCCGCCGCGGTGACCGTCACTCCCGGCAACACCGCCCCCTGCGCGTCGGTAATGTTCCCCACCAGAGCTCCATCACCTGTCTGGGCCCCAGCAGCAACAGGCTGGACCAGAACCACAGCGGCGACAATTAGAGAGATTCCCACGACAGCCGAATACCGAATCGCGCTCATGGATCGTTCCTCCTGTGCCGCGTCAGCGTTGCCACCACTTAGGGCCCGGAAAGGAATAAAGGTGTCATCTTGGACGCCGATGCATCCCGCCGGGCTGCGTTGCTCGTCGCTTACATACACCCGGTATGCGCGCTCCTCGCGCCTTGCCGGGCGGGCGCCTCGACGCCCAAGATGACACCTTTATTTCTTTCCGGGTCCTTACCGACGGTTCGCGGATATCCTCGCCCCTCCCACAGACCCGTATCACCTCACCACACCAACTGGCCAGGTATATACGGGATTCAGGCCGGATTATCGTTGCGGTGGATAGGTTGTCAAGGAGAAACGCTTGTTGAGAAATGCTTGTTGTGTCGCGGCGACGACAGGGCGAGGAGAGCTGCCAGCTAGATTCTTGCAGCCTTGAGCGCGGCGAGAACGCGCTCGGGTCGGAAGGGAACCCGACGGATCCGAACGCCGGTCGCGTCATAGATCGCGTTGGCGACTGCCGCGATCATGGGCTTGCAGGACGCCTCCCCGGCGCCGTAGTGAGGAAGATCGGGCCGGCTCGGATTGGGATCTCCGTTCACCAGCACGACGTCGATGCTGGCCGGCGTATCGGTGTGCGTGAGGATGGGATACGAGCTCCAATTCACGCTGGTCACCTTTTGGGTATCGAACTGGACTTCCTCGCAGAGCGCCCGGCTCACTGAGTGGAGCATGGCGCCCTCGACGGTGCGGCGCAGCGCCTCGGGGTTGACGACCAGCCCGCAGTCGTGCGCGCAGACGAGCCGCCTCACCCACACGCGACCGGTTCTGCGGTTCACCTCAACCTCGGCGATCTCGGCGATCACGGTCTGGTTGCGGAAGGCGTAGGCGATACCGCGCCCGGTGAGCATGTTCTCGGCGCCGAGCGGTTTGGGCGATGGACGAGTGTCCCACCCATACGCGGCCGCTGCGGCCTTCACGACGGCGATCGAGCGCGCCCGCCTGAACCCGTTGTCGTCAGCAGTGCTGGCGGCGAGGAGTCTCAGGCGGAACTCGACCGGGTCGGCTGTCGCCGCCGCGGCGAGTTCGTCAATGAACGATTCGGCGGCGAAGGTGACCTGTGGACCATTCGGATCTCGCAAGTTTCCTGTGCGAAGCGGCGAGTTCCACACCAGGGGCAAGCCCACGACATGCATCGCCATACGCCGGTTCGGAATGGCGTACATGTCCGAAGGCGCCGCCGCGCTGCCACTGGCCGGCGTGGAACGTCTCCTTCCGGTGAGCTGGGCGATCAGCACGGTATCCGGTTCGTTGTAACCGAG
>JACOUA010000167.1 GCA_016178075.1 Acidobacteriota bacterium
ATCGCGGCGCCGACCACCGCCAGCACCGGAGCAAACACGATCACGCCGCCGACCGTCCCGGCAACGTCGAAGAGACGTTTGAACACTTCGTGATAGTATACTTTATACTACAAAGAATGAGACGTGTGAAGCTGATCTTGCCGGCCCTCACCGAAGCCACGGATCCATACTGGCGTCCGATCAAGTACTCCCTGTTTCCGCCCCTCGGGCTGGCCACGCTCGCGGCCTTCCTCGATCCGGACGACGAAGCGGTGGCGGACGAGCACGTGGCACCGCTGGACATCGACGACCGGCCGGATCTCGTGCTGATTCAGGTCTACATCACCAACGCCTTTCGCGCGTACCGGATCGCCGACCACTACAGGGCGCGCGGATCCTTCGTGGCGCTCGGCGGCCTGCACGTGACTGCTCTGCCCGACGAGGCCGCCCGGCACGCGGATGCCATCTTCCTCGGACCCGCCGAGCAGACGTTTCCGCGATTCCTGGGGGACCTTCGCGCGGGTAGGCCCCTGGCGGTCTACCGGTCGACAGCGGATCGGACGCTGCACCGCGTACCGCCAATCCGGCGCGACCTCATCGAGCGGCGCCGCTATCTCGTGCCCAACTCCATCGTCGTCACCCGCGGATGTCCGCATCATTGCCACTTCTGCTACAAGGATGCGTTTTTCGAGGGCGGTCGCTCGTTCTATACGCAGCGAGTCGACGAGGCCCTCGCCGAGATCGAGCGGCTTCCCGGCCGGCACCTCTACTTCCTCGATGATCATCTGCTGGGCAATCGCCGGTTCGCGAGCGCGCTCTTCGACGGCATGCGCGGCATGAACCGGTTGTTTCAGGGCGCAGCGACCGTCGATTCCATTCTGTCCGGGGACCTCATCGAACAGGCGGCGGAGGCCGGGCTGCGGAGCCTCTTCGTCGGGTTCGAGACCCTCTCGCCGGCGAACCTTGCGCAAAGCAACAAACGTCAGAATCTCGGCCGGGACTACAAGGCCGTGACCGAGCGGCTGCATCGCCTGGGCATCATGATCAACGGCAGCTTCGTGTTCGGCATGGATGGCGACGACGAGGATGTGTTCCGCCGCACGGTGGACTGTGCGATCGAGCGGGGCATCACGACGGCGACCTTTCACATCCTGACACCATACCCGGGCACGGCGCTTTTCGCGCGGATGCAGGAGCAGCGCCGCATCGTGACGCGACACTGGCCATTGTACGATACACGGCACGTCGTGTACCGGCCGGCCCGTCTCGAACCCGAAGTCCTCAAACAGGGCTACGACTGGGCGTACCGCGAGTTTTATCGCTGGTCATCCATCACACGGGCGTCGCTCTCGCACGGCACGCTGAAACACCAGGCCAAGCATTTCGTCTACGCGGCCGGGTGGAGAAAGTTCGAGCCGCTGTGGGATCTCGTCATTCGAGCGAAGCAGCTGCCGCAAATGACGCCGCTGCTCGAAAGTGTCCTGGCGCGGGCAACGGAGCGGCACGCCGTTGACGCCGGCCCTGATCCGCTGACGACTTCCCCGCGGAGCTCGTGTTCCTCGATCGGCGTCAGTTGATCGCGCAGCCGTCGCTAAAGCGATCCCGCGCCGCCCATCAAGTGGGCGGTCGCTGATGTCTCGCATCAGCTTGAAAAAATCAGGTGGCTTCCAAGCGGATCCCTGCAAGATCTTCAGAGTGATCGCAAAGAACGCCAAGACTTGGCGTCAGCTGACTTTGCGCAAGATGTGTCGGGTGGGCGGGCCCGATGGTGCTTGCACGCCGGGCCGCTCAGGCTCTCAATCGTGGAGCACACAGCCGGCTGAAATCAGTAAAGAGCACGGCGTTTGTCGAGACCGACGAATACGAACGGCTTTCACATCAGCTACGCGAAGCGCGCAGCGGCACATACTTGATTTGATAGGCCGCGTTCGCACTGCGGCTGGGGCGTCAGCGGAGGTGGCCGCAGCCAAGGTTGACGATTCATCGCCGAAGCCGGCCGCACCCGCTTGCATTGCGCTTTGGTCTCGCATTATATAATTGCGCCACATATGGTGACGTCGCTGCTCGAACGCGAGTTGAAGCGCGGCAGCACCGAAGTCCTCATCCTGGCGCTACTCGACGAGCGCCAACGCCACGGCTACGAAATCAGTCAGCTGATTGAAGAACGGTCGAACGGCACAATCACCTTTCACACAGCCTCGCTGTATCCGACGCTCTATCGCCTCGAAGAGAAGGGCTTGGTCGACGGCCGCTGGGTCGAACGCGCCGGGCAGCGGCGACGCCGCTATTACCGCCTGACGCGCGCGGGCCGAAAAGCGCTCGCGAAACAGCGCTCGACGTGGGACACGTTCTTCCTGGCGCTGGACCGCGTCGCCGGGGTTCGTCATGCCTGACTGGAAACAGCGGCTGTACCGCACATTCGAGGCGAACGGCCAAGCGTGCGACGTTGACGTGCTCGAAGAGCTGAGCACGCATGCCGCGGCCGCGTACGACACGCTGCGCGCCCAGGGCCGCGACGCCAGCGAGGCCGAGCGGCGTGTCGACGATCTCATCGACGTCTGGGTGCGCGAGGCCGCGGATCTCCACCGCCGGCCAAAGCGCGCGTCGTCGATTCCACCGCCGGCCGCCGGCGGCGTTCCGCTCGCCGGCCTCATGCAGGATCTGCGCTACGGCCTTCGTCTCCTCGGCCGTCAGCCGGGCTTCGCTGCCGTCGCGATTCTCACGATGGCACTCGGCATGGGGGCGACGACGATGCTGTTCACCGTGGTGTACGGCGTGCTGCTGAAGCCGCTGCCGTGGGCCGACGCGGATCGACTGGTGCGCGTCACGGAAACGCGCCAGGGTCGCACGGGTCGTGTCCTCGGTACCGTATCGAATGGGACGTTCCTCGCGTGGCGCGATCATCGATCGACGATCGAGGACCTCGGCGGGTGGCTGACTCAGACGGCAACGTTGACCGGCGCCGGCGATCCCGTGCGGGTAGCGATCATCCCCACTACGCCGAGCCTCTTTCCGATTTTGAGAGTCCGTCCGCTGATCGGACGCCTCTTCAATGAAGGCGAAGGCGCGCGCGATCAACCGGGACTGGTGATTCTCTCATACGGTCTCTGGCAGGAACGGTTCGGCGGGCGTTCAGAGATCGTGGGGCATCTCATTCAGTTCGACGACAAGCCCTACTCGATCGTCGGAGTGATGCCGCGCGAGTTCGCGTTTCCCGATCGCGAGACACGGGCGTGGACGGCGTGGAGCGTGCCGCCCGTGACGGGGAAGGGCGGCGTGCTGGTCGGCGTGATCTTCCGGGCGATGGCGCGCTTACGTGACGGTACGACGCCGGCGCAGGCAGCTGCCGAAGCAACGTCGCGTGCGCGCAGCGCGCCAGACATGGGGCTTGCGGCAAGAGCGCTGTTCGGCGCGGTGGGAGCGATCGACGTGTCCGCTGTGCCGGAGCTGCAGGCGATCACGGCCGATGTCCGACCGGCGATTCTCGTGCTGCTCGCCGGGGTCGCCCTCTTGCTGATCACCGCGACCGCGAACGTCGCCAGCCTGCAGCTCACGGGTGCGACGACGCGGCGACGCGAGATGGCGGTCCGCGCGGCCATCGGCGCAGGGCAACGCCGCATCGTCAGACAATTGGTAATCGAGAACGCGATTGTTGGCCTGTGCGGAGGAGCGGCGGCAGTTGCACTCGCCGCGGGCCTTCAACGGTTGCTGCCGTCGCTGCTGCCGGCCGGGTTTCCACGGCTCGACGCTGTGGCGCTCGACATGCCCGTGCTGTCGTTTGCGGCGGCCGTGTCGGTTCTTGCGAGCGTCGCCTGCGGGCTGTTGCCTGGGTGGCACACGCGTCGGGTCAACTTGGTCGAGACGTTGTCGGAAAACGGCGTCGCGCCGATCGGCGGCGCCATGCGCTCGCCGATAGCGCGCACGCGCACGCTGATTATGGCCGGGCAGGTGGCGATCGCCTGCATGCTCCTCGTTGGCGCGGCGCTGCTTACGCGCAGCTTCGTGTCTTTGATCCGCGCGGATCGCGGCTATGACCCCGTCAACGTGCTCACCGGGCGTTTGCCGCTTCCGCCGGCCTATCCGGCCGAGCGGCGCAGTCAGTTGCTCGAGGCGCTGCTCGACCGTCTGCGCGTAGTGCCTGGCGTGACGCACGCGGCGTACAGCACTGGGCTTCCGTTGGTATCGTCCGGCGGCTTCTCGGCCTTCAACATGCGATCGCCCCGTAATCCGGACGCCGAGATCGAAGTGCAGGCGATACAGCGTTTCGTCAGCCCCGATTATTTCCCGGCCATGCGCCTGCGGCTCGTCGCCGGGCGCACGCTGTCCGATGCCGATACGGCGGCCACGCCGCCGGCGATCGTGGTCAATCGCACGTTCGCGCGCCAATATCTTGGCGATCACCCTCTTGGCTTCCACATTCCGCAGCGCGGACCGCGCGCAGGAGGATTGCGTTTCACCGACGAGCATGCCGATTGCGAAGTCGTCGGCGTCGTGGACGACATGCGTCAGGACAGCGTCGACGCGCCGCTGCAGCCGGAGATGTTTGCGCCGTTCAAGCAGATTGTGCCAGCGAGCATAGGTAACTTCGATCCAATTCTCGTCATCCGGACTACCGCTGATCCGACAACGTACGTCTCCATTTTGCGCGGCCTTGTGCACGAGCAGGCACCGGCGCTCGCGCTCGACTCGGTGACGACGATGGAAGATCGGGTGATGACGAGCCTGGCGAAGCCGCGGCTGTACGCGGTTGTGCTCGTATGGTTCGCCGTGTTCGCGGTACTGATCGCAGGCGTCGGGCTGTTCGGCGTCCTGTCGTTCAGCGTAGCGCAGCGCACGCGCGAAATCGGCGTGCGCTCCGCCCTCGGCGCGCAGGTGCACGACATCGTCGCGCTCGTACTCCGTCAGGCACTCTGGATTGTCGGCATCGGCGTGCTGTTCGGATTGGCGGCGGCGCTGGCCGGCGTCCGCCTGCTATCGACATTTCTGTACGGTGTTAGCCCGCACGACCCGCTGACGTTCATCGTCGTGCCGATCGTCATTGTCGCAGTCGCCGTCATCGCGTGCCTCGTGCCGGCGCGGCGCGCGGCGAAGGTCGATCCCCTTGCAGCGCTCCGGGCGGGTTAACGCGCTGTTGCGATGGCAAGGCCCGGCTTGCCGGAGCGACTGTCAGTCACCGACGCAAATGACCCAGCGGTTGAGACCCCGACAACCAGTCTCTCGCCGGCGAGTCGGACCATGGTAGTTTCGGCGGTCCATCCGGCACGGGCTACTCCTGAGTGGTCGCCTACCGGCGACCCAACTGCCCGCCGACCGTCCGAATACAGCGGCGAAGGTTCATCTTGCACCGGCCTCGTCCGCTTGTTGCTGTTCAGACTGGCAACGGCGGCATGGGAAGGCCCGGAGTGGCGAACGTCATCTCGGTGATCGCCTTGATGCTCCGGTTGCCGTAGCGAAAGGGGACGATGAGCCGGAGAGGCGCGCCGTGCCTCGGTGGAATGGGCACGTCGTTCATCAGCCACGCGAGCATCACTTGAGGGTGCCTCAGCGTCGCCACCGCCTCATCGACGTAGTGGCGATCGGAGGCGACGAAACGGCAATAGTGCGCCCCCGGCACGAGACTCAGCATCTCCGCAACATCACTGAAGCGGACACCGGTCCATTTCACGATGCCGCGGGGATTGGGGGCGCCGCACTGCATCAGGAAGGTGTGGGACACGCGTGGCAGACGCTCCAGATCCGAGAAGCGCAGCGTTCCCGTGAGTCTCGCGAGCCCGCGCGTATCCACCTTGATCGCCATTCTTCGGTAGTCGAACTCGATCTCAGGCGCCTGGCGGTTCGGCGTGCGCCACATGAGCGGATCGGTAATGGGTCCCGCTGCGCTCGCCGGGTGCTCCGGAGCCGAACCATCCGGGTTGAGCGGAAGCGGCGCCGGAAAGCCCTCGCGCAGAGGCCGTTCCACGAGCTGGTCCGGCCACGCCTGCTGCGGCGGTGCAGCCTGGGCCTGCACGCTCTCGCGCGTCAGCACTCCCAAGGACAACCCCGCCAAGGTCGAACCCGAAATGACGATCGCCTCACGTCGCGAGATGGTCATCGCTGCACCTCAACAATTGGGGGGAGAAGAACCGTCTACCCTGATTACCGGTGCGTGTTGATGTACTCGACGGCAAACGCAGCGAGCTGCGGATTGTTGAGCCCGATTGCCTCGGCTTCAACGCGCGCCTGGTCGATCGGCCAGCCGTCCTGCAGCACGCGTTTGATCATCCACACGCCTCCCACGCGATTCGCGGACCCGCAGTGGATGAACACGGGCTGATTGGTCTTGTCTGAGACGGCGGCCAAGAAGCTCTCGACGACCTTCGGGTCGGGAGATCCCGCATTGAAGGGTAGATGGATGTACTTCAGTCCGGCAGCCTGGGCCGCTGCCCGTCCCGCGTTGACGTTGGCGTCTGCCTCCGTCGCCAGCCGGAGATTAATCACTGAGACGAACCCTTCTGTTCTCAGCGCGGCCATCGCCGCCGGATCCACCTGGCCGCCGCAACCTACCGTGGCGTCGACACGCGAATAGTTCCGGATGCCCGGCACGTCCATTTTCTGGACCTGCCCAGCAAGCGGCATCGCCGCGATGGCCGCAAGCGCTGACACGAGTACTGCGCGGATTCTCATGGGGCCTCCAGCACACCTCATCTTACTCCCTGGCGGACCTGCCGACCTTCACAACTCGCCGAGTGCCATCCTGCGGCGTACTCGGAAGCTGTCGGCTGCTCGAGGTAGTGACCCTACACGCGGATCGTCCGACTCGTCGATTACCTTGGCAGCCTTCCTTCAAGACCGGGAGAAAGTCCCGTGGACCGTGGCTCGTCGTCGCATCGAGCGGTGTCCCGCCGCCGTAACGAGAACCCGGGGGTGAGATGGGCCAGGACGGTGCAGGCGAACTTCTTAGGTGCCCCACACGTATTTTATGGGGTCCCACACCAGGAGGCGTCATGGTCGGAACCGTCTGGCCGGATCTCCGCGTCGCCGTTCGGCTGCTGCTTCGGTCGCCGGGTTTTTCCCTCACCGCAATCCTGACCCTCGCGGTGGGCATGAGCGCCACAACTCTGGTCTTCACGGCCATCAACGCGGTGCTGCTGCGCCCGCTACCGGTCGAGGAGCCCGATCGGATGATAGCCGTTTCGACCGTTGGCGAGATGGCGTTCCTCCAGCAGGAGCCGCTGGCTTTCGGCGACTATCTGGATCTCGCTCGCGCGGTGCCGGCGTTCGAGTCGGTGGTGGCGCATCGGCGTGCTCCGTCTGTTATCGGGATGGGTGTGGGTAGCCGAATAGCGCTCGGCGAGAACGTGTCCGCAAATTACTTCACAGGCCTCGGCGTGCCTCTCGCGATAGGTCGCCCATTCACGCCAGACGACGACCCTGACGCAGTAGTCGTACTCAGCCACTCCGTCTGGCGACAGCGCTTCGGGCGTGATCCGCGCATCGTCGGCCGCGATGTCGAGCTTGGCGGGCGAAGCCGGCGGGTCGTCGGAGTGGCACCCGAGGGGTTCACCGGACTCTTTCGAGGCATCGCGCCAGAGTTCTGGATTCCGATCAGAGAATCGGCCATCGTACGCTCCGACAGCCGCAGGACTCTCCAATGGTGGGTCCATGCCCGGTTGCGGCGTAACGCGGGCATGGAGCAGGCGGGTGCGCAGGTCGCTGGCCTTGCGCGCGCCCTCGCCGAGCGATATCCGGACTCAAACGGTGGTCGAACGTTCCGCCTCGAGCGGCTCGCCGATACCTCTGCGCATCCGGCGGTTCCGAAAGCGCTGGTCAGCGCGGGAGCCCTCGGCGTGTTGGCAGTGGCGCTGCTCGTTCTGATTGTGGCGTCCGCTAATGTTGCGAACCTCGTTCTTGCCCGTGCGGCGGTCCGACAGCGCGAGATCGCGATCCGCACGGCTATCGGGGCAACGCGGTGGCGCATCGTGCGGCAGCTCCTCGTCGAAGGCGTGGTGCTCGCCGCGTGCGCGGCGACGGTCGCACTGTTCATAGCGAGCTGGGCAGGTCGGGCGCTGAGCGCGGTACCGCTCCCGATTGCCATCGGAATCAATCTCAACCTCACCCCTGATTGGCGCGTTGTTGCGTTCACCGCGACGGTAGCCCTGCTCACCGCCGTACTGTTCTCGGTGGGACCAGCGGTTCGGGCCTCGCGTCAGCCCGTCTTGGTGGCGCTGATGAACGATGCCAGGACGTCTACCGGCGCCGTTGGCGTGCGGTGCCGGACCATGCTCCTCTCGGCTCAGGCCGCAGTGGCAATGCTGCTCCTCATCCTCGGTGGTCTGGCCGTTCGCAGCCTCGCCGCGACCACTCGCGCGGACCCAGGCTTCGACACCGAGCGCGTGATCGTTGCCGCTGCAAGCCCTGGACTCGTTGAATATGATCGCGAGCGCGCGCTCAATTTCATGGCAGAAGCCGCCGCCCGCGTTCGAGGGTTGCCGGGCGTTCAGGCGGCGGGCTGGATGCATCCTGTGCCGCTCTCCCTCAACATCCGCATCACTCGGCTACGGCTGCCTGGACAGGAAGGTGTCGCCACGCGCGAACTTTCGTTCGTCGATGCGGCAATTGCTTGGCCGGGCGCGTTCGAGGCCTTGCGCATCCCGGTCATCGAGGGACGCGATTTCAATGATCGCGACCGTGTCGGTGAGATGGGTGTTGCACTCGTCAACGAGTCGTTCGCCCGTCGCTACTGGCCGGGACAGCGACCGATAGGGCAGCGAATCGCGATCGGTTTCCCGGATACAGTACACGTAGAGATTGTGGGGGTTGTGCGAGATTTCAAGAGTCGTACGCTTGGCGATGTTCCCAGGCCGATGGTATTCACGTCCGGACTGCAGGATCTGCTCGGTTGGCAAGCCGCGACACTCATGATTCGTCAGTCAGAGGCTCAGGGGCTCGCCATGGAGGCTGTGATCCGCGCAGTTCGTGGCGTTGATCCCGTAGTTCCCGTTTACGACGTCCAGCCGCTAACCGCCCGAATGGGCGGCGTTCTTCTGTTGCCGCGCTATACCGCGGCACTGTTTGGCGGCATCGGCCTGCTGAGCCTTAGCCTCATCGCGGTTGGACTGTTCGGAACGGTTTCCTTTTCGGTGCACTCGCGTACACGCGAGCTTGGAGTTCGCCTGGCTCTCGGCAGCGCGCGGTGTGCAATCATCTGGCTCGTCGCCAGACAGACGCTGGTGCCAATCGTTCTCGGAGCGGCGCTGGGCCTCGCGGGAGGACTCCTTGGCTCTCGCGCGTTGACGGCGCTGCTGTACGGCGTGTCGCCGCAGGATCCCATGACCGTGCTTGTGGGAGTGTTGATCCTCGTAGTAACCACACTCGCTGCGAGTGCATGGCCGGCCTGGCGGGCGGCCCGCCTAGATCCCATGCAAGCACTGCGAACGGAGTGACGATTCCTTTGGCGCTGCTGATGTAGATAGATCTGTAGCTGCGAATAGCATCACGGCGCTGGGGGCACAGTTCTGGGATCAGCGGAGAAACCAGAGCAAAGGTTTTGAGCCGGGTCGCCGGAGGCAGGCTATTGAGGACGGCCGCCTTGGCCTGTTCGAGATCGGGGAACGCCAAGACGCGCGTGAGTGGCTTCTTTTTCCGGGACTTCGACTTTGGCATCGGCGACGGCCTCCTTCTCCGTCGCGGAGAGCTTCACCGACCCTTCGTCCCTACGGCGTTAGTCAGAACGTACGCGCAGTTTGCGGCTGCGGAGGTTGCTGCTTCAGCAGCCGGGTCCTGGGCCACATCCGTCGGTTGACGATCGATGACGGATCGGTCGTCGTGACGGCTTCCGCGCGGGATTGAGCACGAGCGGATTCGGCCGGATGGCCTCGCTCAGTTGCCGACCTTGCGTGGCGTCCGCGTGCGCGGGACGAAGCCACGGGAAGTCGCCTTCCAAGGCTGGTGCGTCTCGGGCTTTGGTGCTCGGGTGGGAGCCGACGTGGCCGCCTCGGACGATCGAGCAGCCGCTTCTGCTGCGGCTTTGGCCCGCGCGGCAGCCGCCTCTGCGTCGTCCTTCTTGAGACAGCAATGTTTGTACTTGCGGCCCGAGCCGCAATGGCAGGGCTGGTTGCGCCCGGGTCGTGCACTGGTCGGAACACCCATTGAGAAGAGTGTACCGTACCAGCAGCACTTGAACGGCGCCGGGCTTCGACGATCATACTATGTCGGTTTGTTCGAGCGACCGCGCGGACGAGTTCGAGCGCGGTGATGGCGCGGAGGTTATCGCCCTTGGTATCCCACTCGTCGGGACGCCAAGACGAGGCGCCTGCGCCTGATCCGCTTCCGTTGGCATGCTCCGACATCGGGATGCCGCCTCGAGGCGCAAGCCGCGTGCAAAGGCACGCGGATGAGGATAGGTCCCGGGTAGTCGCCAAGGGTTTACCCACGAACAGCTCCTCCCGCAAACGGTCCGGATCACCTCCGCGAGAGACAGGGGGGCTCAACCCATCTCTCGGTCAATCGCGAGAACGGACGCAAAAGCCGACACTCGTCGCCAACAGTGGGGAACGGAGGGAAAGCGCACTCACTTGAGCGGACTTACGGGGCGGCGAGCAGGACGCGAGGACTCGCCG
>JACOUA010000168.1 GCA_016178075.1 Acidobacteriota bacterium
AGTGCAGGATCTGCAGCAGGAACTGCAGCTCGAATTCCAGAAGAAGCTGTTCCCCATCATCGGACAGGTGGCGGTGGAGAAGAACCTCCACATGCTCTTCAGCCAGGGCGATTCTGGCATCATCTGGGCGGCCCCCGGCCTCGACATCACCGCCGACGTGATCAAGCGATTCGACGCCGCCGGCCCCACCAAGCCCACGCCGAAGGAGCCATAGGGTATAGACTAGATAGTTTTCAGTGATCAGTTTTCAGTTGTCAGTTTTTCAGTCAGCAGCGCGGGTTCCGTGTTTGCCTTAACTGAGAACTGAGAACTGATCACTGATGACTATCTAGGCTTCCATGTTCATCGACATCCCCTCCTTCGTCGACCGGCTCTGCTACCGCTATCCCTCGTTCCTGGTCGACTCTGTCATCGAGCACGAACCCGGCCGGCGTTTGGTGGCGGTCAAGAACGTGACCGTCAACGAGGAGTTCTTCCAGGGACATTTCCCGGGCGCCCCGCTCATGCCGGGTGTGCTCATGATCGAGACGCTCGCGCAGGTCGCGGCGCTCCTGCTCCTCTATCGTGAGGGCCCCGCCAACGCGTCGGCGATTCTGCGCGGCGTGAACGATGCGAAGTTCCGGCGTCAGGTCGTGCCCGGCGATCGTGTCCGGCTCGAGGTGACGCGGGGGATCGAGCGGGGACGGGTCGTCCGCGTCCATGGCGTCGCGTATGTCGAGGAACAGGTCGTGGCGGAAGCGCAGCTCGTCATGGCGGTCGTGCCGGATCCCGCGCATGTCGATCCGACGGCCACGATTTCCGATCAAGCCGAGCTCGGCGAGGGCGTCGTGGTCGATCCGCACGCCGTCGTCGGCGCGCGCGTGAAGCTCGGCCGAGGGTGCCGGGTCGGGGCCCACGCGGTGATCGACGGGTGGACGGAGATTGGAGAGGGCACGGAGATCTTCCCGTTCGCGTCGATCGGGCTGATCCCGCAGGATCTGAAATTCAGGGGTGAGCGCACCCGACTGGTCATCGGCCGGCAGAACATCTTCCGCGAGTTCGTGACGATTCACCGCGGGACGGCGGGCGGCGGCGGCCTGACCTCGATCGGCGACCGGAACGTCTTCATGGCGTACACCCACGTGGCGCACGACTGCCGCGTAGGGAACGACACGATCCTGGCCAACGGCGCCACGCTCGGCGGCCACGTGCTGGTCGAGGACTGTGCGTTCATCGGCGCGCTGTCGGGCGTTCACCAATTCTGCAGGGTCGGGCGGTACGCCTTTATTGGAGGCGGATCGGTCGTCACCAAGGACGCCCTCCCGTTCGGCCGCACGGTCGGAAACCGCGCGCACATCTACGGCCTCAACACGATCGGGCTGATGCGCCGCGGCTTCCCGCCCGAGGTGCTGCTCAAGCTGAAGCGCGCCTACCGGTATCTCCTGCAGTCGAAGCTCAATACCACGCACGCGCTCGGCCACATCCAGGCCGATCCCTCACTCGACTGCCCGGAAGTGCAGTATCTCGTGGAGTTCATCCGCTCCTCCCCGCGGGGCGTGATTCTACGGCGCGCGGCGCGCCGGGCGGAGGAGATGGTCTTCGATGAGTAAGCAGGCCCGAATCCCGAATCCCGGAACATGTCTTCGCTTGGCCTGATCGCCGGCAACGGCCGGTTCCCCTTCCTGGTGCTCGACGCGGCCCGCGGCCTCGGTCACTCGCTGACGATCGTCGCCATCAAAGAGGAGGCCGATCCTGGCCTGGAGGCGGCGGCGCGAGAGGCGGGCGCGGCGCTTCAGTGGGTGTCGCTCGGGCAGCTCGGCACATGCATCGAGATCCTGAGGGCGGGCGGGGTGAGTCAGGTCATCATGGCGGGGCAGGTCAAGCACGCCAAGATTTTTTCGGGCATCGTGCCCGACCTCACGTTGTTGTCCGTGCTGATGAAGCTCAAAACCAGGACGACCGATGCGCTGATCGCCGCCGTCGCCGACCTGTTGCGCCAGCACGGCGTCGAGCTGCTCGACTCGACCGCCTTCCTGAAACCGCTCTTGGCCGTGTCCGGCACGATGAGCGGGCGGGCGCCGTCCGAGGCCGAGTGGGCGGACCTGAGGTTCGGCTATCGGATCGCCGACCAGATCGCGGGTCTCGATGTCGGCCAGACGATCGTTGTGAAGGATCTGGCGGTGGTGGCGGTCGAGGCGATGGAGGGCACCGACGAGGTGATCGCCCGCGCCGGCCGCCTGGCAGGTTCCGGCACCCGCGTGATCAAGGTGGCGAAGCCGAATCAGGACATGCGATTCGACGTCCCGGTCATCGGGCCTCCAACCATCCGGGCGATGCGCGACGTGGGGGCCACCACGCTGTCGGTGGACGCGGACAAGACACTGATGTTCGAAAGAGGCGCGCTCCTGGATCTCGCCAACCACTCCGGCATCGCCGTCGTCGGGAGAGCGCTGTGAATCCGGACGGCAGGCTGAGGGTCGTCGTGGTTGGCGTCGGGTATCTTGGACGGCATCACGCGCGTATTCTGTCGCAGCTGGCCGACGTCGAGCTGGTCGGCGTGGTGGACCTCAACCGCCAGCGCGCGGAAGAAGTCGCCGTGGGGGTCGGGACGCGAGCCTTCACCGACGTTGCCGACGTGCTGGATCGCATCGACGCGGCATCCATCGCTGTGCCGACGGAGGCGCATGGTGCGGTCGCGATACCGATCGTCGAGCGCGGGATCCCCGTGCTGATCGAGAAGCCGCTCGCGAGGACAACAGACGAAGCCGACGGTATCCTCTCAGGGGCGTCCCGTGTCGGCGTCCTGGTCGCCGTCGGGCATACGGAGCGGTACAATCCCGCGGTGTCGGCGGCTCGACCGCTCATCACGCAGCCGCGCTTCATCGAGGTCCACAGGCTGGGCGCGTTTCCCGAGCGCAACCTCGACATCGACGTGGTCTTCGACCTCATGATTCACGACCTCGACATCGTGTTGTCGCTCGTGCGATCCGAGGTCGTGGCGATCGACGCGGTCGGCGTTCCGGTTCTGACCAGCAAGATCGATATCGCGAACGTGCGGCTGCGGTTCGCGTCCGGCTGCGTCGCCAATCTGACCGCCAGCCGCATTTCACGCGACCGCGTGCGCAAGATTCGACTGTTCCAGCCGGAGACGTACGTGTCAATCGATTACGGGTCGCAGGAGCTCGAGGTCTGGCGCCTCGTGCAATCGCCCGGTCAACGACCTGCGATCCAGGGTGGGAGAGTCGACGTCAAGCAGGACGAGCCGCTGAAGCGGGAGCTGGAGGACTTCGTCCGCTCGGTGAGGAACGGCAGCTCTCCTGAGGTCACGGGGCAGGACGGCAGACGCGCCGTGGCGCTGGCCGAGCAGATCACCGCCAGGATGGCCGAAGGGGTCGTGTGAGAATGTCGGACGCGCAGGGTGCGATGGGCGATCTGACGGCAAAGGTGGCCGCCGGTGAGCCTTTATCGTCACAGGATCGCGACCTGCTGGTCGCCACGCGCGATCTGTTGGCCCTCGGAATGCTCGCGGATGAGGCGCGTCGGCGGCGGCACGGCGACCGCGTGACCTTCGTTCGTGTGGCCCGCATGCCGTGTCGACCACGGCAGGGCGAGCCGTCCGAAGTGCCGCCCACGGCGGGCGAGATCCGAATCGATGGGCCGATCGAGGATGTCGTGCAGGCGGCGGCTCGGATTCGCGAGGTACTCGCCCTGTCGGATGGCCAGCCGGTCTCTGCCTTCACGCTGGGCGAGCTCGATCGCTGGTCATCGGAGAACGGGATTCCTCTGGGGGACATCCTGCGGCAACTCCGTGAGGCCGGCCTCGAGCTGGTCGCCGAAGCCGAGCTCGATCGGCTCGAACGCTCGCTCGAGGCGTGCGAGGCAGTAGCCACATCCGGCTTGACCATCGCTCGCGTGACGATGAAGGACCCGCCGCCGCAGGGGGTGCTCTCGCTCTTCGCGGAGCTCCGATCGCTCCAGTCGGCGCTCGGAAGCCTGCGCGCGTTTGCGCCGCTGCCGCGCACGCTCTCGGCGCTCGCCCCCTCGACCGGCTACGACGACGTGAAGCAGGTGGCGCTCGCTAGGCTGCTCGTCGACAACGTGCCGACCATCCAAGTGGACTGGTCTCTGTACGGCCCCAAGCTCGCCCAGGTGGCGCTCAGTTTCGGCGCCGACGATGTCGATGCCGTGTCGCCTGTGAACGACGCCGGTGCCGAAGGATGGCGGCGCTCGGCGCTCGAGGAGATCCGGCGCAACGTTGCCGCCGCGTCGCTCGTGCCCGTGGAACGCAACGGCCGCTTCGAGCTCCTCTAGTGCGTTCATGAGGCCGATTCGTCTGGGCGCGGTCGAGTACCTGAACGCGCGACCGCTCGTCCGGGGTCTCGACCGCCAGCCCGATCGCTTCGACTTGCGATTCGATCTCCCCGCCAGGTGTGCGGCGCTGCTCCACGAAGGCAGGATCGACGTCGGGTTGATTCCGACGATCGAGCTCCTGGGTCGCGACTATCGCCTGGTACCTGGTGTGGGCGTGGTGTCGCGGGGACAGGTCGCCTCCGTCGCGCTGTTCAGCACGAAGCCCGTCGGTGCGATCCGCTCGATTGCGATCGACCGCAGCTCCAGGACATCGGTTGCGCTGCTCAAGATCCTGTGCGTCCAGCGGTTTGGAATCGATCCGGCGGTCGTTCCGCTGCCGCCAGACCTGCCGGCCATGATCGGGCGCTGCGACGCGGCGCTCATCATCGGCGATGTCGCCCTTTTCGCCGACCATGAGGCAGCAGGCGCACGGAAGATCGACCTCGGCGAGGAATGGACCGAGATGACCGGCCTGCCGTTTGTGTACGCCTGCTGGGCGGGACGCCCCAGCGCCTTGCAGGAGAGCGACGTCGCGGCGCTTCAGGCTGCCCGCGATCGCGGTGTGCGCGAGCTCGACGCCGTCGCCCGAGAACACAGCGGCGACGATGAAGCGAGGATCGCGGCCGCGAGCCAGTACCTTCGAGCCAACGTACAATACGATGTGGGAGCCGCGGAGCTGGCTGGACTGCGCAGGTTTCTCGAGACGGCCTCTGAGCTGGGGATCGCCCCGGGGCCGGCGACGGTAGATTTTTACCAGCAGCCCGGCCCTCGTGGCGCAGGCCTTTAGGCCTGCCGGCTTCGGGCTGCGGATTTGGCAGACCTGAAGAGCCTGAGGAGAAACGCCCGCGATCACCACAGAGCTCACCGAGCACACAGAGAAGACATTACGGTTTCTCTCCGTGGTCTCAGTGGGCTTCGTGGTTAAACGGTTTTTTCACAAGCTCTAAAGGTCTGCGATGCGCGATACTGATTCGCTGATGTCTCAGCACCTGGCGCCTATCGTCGAGAAGGTCGAGGCCGGGGATCGCCTGTCGGCCGACGCGGCACTCTGCCTCTATCGGGACGCGCCGACGCACCAGCTCGGGCAGCTCGCCGACTTGGTGTGCCGCAGGAAGCATCAGGACGGCATCGTCACGTACATCGTCGACCGCAACGTCAACTACACGAACGTCTGCGTCGCGAAGTGCAACTTCTGCGCGTTCTATCGCCCGGTCGGATCTTCGGAAGGGTACGTCCTCGGGTTCGACGAGATCTTTCGAAAGATCGACGAGACAATCGAGCTTGGAGGCGTCCAGCTCCTGCTGCAGGGCGGTCACAACCCCGATCTGCCCCTGCGGTGGTTCGAGGATCTGTTTCGTGCGGTCAAGCAGCGGTATCCGGACTTCAGGCTGCACGCGCTGTCGCCGCCCGAAGTCATTCATCTGTCGCGCCTCTCCCAGCTCAGCGTGCCCGAGGTGATCGACCGATTGGTTCGCGCCGGCCTGGACAGCATCCCCGGCGGCGGCGCCGAGATCCTGGTGGACCGGGTGCGGACGCTCCTGCATTGCTACGGCAAGGCGACGTCCGACGAATGGCTCGACGTGATGCGTCACGCCCACCGGGCCGGGCTCCGGACGACCGCGACGATGATGTACGGAACGGTCGAGACGCTCGAGGAACGCCTCGAGCACCTGTGCCGGCTTCGTGAGCTCCAGGACGAGACCGGCGGGTTCACCGCCTTCATCACGTGGAGCTTCCAGCCGGCGCACACCGAACGCGGAGGGAGCGAAGCGACGGGCGTCGAGTACCTGCGGACGCTGGCGATCGCGCGCCTCGTCCTCGACAATTTCGACAACCTGCAGGCGTCGTGGGTGACGCAGGGGGGCAAGGTCGGACAGCTCAGCCTCGCCTTCGGCGCGAACGACATGGGCAGCGTGATGATCGAAGAGAACGTCGTCCGGGCGGCCGGTGCGGCGTACTGCATGGACGAGGTGGAGATCGTCCGCAACATCGAGAACGCGGGCTTCATTCCGATGCGGCGCAACATGCACTACGAGATTCTGGGCGGGCCGGTGTTTCGAGCGCGCGAGATTCCACGCGTCCTGGAGCTGGCCACCGCGCGCGCGGAGGGTGATACCAGCGTGCCGCCCGAGCTGCGCCAGTATCCCGCCAAGAGTTGGGTTGGTAAGGCCGAGCGACAGCGCCGCAGCTGATAGCACTGGTGCTGTAGTCCGGGTCATTCACACGTGGTAAACCGGCGTGAGCCGATCAGCTCCGAAAACCGCTTCCTCCACCCCAACGCGCACAGTCCGCGCGTTCGGGCCACGGCCGCGGGCCGGATAAAGGCTGCGGCGGCGACGTGTCACAAGAGCGCCGGGCGGCATCTCGTGGTGCGAGGGCCTATCGGTTCGTCGACCGCCGGATGTACATGGGCGTCGGGTTCGCGCTCCCGGGGGGCTACGGTGTTCTACGAGTCATTCGGCACGTCTCGGCTTCACCGCGCTCTTCTTCCACATCGCTCATGTGTTCGTGCTGCGCTAATGAGGACCCGACACCGCGACGGCTGCTTGGAGCCGAGTACGAGCAGCGCCGCCATCGCGTCCGGCCCTGGTAGCCAGCTCGCCGTTCGTGAGCACTTCGACGCCCGGCTCAGCCGGACGTGGCAATTTCTGCCGAGTGGACCGCCGTCGCGTAGAGCAGGAACTGCACACCCTTCACGCCAGGCTCCGAATTGAGCAGCTCAGCGCCGTGTCGACCAGCACGCAAAACGTTGGCACGTTCTTCGAATGACCGCTGTGCATGCCCGATGCTCACGCTTGTGAAGATCACTCGGGCGGCAGACCGCCGAAACTCTTGGATCGTGTCAGATATGCGATCCGCCTGCGTCACTACAGCCGCCGCACCGAAGAGGCGTACGTTTACTGGGTTCGGCGATTCATCGTCTTTCACAAAAAGCGCCATCCCTCCCAGATGGGCGCGGGCGAGGTCTCGGCGTTCCTGGAGTGGCTCGCCGTACGTCAGCGAATCAGCGCCTCGACCCAGAACCAGGCGCTCTGCGCGTTGCTGTTCCTGTATCGCCATGTCCTGAAGCTCGAGATTGGCGCGATCCAGCAGGTGCCGCGCGCCCGAACACCGTCGCGTCTGCCCGTGGTGCTCAGCCGCGACGAAGTGGGCCGCCTCCTGAAGCAGGTGAGCGGCCCCGTGTGGCTCGTGGTCGCGCTGCTGTACGGGGCCGGCCTTCGGTTACGGGATGGCCTCGAGTTGCGCGTCAAGGACATCGACTTCGATCTCAAGCAACTCATCATCCGCCGCGGCAAGGGCCAGAAGGATCGACGAACGATGTTGCCGGCGGTGGTGACGGACCCGTTGCGATCGCACTTGCACGACGTGAAGCAGCAGCACGATCGCGATCTCCGAGAAGGATTCGGGCGAGTGGTGATGCCGTTTGCGCTTGATCGAAAGTTTCGGCGGCGTCGGGTGAATGGCCCTGGCAGTTCGTGTTTCCGGGGGCGCGCATCTGTCGCGATCCGCGTTTCGGGCCGCCATCGCGGTACCGCCTGCACGAGTCGG
>JACOUA010000169.1 GCA_016178075.1 Acidobacteriota bacterium
CCCCGGCTCGGTCGCTTGCGGGGGCCCCTACGCCCCGCGCCGCTCCCTCCCACCCCAACGCGCTGAAAAACGCGCGTCGGGGGCCCCGGCTCGCAGGCGCGCTGTGCGCGCCTAGGACTGCTCTACGGCAACGAGAACAAAATTGTCGCAAGGCGCCGTATAGCGGTCCAATCAAGTTACCAAACTTCCAATCACCAGATTACCAGACGCTATCTCACTCCCACCGCCGTCCACGCCTGCGTCACCGCGCGCTCGGGTGCGCTGCCCGCGCCATACAGATCCTGCGCCGCCCGGATCGTGATGACCCGTGCCATCGCGAAATCGGCGTTCGATGGCATGAGCTGCGTGAAGGCCCGATAGAACACCCGCTCCATCTGTTCGCGGTTCGGTGAGCCCACGCCCTGCACCGAGAGCCCCGACACCCCATTCGTGCCGCCCTCAATCGCCAGGTAGAACACGTGGGTCACGATGGAAGCGTTGATGTGAACACCGCCATTGTCCTCCGGTCCCACATACCGGAGGCTGTAGTGATCCGGGTCGCCATACGCAGAGGGATCGACCATCGTCCGGACACCACCTGGCGTCACCACGTCCTCGCCGATGAGGTAGTCGGCCCTCATCGGGCCGAGGCCGGGTGGCTGAAAAAAGAACTCGACGCCGGTGGCCATGATGTCGGAAAACGCTTCGTTCAACGCACCCGACTCGTTCCGGTAGATCAGGTTCGACGTGAACTCCGTGACGCCGTGCGTGAGCTCGTGGGCGATGACGTCGAGGGCGCCCGCCAGGGGGATCCACGTCCGACCCCTGGCATCCCGCACGCCCGGCGGCAGGCCTTCGCCCAGGACGATCAGCCCACCCGTGTCATAGAAGGCGTTCAGGTAGAAGAGGGCCTGGATGTCGGGCGGATAGTTGAAGAAGTGGTCGAGGCTGACGGGATGAGCGACGGCGAGGATCGGCAGGTCGCGGTCGTTCAACCCGCGGCGGTTGAACCGTTTGAAGTAGTAGTCGTACGTGTAACCCGCGTAGGCATGGGCGTCGACGACGGGCCCGTCGGTCCAGTCGTTGTCGGTGTCGCGCGCGATGTCGTTCGAGACGAACCCGATCTCGCCGTTCAGCACGCGGATCAGCCGGACCGCGTCTCCTTTGAAGTCCATCGTCGTCGTTCGCGCCGGTCGAAGCTGGTCGATCGTCGCGAAGAGCCCGGCCTGTGATGCCGCGCTGACCTTCTTGGAATCTCTCAGGACGCCGGTTCCCCGGCCGACCGCGGAGGTCTGTGTTTTTCGATCGCTGTATTGAAGGACGAGCTCGCCGGAGCGCGCGTCCACGAAGTAGACGATGACGTCCATGCCGGTGCGAACGCGATCGCGATAAACGAGCGCGTACGTGCCGCGCGAGGGAAGGACGAGCAGCTCGGGAGGCGCCCGTCGTCGATCGGCATCGCCGGACGATGCGTTGACGAGCGCGGCTGCCTCCTCCGCGGTCAGCGCCGGCGTCGGGTCCAGGTCGATTCCGTCATAGATTGTCCCGAACGCCGACACGGCGAGGTCACCGGCCAGCTGACGCGTCAGGTCGCCGCCGAAGACCCGTACACCTCGATAGTACTGATCGAGCCGCTCGTGCCGCCGGTCCGGCGCGAGGTCGTCGGCTGTTTGAGATCTGACGCGGAGCTCTCCCGCGCGCTCCATCGCGTCGATGCGGGCGTTCCAGATCGGCCAGTCGTTGACGGTCGCCGGCTGAATCGCGACCAGGCCCGAGTGTCGATCGGACTGGGCCCGACCGGGAACGGACGCCGCCGCGATGCCGACAACGACGGCGATGTGGAGGAATGTGCGGCGTCCGACCTCCGCCTTCGCGAAACGCGGCCGTCTTCGGTTCACTGCCCTCCCGCGCGGCGCGAGGACTCGCGCGACGGCGGCGCGGCTAGCGCCTCCTGGAGAATCCGACCGTCAGGCGACGACATCGTCACACCAGCGAGGAACGCGAGGGTCGGAGCAATGTCTGCAGGGCTGGCCGATTGAAAGTGCTCGCCGCGCTTGATGCCTCGCCCGAACAGGATCAACGGGATGCGGGCATCGGCGGCGTTCGCCGTCCCGTGGGTCGTGATGTCCTCACCCTTGATGACCCAGTACGGCCGAGGCATCAGAATCAGATCGCCGCTGCGGATCGGGTCGTAGCTGAGAGCGGCCGCCTTCAGAAGAGGACTTGACGGCGCCGTTGCGAGGCCCAGCGTCGCTCCGTCGACGACTCGCAGGATTCCGGGCAGTGTGGCGATGCTTTCGATCGCGGATCGCAAGGCCGCTGGATGCTCTTTGAGCTTCGCCGACACGCCCGGCGCGAAATACACGTTCGTGTGGGTGACCTTTGCGACGTACTTCCCCGGACCGAGCGCGGCCGCGAGCGCCGCTTGTGCCTTCGCCTCGACCTCGGCCGGCGCGATGTAGCCGGACTCGATCCCGCTGCGGGCGGCCACTTCCGGAATGGGCGTGATGCCGTGGTCCGACGTGAAGCTAAGCACATACCCATCGCGCCCCGCGGCGCGATCCAGCAGCCCGAGCAACTCACCCACGATGCCGTCGAGATGGAAGAGCGCGTCCTGAACCTCATGGCTCCAGGGGCCGAAGTCGTGGCCGATGTGGTCGAGCGCGGAAAAGCTGACCGCCAGCAGGTCCGTGCCGGGGCCGCTCCCCAACCGCAGCGCGTCGATCGTGGCCCGCACGAGGCCGAGCAGGTAAGCGTCCTCGAACGGTGTTTCGCGCCACAACTCGTACGGCAACTGCGGCTTCCCGCCGGGAAAGGCCTGGACCACGTGAGGGAAGCTCGCCGTCCAGGGCGCCGGAGGCGTCTCACCGGACGCGTCGTCGTCGAACAGATAACGGTCCGCCGGCATCGCCCGCGTCCACGTTCGGCCGAAGTCGGCCTCGACCGGGTGGCGTGCCGTGTAGTCCTGCACGAACGGAGTGGGCGACGGGCCGTAAAAGCTCGAGGTCACAAGCCCGCCGGCCGTCATGTTGTACCAGGCGACGACGTCGGGGCGGCGGCCGCCCATCATGATGGCGCTGCGATCCTTCATCGCGAGGCTGGCGACTCGGGGTCGAATCGGACTCTGGCTGCGCAGCTCGTCGGCGAGCGTCGGCAACCGGAGGAAGCGTGGGCTGGCGCCGCCTCGAAGCGGACGCGCGTAGCTGATGTACGGGAAGTCAGGATCTTGCGTGCAAGGGACCGATCGGCCGGCGTCGCGATCCCACCAGTCGTTCAGAATGACCCCGTGGGCGTAGGGCAGCGCCCCGGTCGCGATCGTGGCGTGACCCGCGCAGGTCACCGTATTCATGTAGGGATAGGCCGCGGTCCGAAACCAGGCGCCCTCGTCGACGAGCCGACGGAGCCCGCGCGTCCACTGGTGGCCGTACTTGTCGACGTAGTCCGCGCGCATCTGGTCGATGACGAGGATCACGAGGAGGCGTGGTGCTCCGGGGGCCTGCGCGCGGCCGGCCGCCTGGGTCAGGATCGCAGCGACCAGCAGCGCGAGGACCGCGAGGGTTTTTCTCATCCGGGCGGCCCAAGTATACAGGCGCCTCGCGGGATTTCAGAGGAACGCCAGAGGGTCGACGGGGTACTCCGCCGGATCGATCGGCGAGACGACGCTGACGCCCGTCTCTTCGTCCGGCGGAACCTCCCAGAGCCTCACCTCCCGCTGGTCGTCGAGCGCTTCGCCGCTGGATCCGTACAGAAGTCGGACGCGAGGGCGATACGGGTCCGCCGCGTAAGGCTCGAGGACGACAGCGATTTCGCCGGTCGTGAGTTTCACGAGATTCCCGGGCGGATAAATGCCGAGCAGCTGGACGAAGCGGCGCACCAGGTGCTGGTCGAACTGCACGCCATCGTTTCGCTGGAAGACGGCCAGGATCCGGTCGGTTGGAAAGGCCTCTTGATACGCGCGCTGCGACCGCATGGCGTCGTACACGTCGGCGATGCTGCAGAGCATCGTGCCCAGATTCAGCGCGCCGCGTCGGACGCCGTAGGGGTAGCCGGATCCGTCCAGCCGCAGGTGATGCTCGAAGGCGACGATCGGCGCCAGCGCCGGCATTTCTTTCGCGCGGCGCAGCATCGCGGCCCCGTCGATCGGATGGCGCTTCAGGATGCGGAACTCCTCGTCGGTCAGCTTGTCCGTCTTCGTCAGGATTTCGTAAGGCACCTCGATTTTCCCGATGTCGTGCATCAGGGCCGCCAGGCCGAACTCGCGCAGGAGCGGTCCCTCGATCCCCAGCGTCCGGGCCTGGGCCATCGTCAGGATCGCCACGTTGACCATGTGGGTGAAGGTGTAGTTCTCGTAGTGCTTCAGCGCGACGAGCGCGAGGAGCGCCGTGCGGTTCTGGGCTACGCCTCGCGCGACGGTGTCGATCATCGTCCGCGACAGTCTCGCGTCCGGGGTCTTGTCCGCCACCGCGCTCTGCCAGATCTCAGTCGCCGCCGCGACGCCCTCGGCGTACACCTGCCGGGCGGCATCCGCACCGCTGACGGTCGCCGCGTCGGACCAGGTGGCAGCGCCCTGGAGGCGGCCGACGCGGATATGGGGCAGCCCGAGCCAGGTGGCGGCTTCCTGCGCCAGCGCGTCGAGGGAGCCGATCCGATCCGTCACGCGGCCTTTCGAGAGCGCCGCGAGGAGTTGTCGGATTTCGTACGCTTCCACACCGCGTTCGATCACCAGGCGCTCGATGCCTCGATCGCGAAACCGCTTTTGCAGCTCCGCGACGCCGGTTGTGGATGCCTGGAGCGCCGTGTCGTCGATGATCATCTGCGGTCCGACCATTCCGACGGTAATGGCGGGCTGCTCGGCGTGCAGGCGTTCGAGGATCTCTGCCAGTGCCGTGATGTGGCGGACGACCAGGGGATGGTCGGCTGAATACAACTGCACGCCACTCAGCGCCGCGGCGAAACGGTGCACGAGGTCTTGAGCCAGGCGGCTCCGGCGAGTGACGTCCATCAGCCTCGCATCTTATGTCCGACGCCCTGCGTACGGCCGCGCGGCGGCTCTCACGCGGCGTGGTCCAGTGGCGACGGCGTCCTGCAGCACCGCGCGAGCCGCTGGCGAGCCGATCCGGCCCAGCGCCCGGGCGGCCGTCGATCGCATTCCCGCCGTTCGGAACGGCGCCCACCACTCCCCACGATAGAGCGCGTGGCGCAGCGCCTCCACGGCGGGGTCCCCGCCGTACTCGCCGAGCATCTCCAGAGACTTGCGATAAACGTCTCGCAGATGACCGCTCAGGCCGGCCTGAGTGACGATGTAGCAGAAGAGCGGCACGACGGCCTCGTCACGGCCCGTCGTCATGATGCCCATGATCATGTCACGAACGCCGGCGCTTCCGGATCGCAGCGCCTCGGCCAAGGTCGCGTATGCGTCCGGCGTTCCAATGAAGAGGATGGCTCGGGTGGCTTCGCGCTGCACGTGCGGCTCGCTGTCATCGAGCAGGGACGCCAGGTCCGGCAGCGCCTCTTGCCCTCCGAACTCGCGCAGCAGGTGGACGGCCGTTCGGCGCACCTCCGGATCGGGGGACTTCTTCAACTGTTCCACCGAGTGACGGCCGACGGCGCCGAATCCGAGCAGGGCGTCTCGCAGCCGCAACCGAACCGGGTTGCGCTGCTCTTTGGCCAGCGTCTCGGCCAGCGGTCTGATCACCGGTGAACCCATCGCCCGGAACATCTGTTTGATCTGGGCGAACAGGTCGTCGTTGGCGAGATGAATCTGTCCCGCAATTCCTGTGACGAACTCACTTTGACTCAAGCGATCGAGCGCCGCGGCCGCGTCGCGGTGACGCGGCGACTCGTCCGCCTTGGCTTCGGCGATCACCGACTGGACCAGGTGGACGGCCGGCTCCAGACGGCCTAGCCCGACGAGGGCCGTGGCGTGTCCCGTGACGATTGGCATCAGATCGGCCCATCGCGTCGGGTCGTCTTCGACGCGCAGCAAGTCGACGACGAGCTGATGGTCCAGCTCCTTGACCTCATCGTCGGCCACCGTGCCGAGCCAGGACGCGACGCGCTCCGGGGGGTCGACCGTGGCGTCCAGGCTCGACGGTCGCTGCTGGGCGCGCGTCAGCTCCACGCCGTACTCGGCCGAGACGTAGCGCCGGTCGGAGTAGCTGACCAGCAGATCCTCGACGCGCTGCCAGAGATCGCCGAAGTTCTGATCGTCGCCGAGCTTCGACGCGGCGCTCGATCGGGCGAGCGACAGGAGCGCGCGTTGACGCTCCAGATCCGGCGCCAGCACCTGGAACGCTTCGACAAGTCGCGCCGACGCGCCACCCTCTTCAACAACCGCCCGGCTGACGAAGTCGGCAATTGCCGCGTCCGGCATATTGGCGACAAGGGCCTGCCGGAGATCGGAGGACAGGCCCGCCTCACCCCGGCGATCCGCGGTCAGGATCGCGACCAGCGTGTCTGGCGGGAGCTGAGAGACGGCGGCGGCCATGTTCTGCACGACCGGGGTCAACCGGCCGGGATCGTCCGACGGGACGAGCTTCATCGCGCCATCCAGCATGCGGGCGAGCGCGACCCCCAGCGATTTGGTCCCCATCTGCTCGGCCGCGCGCGCGTGGATCGCCGCGATCAGTTCCGCCAGCCGGGCCGGTTCGCCTGTCGCCTCGAGGACCACTTTCAACGCCGCTTCGTCGAACTGCAATCCGCCCTGGAGAAACTGCTGGAACACGACGTCCCAGGACGCGTCCTGGCCCTCGGGACGCTCTTTCAGCAGCTCCGAGTAGTCGATCTCTTTGAGCTCGATGAGCTGCCCGCCGCTCGTCGTCCAGACGCGCCCGAACCCGCCATGCGCGGCCAGATCGTCGGCGGCTCGCGCCAGCACGGACAGGAAGAGCCGCCAGTTGTCGACCGTGACGCCCGGCAGGATCGTCAGCTCGCCCACACGCCGCTCGCGCAGCATTTCAGCCAGCTCGCCAACCGCGGCGTCGGGTTGGGCCAGCTTCCGCTGGTTCAGCCGCAAGCCTTCGGGAAAGACCCACATCCTCGGGACGCCGTCGGCCGGATAGGCTTGGCAGACCCGCACGAGGCGATCGAGAGAGGTCGCGATGGCGGGGTGTTCCGGCGGGTACAGGGACACCGCTCGCGCGGCGGCCCGGCACATGCGCGCGAAGTCGAGCAGCCACGTGGCGTCCGGGGGGGCGAGCGGTTCGACAACCTGGGGTGACGACATCCTTTCGAATCGGCGTTTCGAACGGCTTAAAGCAGCGACAACGGATCGACCTGGAGCATCGACGGGTCGACGCTTTCGACGACCGCGTACGGATAGTCGCCGCGCTCGTTGCGTTCCCAGGTGTTGACGAGCCGCGTTTGCTCGAGGCGTTCGCCGTGGGCCGAGAACGCGATCCGGACCTGGGGGCGAAGAGGATCGGCCGGATGTTCGTGCGTGACGACTCCGACCTCGTCGGTGTTCAGCAGCACCAGCGACCCGGCAGGAAACATCCCCACGAGGTTGATGAACCGCCGCAGGAGCGTCGGGTGGTACGTGCCCGAGGCCTCCGCCATCATCGCCCTGACCCGCGCGCTCGCGAGCCCCTCCCGATAGGCGCGCTTGCTGCGAAGCGCGTCGAACACGTCGGCAATCGTGACCACGAGCGTGCACAGATTGAGCTCGCGGTCGACGATGTTCTCCGGATAGCCGCTTCGGTCCAGCCGCAGGTGGTGCTCGAACGCCACGACGGGCGCCAGCGCCGGCATCTCCGGCGTCCGGCGCAGGATGCTGGCGCCATCCACGACGTGGCGCTTCATGATGTCGAACTCTTCCTTCGTCAGCTTGTCGGGCTTGTTGAGGATCTCGGTCGGCGTATGGATCTTGCCGATGTCGTGCATCAGCGCGGCCAACCCGAACTCGCGCGTGAGCGAAGGCGCCAGGTTCAGCGATCGAGCCTGCGCGATCGTCAGCACGGCGACGTTGACCATGTGGGTGAAGGTGTAGGTATCCTGCTTTTTCAGCGCCGTCAGGGCCATCAAGCTGGTGCGATCGCGTGAGACCATGCGGGTCAGCATCTCGATGAGCTTGCGGGCCGGGGCGGGGTCCGGCAGTTCGCCGGCCTTGGCCATCTGCCAGAGCTGTTCGGCGATTGACGTCGCCGATCGGTAGACCTTCAACGCGGCGGCGATCCCGGTGTTGTCGCTGGGGTCGTCCTCGATCGCGACCTTGCCGATCGCGATATGGCGCACGGCTCGGGTTCGCAGCCAGTCGCTGACCGACACGAGTCCGGGCTTCGCGCCGGCGAGGGCCTCCACGAGCCCCTTGAGATCGGCCTCGGTGGCGCCGGTCTCGAGGGTGATCTTCTCGATGTCCTGATCCCTCAAGCCGCGGGTGAAGCCGCCCAGCGAGGCGCCGGTCTTGAGCAGGAGCTTGGTGTCATCGACGACCAGATCGTCACCGATGCAACCGATTGTGACCTTCGGGCCGCGCTGCAGCAAGGCGAGGGCGGAGGTGGTGAACCCGTCGAGCGCCCGGACGACGACGGGATGGTCGATCGCGTAGAGCGAGGCGCCGCGTACGGCGGCGGCGAGACGCCGCACGAGCTGTTCGCGCTGCTCAGACTCGCGCCGCATCACGCACCAGCCGTCGGAGCGCACGATCCCCGCGCTCGGACGCGTCGCGAATCGCGGCGCTCGCGGCCGGGGTGCCGATTCTCACGAGCGACGCGAGCGCCGCGCGCCGAAGATCGGTCGTCTTCTTCCACGCGAGCCAGCGTCGTTGCCCGAGGAGGGACGTGATCACCGGGACGGCGCGATCGTCGCCCATCCGTCCGAGCGCCGCCACGGCGTCGAGCGCGAACGCATGGTCGCGGCCGAGCCGGTCGACGTCCGCCAGCGTCTGCGTCAGGTGCGGGACGATCCGGCGATCGTGCTGCGCGACCAGTGCCTGCAGGATGGCTTCGCGGTACTCGCCGCCCGCGCCACGGACCGCGGTCTGCAGCGCGCGCACCGCACCGGGATCGTCGGTGGACAACAGCGACGCGATGACCTGACGAAGCACCCGAGGGTCGCCGCGCCGCAGCAGCGGCTGCAGCAGCCGCACGTTGTCGCGACCGCCGATGTGGCCGAGCAGCTCGATCGCGTTCCGCTGCACGAACCAGCGCTCGTCGGTCACGAGCGGAGTCAGGAACGGCATCGCCTTCTCGCCGTATCCCACGATGATCTCGGTCGCTCGCCGGCGTGTGGGCGTGTAGGCCTCGTCGTGCAGCGCCGCTCGCAGGAACATCGTGCAGGTCGGCCCGGCGGCCGCGCAGAAGTCGCGGAGCGCCAGCAGCTGCGCGTCGTCGAGATCGGCCATGAGTTGGAGGAGCGTTTTGGCCGCCTCCGAGCGGACGAGTCGATCGAGCGCCGCGCGCCCGGCCTCCTGCGCCGCGATCTTCGACGCGGCCGCCTGGGCCAGGGCCCGCGCGATCGCCGCCGCGTGGTGAAAATCGCCCGCCGTCAGCAGGTCCTCGGCCACTTCCGCCATATCGCCGGCGAGTCCCTCGGCGGCTTGTGGATCTCGCTCCAGCTTCAGGAGATCGACCAGCAGCACAACCGAGAGTCGTCGCACACTGTCCTCGCTGACCGAGTCCAGCCAGCCCGGCAGCTCGGCCGGCCGGTCGCGCTCAGCCATCGTCTCGGCGCGCGGCTGTGCCTGATCGAGGGAGGCGCGATAATCCTCGGACACGAACGGCTCTTCCTGGTAGTGCAACATCAGCTCTTCGACCGACGACCAGAGGCCGCCGAAGCCGGGCGTCGCGGCGAAGTCGGTCTCTTTCAGCAGCGCATGGGCGAAGCCGAGCACCCGTTTCTTGCGCGCGGCGTCGGGCGCGATCGTATGGAGCACCTCCGCGAGCCGCGTCGAGGGCTGACGCTCACGGGCCAGCGCCGCCGCAAGCAGCCGGGCCGTGCTGCCGTCGTCGAACGCCCCGAGGACGCCGTCGACGACGCCACGGTCCTCGCCGTCGTGCTCCGCCGTGAACATGCGGAGCGCGACACTGGTGTCGAGATCGCTGGAGGCTTCGGCCAGGTTCGCCAGCACCTCCTGCCGGCGATCCGGGGTGAGGACACTCACGACGCCCAGAATCTGACGAAAGCTCGCAAGGACGACGGCCGCCTGCGCCATGATCATCGGCGCCCCGCCCGCCGTGACGCGCGAGGCCGTCAGAGCTCGGGCCAGCTCCTTGATCTCGGAGGCGTCGCCCGCGATCTCGAGCAGGCGCTCTTGGGCCGCCTCGTCGAGCACGCCGCTGCCGGTGTCGAACGAATGCACGATCGCGCGCCACAGGTCGTCACGCCGGGCAACCGGCTTCAGGATTTCACGATCGGCGAAGAGCTTCGCGTAGTCGATCTGCTGGACGGCGATCGACTTGTGAAGGGAGACCGACCAGAGCTTGGCCGGGCCGCCCGCGGCACGCACATCCTCTGGATCGCGCTTCAGGAGATCCAGCAGCCCTTCGAGTGCAGCCGGGGGCGGCGCCGTCACGAGTGTCAGATGGATGATGTCGTGCTCGTGCAGCAGGCTCGCGAGCTCGGCGATCGCGGGATCGCTCGCCGCCGGCGCCGCGCCGTTGACGAGGAGCGTGTCCGGCGCGACGCCGATGGCGAACGGGAAGCTCGGAATCGACTCGCCGATCGTCTTGTGCAGCCGTTCGAAGGAGGTGTGCACCGCCGGATGGGAAGCTGGATACAGGCGCCAGTTGCGGGCCGCCGTCAGACAGGCGCGGGCGAGCAGGCCGAGGCTCTGCGACAGTTCCGGCGAAAGAGTGGCGGCCTGTGACATCACGCCCAGTATACTCAGCTCTCGGAGGCCAGCTTTCCGCGCTCAGCTCTCAGCTTCTCTTATCGGTTCTTGCATATCCGTGAAGAAGAGCTGTAGCTGAGAGCCGACAGCTGATAGCTGATAGCTTCTTTTGCATGTCCCCCGTCGACATCATCAAAAAGAAGCGCGACGGACACGTCCTCGACCCTGACGAGATCGGATGGTTCGTCCGCGGCGTGACCTCCGGCGCCATCCCCGACTATCAGGCCTCGGCGCTCCTGATGGCGATCGTCGTCCGGGGAATGAACGCCGAGGAGACGGCGGCCCTCACGGATGCGATGGTGCGGTCCGGCATCCGCGCCGATCTGTCGGATATTCCCGGTCCCAAGGTCGACAAGCACAGCACGGGCGGCGTCGGCGACAAGACGTCGCTCATCCTTGCGCCGCTCGCGGCCGCCTGCGGCGCCGTGGTCCCGATGATGTCGGGGCGCGGCCTCGGGCACACCGGCGGCACGCTCGACAAGCTCGAATCGATTCCCGGCTTTCGCGTGGGGCTGGCGTTCGACGAGTTCAAGGCGGCCCTGAAAGACGTGGGGTGTGTCCTCATCGGTCAGACGTCCGAAATTGCCCCCGCGGACAAGAAGCTGTACGCGCTGCGGGACGTGACGGGCACGGTCGAGAGCCTGCCGCTCATCACCGCGTCCATCATGAGCAAGAAGATCGCCGAGGGAATCGACGGGCTCGTGCTCGACGTGACGACCGGCCGCGGCGCCTTCATCAAGACGGAGGAAGATGCGCGGACGCTGGCGAAGGGCATGGTCGGCATTGGCCAGCGCTGTGGGGTGCGAACGGAGGCCATCCTCACCTCCATGGATGCGCCGCGCGGGCGAGCCGTCGGCAACGGGCTCGAGGTCATCGAGTGCGTCGAAACGCTGAAGGGCCGCGGCCCCGCCGATCTCGAACAGCTCTCGGTGCTGCTCGCTGCGCGCCTGCTGGTGCTCGCCGGGATCAGCCAGTCGAGTCAGGACGCGGAACGGCGGGCTCGGGCGGCGCTGACGTCCGGCGCGGGGCTGGAGAAGCTCAGGCACATCATCGCGCGCCAAGGTGGCGACGCCGCGATCGTCGACGACTATCGCCGGCTGCCCTCGGCGCCGAACCGGCGCGTGATTGAAGCCACGCGCGACGGAGTCGTCGCGCGCCTCGACGCCGAGCTCGTCGGCCGCGCGTCGATGACGCTCGGAGCCGGCCGCGAGCGCGTGGAGGATTCGATCGATCACGCCGTCGGCGTGCTCGTCGAGGTCCGGCTGGGGAATCGCGTCAATCGCGGTCAGCCCCTCGTCGAAGCGCACTATCGATCGCCCGACCGGTTGGATCGCGCGTTGGCGCTCCTGGCCGACGCGGTTGTCATCGCCGACGACGCGCCGGCCCCCCGCCCTCAGGTGCTCGAGACGATCGGATTCGGCTGACGAGCCGCACTCCAAATCCCCAACCCCGAATCCCTAGTCCCGAGTATGATGAGCCGCTCCGCGCGCCCGTCGATTCGCGCCTGCCACGTTTCATGACGAATCCGGAAGCTCCCGCTGTTGGCTCGCGGCCCGCCGCCGCCCTCCCGCCGCCGTCCGACGGATCGCTCAGGCTGACGGCGTTGGCGCTGGCGCTGGGGTTGGCGCTCGCCGCGTTTCTGCTGCGCAATCTCATTGGCGCACGCGGCGTCGGCGCAATCGGCGTCTGCTGCTTCATCAGCTTCGCCGCCGCGTTCTCCGCGAACCTGCGGGCCGTCAACTGGCGGACGATTGCCTGGGGGATGGGCCTGCAGCTGGCGCTGGCGCTCTTCATCCTTAAAGTCCAGGTCGGCGGCGTCCGACCGGGCTTCGCGTTTTTCAGCGTGGTGGGCCGCATGGTCGGCCGGTTCCTGCAGTTCACCGGTGCGGGGTCGCGATTCGTCTTCGGCGGGCTGGCCGATCCGGCGGCGATGTCGAAGGTGTTTCCGGGCGGGTTCGTCTTCGCCTTCACGGCGCTCCCGACCGTCATCTTCATCTCGTCATTCTTCACGGTGCTCTACTACTTCGGCATCCTGCAGTTCGTCGTGAAGACGATGGCGCGCGTGATGATGTATCTGCTGCAGACGAGCGGCGCCGAGACGCTCTCGGCCGCGGCCAACGTCTTCATGGGACAGACCGAGGCGCCGATCATCGTCAAGCCGTACGTGCCGCAGATGACGCAGTCGGAGCTGCTGGCGCTGATGGTGGGGGGGCTGGCCACGATCTCCGGCGGGGTGATGGCCGTCTACATCGCCCTCGGCGCAAACCCCGTGGCGATTCTGACGACGAGCGTGATGGCGGCGCCGTGCGGGCTGTATCTGTCGAAGCTCCTCCTGCCCGAGATGGAGGAGCCGGTCACGCGCGGCGAGGTGAAGCTCGTCGTCGAGCGCCAGCACGTCAACGTGATCGACGCGGCGTCGGCGGGGGCGTCGGACGGCCTCGTGCTGGCCGTCAACATCGCCGCGATGCTCATCGCGTTTCTGGCGTTCATCGCGTTCTTCGATTTCATGCTCGCGCTGATCTCCCCGTCATTGTCGCTGGCGAAGATTTTCTCGTGGGTGTTCGCGCCCGTGGCTTTCCTGATGGGCGTGCCCGCCGCCGACATCCCCGCCGTGGCCGATCTGCTGGGCACCAAGCTCGTGGCGAACGAGTTCGTCGCCTTCGTGAAGCTGACCGGCCAGTATCGGAACGTGATCGACGAGCGTTCGTACGCGCTCGCCACCTTCGCGCTGACGGGCTTCGCCAATTTCTCGTCGATCGGGATCCAGCTCGGAGGCATCGGCGGCATGGCGCCGACCAGGCGATCCGACCTCGCGAGACTCGGGGGGCGCGCGCTCCTGGCGGGGTTCCTGGCCACGCTCATCAACGCCTCGCTCGCGGCCATCATGCTGTAGGGGCTTCTGTCAGCCACACCAGTGCGCTCCTTCGCCGAGATCCCGGAAGCCGTCCAACGTCTCAAAGCAGAGATTCGAGACGCGCCTCGAATTGCCGTCGTTCTAGGGTCGGGGCTCGGCTCTTTCGCGGACGAACTCGGCGACCGGCTCGTCATCCCGTACGGCTCCATCCCGCACTGGCCCGCCTCGGCCGTCATCGGGCACGAGGGCAAGCTCGTGGTGGGCACGATGGCGGGCCGCCGCGTCGCCGCGCTGTCGGGACGCGTGCACGCGTATGAAGGACACCCGCTGTCGACGGTCGTGTTCGCGGTTCGGGTGATGGGTCTCCTCGGGGCGCGCGTGCTCATCCTGACGAACGCCGCCGGCGGCATCAACACGGCGTTCCCACAGGGTGTCCTGATGGTGATCGACGATCACATCAACCTGCTGGGATCGAATCCGCTGGTCGGCGAGAACGACGATCGCCTCGGGCCGCGCTTTCCGGACATGTCCGAGGTCTACTCGAAGCGACTGCGCGGGATTGCCGACGAGGCGGCGCGCGACCATGGCCTGACGATTGCGCACGGCATCTACGTCGCGCTGCTTGGGCCGAGCTACGAGACGCCGGCCGAGATCCGCCACCTGCGCGGGATCGGCGCCGACGCGGTCGGGATGTCCACCGTGCCGGAAGCGATCGCGGCGCGCCACATGGGGCTCGAGGTCCTCGGCATCTCGTGCATCTCGAACATGGCCGCCGGCATCCTGCCGCAGCCGCTGCATCATGCCGAGGTGATGGAGACGACCGCGCGCGTCCGCGGTCAGCTCGTGGCGCTCCTCAAGGGCGTCATCGAGAAGGCGTAATGATCAGACTGTCGTTTGAGACGGCATGAATCAGATGAGCGCTGAACAAGAGGCTGATTCGTCGCAGATGCTCATCGAGGCCGCGCGCCAGGCGCGCGAGCGTGCGGTTGCGACGTTCTCGAAGTTCAAGGTCGGCGCCGCGCTCGAAACGAGCGACGGCACCATCGTGACCGGGTGCAACATCGAAAACGCCACGTACGGGTTGACCATGTGCGCCGAACGTGTCGCGATGTTCAAGGCGCTCTCTGACGGGCATCGCCGCTTCAAGGCCGTGGCGATCGTGGCCGACACCGACTCGCCGACACCGCCGTGCGGACCCTGCCGGCAGATCCTCTGGGAGTTTGGCCGTGATCTCGAGGTCGTGCTCGCGAATCTCTCTCGGGAGACGGGTCGGTTTCGGCTGAGCCAGTTGCTGCCGTGTCCCTTCGACGCGTCACTCCTGGATAAGAGCCCAAAGCCCAAAGCCTGACGCCCGAAGCCAGACTTTTCGTTATCATTCTTTTCATGCTCCCCACCATCGACTGGCATGACGACGCGATCGTCATGATCGATCAGCGCAAGCTGCCGGCGGCCGAGATTTACGTCCGGTGCCGGACCGCGCCCGAGGTCGCCCGCGCCATCAAGACGATGGTGATCCGAGGCGAGCCCGCCATCGGGGTGGCGGCCGCCATGGGCCTCGCACTGGGGATGCGGCGCAGCAAGGTCAGCGGGACGGCGAAGCTCGCGGCCGAGTTCCAGAAGCTCTGCGACCTGATGGGGGCGACCAGGCCGACCGCCGTCAACCTGTTCTGGGCCATCGAGCGGATGAAGCGGACCTTCGCCGCCGCCGCCCAGGCGGGCATGTCGGTCGATGAGATCAAGGATCGGCTCGAGGCGGACGCGCGGGCGATCCACGATGAAGACGTCGCCGCGTGCCGGGCGCTGGGGCAGTTCGGCGCGGAGCTGGTCCCGACCGAGGCCCGCGTCCTGACGCACTGCAACGCCGGGGCGCTGGCGACCGCCGGCTATGGGAGCGCGCTGGGCGTGATTCGCGCGGCCGCCGAGCAGGGGAAGCGGGTCGTCGTGTTTGCCGACGAGACCCGGCCGTTTCTCCAGGGCGCACGGCTGACGGCGTGGGAGCTCGTGCGCGACGGCATCCAGACGACGGTGATCGCCGACAGCATGGCCGGATCGCTGATGCGGGATGGCCGCATCGACGTGGTGGTCGTTGGTGCCGATCGGATCGCCGCCAACGGGGATGTCGCCAACAAGATCGGGACGTACACCGTGGCCGTGCTCGCCAAAGAGCATGAGATTCCGTTCTACGTCGCCGCTCCGATCTCGACGATCGATCTGTCGACGCCCGACGGCGCGCACATCCCGATCGAAGAGCGCGATCGCCGCGAGATCTCCCATCTGGGGTCGGCGCAGCTCACCCCCGAGGGAGCGCTCATTCACAACCTCGCGTTCGACGTCACGCCCAGCCGGCTGGTGTCGGCCATCATCACCGAGCGTGGGGTGTTTCGCCCGCCGTACATCGACACCTTGGCGATTGCGGTGCAAGGCGGGGCAACGACCTCGGGACACTAATGCAGTTTTCAGTTCTCAGTAGTCAGTTTTCAGTTCGAATCCCGCGCGCAATAACTGAAAACTGATGACTGATAACTGAGAACTACGCCACAGCGAAGTGAAAAACGCTGTAGCCGTGCTTCGTGACATGCGGATGCTGGGCATCGAGACATCGTGCGACGAGACCGCCGCGGCCGTCGTCGTCGAGACCGACGACCCCGCACGTCCCTGGGCGGTTCGGTCCAACGTCGTCGCCTCGCAGGTGGCGATTCACCGCGAGTGGGGCGGTGTCGTGCCGGAGCTGGCGTCACGCCAGCACATCCGCGACATCTGCGGCGTCGTCGAGCGAGCGATCGGGGACGCCGGCGTCACGCTCCTCGAGGTCGATGCCGTGGCGGTGACGCAGGGTCCCGGTCTCGTGGGATCGCTGCTCGTGGGGGTCGCGTTCGCGAAATCGCTCGCGGCCGCGCTCGATCGGCCGCTCGTGCCGGTGCATCACCTCGCCGGGCACATCGAGTCGCTCGTTCTCGAGCACGGTCCGCTGCCGCTGCCGGCCGTGGTGCTGGTCGTCTCCGGCGGGCACACGACGCTTTACCTGGTCGGTGAGCCCGGTCGGTACGAGGTGCTCGGCCGCACGCGCGACGACGCGGCCGGGGAGGCGTACGACAAGGTCGCGAAGCTTCTGGGGTTGGGATACCCGGGTGGGCCGATCATCGACCGCCTCGCGCGGGAGGGGAACGATCGCGCCGTGGCGTTGCCGTCCACGCGGATGACGCACGCCGACCGGAACGCGCCCGGGCTGCCGGGTCATCGCGATTTCAGCTTCAGCGGGCTGAAGACAGCGGTGCTGCGACACGTGAAGACACGGCCGCAGCCGCCGTCACCGCAGGAGGTCGGGGACATCTGCGCCAGCTTCCAACGCGTCGTCGTCGAGGCGCTGCTGGATCGCGTGTTCGATGCGGCCGAGGCGGTCGGGGCGCGGTCGGTCGGCATCGGCGGCGGCGTGTCGGCGAACAGCCGTCTCCGCGCCGACGCCGAGGCTCGCGGCGTTCGCGTCGGGCTGCCGGTGTTCGTCCCACCGTTGTCGCTTTCGACCGACAACGCGGCGATGATCGCGGCCGCGGGGCTCAGGCGACTGCGCGCCGGCGTTCGGGCAGGGTGGGATCTGAACGCCGAGGCCAGCCTCAGTGAGTAGAGGGTAGTCTTCAGTTCACAGTTCACAGTTTTCAGTCAAGAGCACTTCGACTGAGAACTGAAAACTGAGAACTGAAAACTGAGAACTGATGAGCGATTCGCGTCTTTACCCCGAGCGGCCGATCGTCGGCGTGGGCGGCGTCATCCTGATGGACGACAAGGTCGTGCTGATCAAGCGGCGATTCGATCCGCTCGCGGGGCAGTGGAGCCTGCCTGGCGGCAGGCTCGAGATCGGGGAGACGCTCGAGGCGGGCGTCGCGCGTGAGATGCTCGAAGAGACCGGCCTCGAAGTCGAGGTCGGTCGCGTGGTCGACGTCTTCGATCGAATCATGCTGGATGAGGCCCGGCGGGTACGGTATCACTTCGTGCTGGTCGACTATCTGTGCCGGCCGATCGCGGGGCGCCTGCAGGCGGGATCGGATGTCGCGGAGGTGGCGCTCGCAGATCCTGGCGCGCTGGCGCCGTACCACTTGACGCCGAAGGTGATCGACGTCATACACAAGGCCACGGAGATGCGAAGTGGGAAGTGGACCTCCCATGATGACCCTCTCTCGTGAAGCGGCCTGGGCGCTGCTGACCGAATACACGCAGAACGAGAACCTGCGAAAGCACGCGCTCGCGGTTGAGGCGGCGGTCCGCGGCTACGCGCGTCGATTCGGCGAGAACGAAGAGGCCTGGGGCGTCGTCGCGCTCCTGCACGATTTCGACTACGAGCGGTTTCCCGATCTCAAGGATCATCCGTTCCGGGGCGCCGAGATCCTGCGCGAGAAGGGCTATCCGGAATTCGTCATCCGCGCCGTTCTCTCGCACGCGGACCACACGGGAACACCGCGCGAAACGAAACTCGAGCACGCGCTCTTTGCCTGCGACGAGATGGCCGGCTTCGTGACCGCGGCTGCGCTCGTCCGCCCCACCAAGAGCGTGCTCGATCTCGAGGCGTCCTCGGTGCTGAAGCGGATGAAGGACAAAGCGTTTGCGCGGGCGGTGAAGCGCGAGGATCTGCGGCAGGGCGCCGAGGAGCTCGGCATCCCGCTCGACGAGCACATCACCAACGTCATCGTGTCGATGCGCGAGCGCGCCGACGAGCTGGGGCTGAGAGGGACGCTCTAGGAGTTCTCAGTTTTCAGTCATCAGTTTTCAGTTTGTTGTTGCGAGCTTTCAGCAAGGAGCCTCAACAAGCACCACCCAGAAACTGTGAACTGACAACTATTCGGATCCGTATACCCAAGTGCATGCCTGAGGTTCGCGCGGCGACGACCGAGCCGATCGTTCGACTCACGAGCGTGAGCGTGCAGTACGGGAAGCAGTGGGCGCTGCGCGATGTCGGCGTCGAGTTCCCGCCGGGCGCGGTCGGCCTCCTGGGCCCGAACGGCGCCGGGAAGAGCACGATGCTGAAGGCGCTGCTCGCGTTCGTGAAGCCGGACCAGGGTCGCATGCACGTCTTCGGTTTCGACGTCGCGCGGTCCCCGCTCGAGATTCGCGCGCGCATCGGCTACATGCCGGAGAGCGACGCTCACATCCCCGGGATGAACGCCGTGTCGTTCGTCGCGTATTGCGGACAGCTCGCGGGCCTCCCGGCCGTCGACGCGATGCAGCGCGCGCACGAAGTGCTCTACTACGTGGGGCTGGGCGAGGCCCGGTACCGCAACATCGAGACCTATTCGAGCGGCATGAAGCAGCGCATCAAGCTGGCGCAAGCGCTGGTCCACGATCCCGATTTGCTCTTCCTCGACGAACCCACCAACGGCATGGATCCGAAAGGGCGTGAGGACATGCTCGAGCTGGTGCGCGATCTGGCGCACAACAAAGGCGTGAACCTCATCCTGTCGTCGCATCTCCTGCCCGACGTCGAGTACACGTGCGACCACGTCGTCGTGCTGAACCGTGGCACGGTCGCCACGGCGGGCCCCATCGAGACGCTCAAGGGGCGGCGCGGCCAGGTCTACGAGCTGCGGATCAAAGGGGAGCGCGCGGAGTTTGTCGAGGTCCTGCGTCAGGAAGGGATCGACTGTCACCTGACCGACGAAGACGTCATGCGGGCCTTCGTGCCGGACGGCCGTGGCGCGCAGGCGCTCTTCGAGCTGGCCTCTCGTCACCGCGTGCAGGTGCGGCACCTGAAGCCGAGCGTGCCGACGCTCGAGGACGTCTTCGCGCGTGCGCTCGGCGAAGAGTAATCATGCCCATCCACGATCAAAGCTACCGGCGCTATCGGGGCGGCAAGGAAAAGCCCGGCGCGGCGTGGGTGGTGATTGCGACCGCCGGCATCGTCTCGACCATCCGGAAGCGGAAGTTCCTGGGACTGCTTCTCTTCGCCTGGCTGCCGTTCTTCATTCGAGCCGTCCAGATCTATATCGCGTCGAGCTACCCGCAAGCCTCGATGCTCAAGCCAACCGCGCAGACGTTTCGCGACTTTCTCGGCCAGCAGCAGATGTTCGTTTTTTTCATCACGATCTATGCCGGCGCCGGGCTGATCGCGAACGACAAGCGGGCCAACGCGCTGCAGATCTATCTGGCCAAACCGCTCGGACGCGCGGAGTACGTCGGCGGGAAGCTCGCCATCCTGGCCTGCTTTCTGCTGCTCGTGACGTGGGTCCCCGGCATACTCCTCCTGTTCGTGGAAATGGCGTTCTCGGGCAGCGCGACCTTCATCAAGTCGAATCTGACGCTGATTCCTTCCATCACGGTGTTTTCGTTCCTCTCGGTCCTGCTGGCCTCCTTCACGATGATTGCGCTCTCGTCGCTCTCGAAGAGCAGCCGGTTCGTCGGCATCATGTACGCAGCCGTCACGTTCTTTTCAGACGCCAACTTCGAGGCGCTGCGGCACGTGCTCCGCACGACCAGTATCTCGTGGATGTCCGTCCCGGCGCTGCTCGAACAGATGGGCGATGTGATCTTCCGGCAGCCGCCGCGCTACGACACCCCGTGGCCGATCTCGCTGCTCGTCATCCTGGCGCTCGTCGGCGTGTCGGCACTGGTGCTCGAGCGGAAGGTGCGCGGCGTCGAGGTCGTCACGTGACAGCCACCGCGCAGCCGCTCGTCGAGGCGACGACCCTCTCGAAGTGGTACGGCCAGGTCATCGGGCTCAACGACGTGACGGTGTCCGTCCCCGCCGGTGTCACGGGCCTGCTCGGGCCGAACGGCGCGGGCAAGTCCACGTTCATGAAGCTGATGACCGGGCAGCTCAAGCCGAGCAAGGGCACGATCGCAGTCTTCGGCGAGCCGATCTGGGGGCACCCGCATCTGTTCTTTCGAATCGGGTTTTGTCCGGAGCAGGACGCGTTCTACGAGAGCATGACCGGCCTCGAGTGGTTGACGGGTCTGCTTCGGCTGAACGGTCTCGACGAGAAGAGCGCGACCACTGCCGCGCAACACAGCCTCGTCACGGTCGACTTGGTCGAGGCCGCGGACAAGAAGATTGGGAGCTACAGCAAGGGCATGCGGCAGCGCGTCAAGCTGGCCCAGGCGATCGCGCACGACCCGGCGCTCCTGATCCTGGACGAACCGCTCGCCGGGATGGACCCGATCGGCCGTCGCAAGACGATCCGCTTGATCAAGGACTGGGCCCGCGCCGGCAAGAGCGTGATCGTCTCGAGCCACATCCTGCACGAAATCGAGGCGATGACGTCGAACATCCTGCTCATCCACAACGGCCGCATCCTCGCCGAGGGCGACGTCCACCAGATTCGCGATCTCATCGACGAGCATCCGCACACGGTCTACATCAGGGCCCAGCACCCGCGCGAGCTGGCCCGGACGTTTCTCGAGCACGACGACGTGCTGAGCCTGAAGGTGGAATCGGACGCGGTCGTGGTGCAGACGGCCCGCCCTGACGCGTTCTACAGCCGCCTGACCGACCTCGCGGCGTCGTCCGAATCCGGCGAGATCGCCGAGATCACGTCGCCGGACGACAACCTGCAGGCGGTCTTTCAGTATCTGGTGAAGTGATGCCGCCAACGAGCGCTTCGACCCCGTCCAGCGTCATGAGGGCCCCGTCCTACTGGCAGGCGTCGCTTCGCATCTTCGAGCTGTCGCTCGGCGAGATGCTCTGGTCCCGGCGCACGATCTTCATGGCGCTGGTGGTCGGCTCGCCGGTCCTCCTCGCGGGCGTCATCCGGGCCATCGAGGCGGCGGGCATCGCGGGGTTCCGGGTCGAGAGCCTGCGAATCAACGGCGCGACCATCTTCGGCATGCTCATCTGGGTCCTGTACCTCCGCTTCATCGTCCCGGTGCTCGGCATCTTCTACGGCACCGCGCTCATTGCGGACGAGATCGAGGACAAGACGATCACGTACTTGTTCACGCGGCCGATTCCGCGAGGGGCGGTGCTCGTCGGTAAGTATCTGGCCTACTTGACCTGCACGATCCTGGTTGTGCTCCCGTCGGTCATGCTCGTGTACTTTCTGCTCGTGCCAATCGGCAGCGCGTCGCTCGTCAGCTCGTTTCCGTCGCTCGTGACCGATCTCGGGCTGCTGGCGCTGGGACTGGCGGTCTATGGATCGCTCTTCGGGTTCGTGGGCGCGCGTCTGAAGAGGCCGGTCGTCTTCGGCCTGGTCTTCGCGTTCGGCTGGGAGCAGGCGGCGCTCATCTTTCCCGGATATCTCCGGCGCTTCACCGTCGCGTACTACCTCCAGGCGCTCGTTCCGCACGCGATGCCGGAGCAGAGCACGCTGGGCGCGGTGCAGGCCCTCTTTCGCGACGCGCCGTCCGGCCTGGTCAGCCTGGCCTGGCTTGCCCTGTTCTGGCTGGGGTTTCTCTTTCTGGCCGCCCGCACGGTCGAGCGGCGGGAGTATGTGCTGGAGCAGTAAGGGCCCTAAGTAGGCTCTAGGCTTCGGGCTCCAGGCTCTTGGCCTGTCACCGATCCAGGCCAGAAGCCCAAAGCCGGGAGCCTGAAGCCTTTCTTGAGGAACCGCGTCCGAATTTGGCCCGTATAATCTGTCAGAGGCTTCGGCGGCATGACGAAACAGACCCGCTATTTCCTGCTCGGGTCGGCCACGACCCTCCTGCTGGGGCTCGCGGTCGGGGTGTTCGCATACTACGGGGGACTGTCTGGCATCGCCTCCATGCAGTCGACGGGTGTCGCGCGCGACCTGGAATACGTGCCGGCCGATGCGACCGTCGTTGCGTATGCCAACGTCCGCGAGGTCATGACATCGGAAATGCGGCAGCGGGTGAAGCGCTTCGAGCCCGAAGGCGACAAAGGCAAGAAGGAATTCGAGGACAAGACCGGCGTCGATATCGACTCCGATATCGACCGCGTGCTGGCGTGCGTGACACCCGACGCGAGCGGCAACTCGTCCCCGGAAGGTGGGGGCTTCGTCCTCGCGCGGGGCCGCTTCAATCAAGTGAAGATCGAGGGGCTGGTGCGCGAACAGGGCGGGCGAGCCGAGCAGTACAACGGGATCCAGCTCCTTGTTTACGAGCCCGGCAAGCAGAAGAAGGATCGGTTCGCGCTGGCGTTCGTCGAGCCGGGACTCCTGGCGATGGGGAGCAGCGGTGGAGTCCGCAAAGCCATCGACAGCAAGCGCGGCGGCAAGAGCATTCGGTCGAAGCCCGAGGTCATGAAGCAGATTGAAGCCATCGACGAGGGCAACGTCTGGGCGGTGGGACGGTTCGACGTGCTGACCGAACAAGCCCATCTTCCCCGGGAGATGGCGGGGAAGCTCCCTCCCATTAACATGTTTTCAGCCTCCGGCCGCGTGAACGGGGGCGTCAGCGGGACGATCACCGCGCAGGCGTCCGACGAGCAGGCGGCCAACAATCTCCGCGACGTCGTGCGCGGCATGCTGGCTCTGGCCCGGCTGCAGTCCGGTGGCAACCCTCAGGTGCAGAACCTGCTGCAGTCGCTCCAGATGGGCGGCAGCGGCACGAGCGTGTCGATTTCTTTTACGATACCGGTGGAGCTGCTCGACGCCTTCGCGCCGAAGAAGGGACGCGCGGTCGTGCAGCCGTGAGCGAAGACTTTTGATCCCCTCGACGAAGCCGGTACACCATCGGTAGCTTTATCGAGCGTCTCTGCCTAGTTCGATTCAGCGCCGCCGGCAAAAGCCACGCTTATGAACCCTCGACTCGTACGCGATCAGCGAGGCCGAGGTCCTTCAAGATCAGCCGGAGTTCCGACTCTAGATTCGACGTTCCGTCTACTTCGACGGTGATGTCAATGCCGACGCGCAGTTCTTCGCCGACACGCACTTTCGGCATCAGCTTTGTACCGAGTCGGTTCCAGAGCTCAGCCGGAATGTCTCCGGTGATCCGAACTCGGCGCTTGAGCGGCTCGCCAGGCTTTGTCGGAGGCAGCAGATCTGCGGTCGGGCCGGAAGGTGGCTGGGGCGCGGGTTCGGGGACTGCTGCTCCTGGCGCTGCCACGGGAGCCGCCTTCAGTGACTTCGCCCGCTGCTTGGTCAACAGATAGACGCCGGCCTCGAAGACGACTTCGTCAGCAGGCAGAGGTTCGTTGAACCAGACCCGCGTGTACATGCCATCAGGTTGCTGCCCCGACGCGAATCCGAAATCGCCGCGTGACACGAAATCTGGCACCTTGGCTTTCAGGTACGAATCCACATCGACCAGCCGCTCCATCGCGCCGGTCAGGAACGCCTGCCGCAGGCTGGAGAGCGGCCACGGGGCGTCGTTACCCTCTTCTCTTGCACGCTCTGTGATCGTGATTACATCCTCTCGGGCAGCCGCCGCCGAACGGCGGATCGGTGGCCTCAATACCCAATTTATTACCTAATTAATTAGGTATTACCTGATTCACCACCGTGCGGTCTTCTTCCACTCGGCCGACCGGCCACGCCCGAGGCACTTGACACGACCCGGCGGGAGTCAGCGCACTGACCGGCAGCTGATAGTGCTCGACCTTCTTCACCTCGTGCCAGGCCAGTCGCGCCGGATCGCCAATGAGCATGACCCGGGGTCCGTCCGGCTGCTTGTATCGCGTGACGATGTACAGCCAGTAGCAGTCCCGACGATCTTCGGCCACTCGTTTCTCATTCGGCGTGAGGGCGACCATTCCTGTCTCACCCGCGAGGCCCTTGATCTCGATGAGCCGCAGCTCGCCGCTTTCCGTGTCGAGACTCGTGATGTCGTATCCGAGGTTATTCTCGTGCACATCGTCTACCTGACGCCGCTGCGACCCTTCGTACTCCATGACCGCCCGCATCGCGATCGCCTCGGTCTCCGGGTCGGGGCGCAGATTCTGCACCTGCGGCTGGTTCCTGTCCGGGTGCGGGAGAACGAGCACGCTGGCCATCCGCTCGACTCCTTGCAGAGACAGCGACCGTTGACGGACCAGCTCCTCGGCCCGACGTTGCCGCCGTGCGAACAACGCCGCGTGCCTGTCCTCGGCCATCTTCAGCAGGCCGGCGGCTCCCTCGACGCCCCGTTCGGCTTCGTCGAAGAACCGCCCGATCTTCTCGTCTTCGCGTCGGATCAGCTCGGTCAAGGACACGTCGATGTGCTCCTGGATGCGCTTTACCTCGGCTTCGCGTTCCCGCCGGATCTCTTCCAGGAACGGCATCAATGCCCGTTCGTTGAGCCAGGCGACCGGCTCGGATACGGCGCTGACCGGCGGCAACGAGGCTGGCAGTGAAGCAGGCTGCATGTTTCCCAGCACCGCGGGATCCTGCAGATGGTAGTCGCCGG
>JACOUA010000019.1 GCA_016178075.1 Acidobacteriota bacterium
CGAACCCGAAGATGAGGCCGCCGTAGGCGCGGTGCCCATAGCGGTCGTCCCGGCCGAAGAACGCCGGCGCGCCGTCTTTCGAGTTGATGGCGATGAAGCGGTAATCGCCGCGAATGCCCCAGCGCCCGAAGTACCACTTCACGCCGCCCCCGACGTTGCTCGTGAAGAACGTCTCGTCATCGTCGAAGCCGACGGATGCCTTTTCGAACATCGTCAAGCCGCCAATGCCACCGGTGACGTACGGCACGAACCGTCGATCGTTCTTCAGCGGATAGAAGAGGGCGTTCGCGTTGTAGGCGAGCATGTTCGGCGGCTTCGCGTCGCCGATCGAGCTGCGGCCGGCGAATTGGATCCGCTGATCGATGCCGAACGCGCCGCCGACCTCGCCTTCGATGCCCCAGTAGCGGTTCAGGTTGTAGGTCAGCGCCGCGCCGAGCGCGTAGTTCCCGAAGTCGGCCTCGCCGCTGTCCCTGCTACCTTTTGTGAACACGATGCCCCCGCCGGGAAAGCCGGTCACCTCCCAGCGCTGTGCGCCCTCGGTCCGCTCCTGTGCCGAGGCCACCCCGGCGCCGAGCGTCGCCATCACGAGTACCAATCCCGTCACCCAACGTCCCATCACACACCTCCGTAAGTTTGCGATCCGAGAGCCGCGCGACCGTGCGTCTTCGCGCTCTCGTTGTTATGTCGTTGTGTCGTTGCTGCGCCGCATTCGTTACAGAAGAATGAAGCTCAGTGAGCGACCTCACACAACGCGCGGCGCGTGCGTGGGATGTGTCACGCTTTGGTGGTGCAGCGAGACGAATCGCAATGGCGTGCGTACAAAAGGAAGGCCCGATGAGCTCTCGGGCCTTCCTTTTCCGCTTACCAATCCCGAATCCCGATTCCGAATCCCGTCTTATCTCAGCGTAAACGTCAGCTCAATCGTGATGATGACCGGCACCGGCTGGTTGTTGCGGGTGGCCGGCACGAACTTCCACTGCTTCGCCGCCTTGACGGCTTCCTGGTCGAGTCCAAACACCGGATCGAGCGACCTGATCACCGTGACGTCGCCGACCGAACCATCGGGATTCACGATGCATTCGAGCCAGACCGTGCCCTGCACTTTCGCGCGCAGAGCCTCGGAGGTGTACTGCGGCTTGACCTCGCGAACGACGCGTGGAAGCGTGACGCCATTGCCCGGCCGATAGGGGCCGCCGCCGGTGCCGCCACCCCACCCGGGGCCCAACCCCGACCCTGAGCCTTCGCCAATGCCGGTGCCGTTACCGCTGCCCGCGCCGCCGCCGGTGCCGATTCCCTGCGATCCGCCCGGAGTCGCCGGGAGCCCCTCGAGGACGCCTGGGAGCGTCTGCTCCGCGGAAGCGAGCGTCTTGGCCGGAATCACCAGATTCTGCTCTGGCGCCGGTTCGTCTTTCGGCTTGGGGTCCTCGGGTGCAACCGGCTTTTCAACCGGAACGGTAATCTTCTGCTTGCCCGGCAACTCCGCGCGCTGCGGGGGGGCCGGTGACTTGTTCCCGCCACCGCCACCACCGCCACCGGGGCCCGGCGCCGCCAGCCAGACGATGTGATTCGCCAGACGAGACTGCAACGCGTCCATCGGGTCCGTTGCGGGAAGAAGCGCGGCCGCAATGATCATCAATATGAAGATGACTCCGTGCGTAATCGCTGACACGCCGAACGCGCCGCTCAAGCGCTTGGACTGATACTCGAACAGGAACTGAACTTCAGGCGGGTGCTGGTCTGGCACATGAAGCGCCAGATGGCCGACCGATGGAGAGGCGAATCCCTGACCCGGTGTCACTTCTGATTCCGATCCGAGAGTCAGGCGAGCGGGCACCTTCGCCGTCTCTCCTGTTACGTCGGTGTGTCTGTCTCGCCGCGCGTTTGTTACAGGGGAAGCCACGGGCCGTGAGCCGGCTCACTCAACCCGCGACACGCGCGCGAGGCGTGTAACGTTTGGTGGTCGAACGAGACGAGCCGCAATGAGAGTCTTGTGCCACGCCTAGCGCTCTGTCTGGGTCTCATCCTTCTCGCCGCGCCGATCGCGTCCGCTTCAGCCCAGGGGATCGGTACTGGCGCTGAAACGTCTGGGGCGATCGGGAAGAGTGCCGGTCCCGTGTTCAAGAGCAGCGTGGAGCTGGTCGCGTTGAGCGTGACGGTGACGGACTCCAAACAGAAATACGTCCCCGGACTTCACCAGGCGCAGTTTGAAGTGTACGAGGACGGCGTCCTGCAGGATCTCAGCTTCTTTGCCGCCGATCCGGTGCCGCTCGATCTCGCCATCCTGCTCGACACGAGTGCAAGCATGCTCGACAAGATGCCGGTCGTGCGCGAGGCGGCGGTCGGTTTCGCTCGCACGCTGCGGGGAGGCGATCGCGGCGCGGTTATCGAGTTCAAGGACACCGTGCGGGTGCTGCAGCCACTGACCGGCGACGTGGGGCTTCTGGAATCCGCGATCGGCCGAACGGCGGCCAAGGGCGGAACGGCGCTCCACACCGCGCTGTATGTCGCGCTCAAAGAGCTGGCGCGCGAGAACCTGAAGACCGGCGACGTGCGCCGGCAAGCCATCGTGGTGCTCTCGGATGGCCTGGATACGCGCAGCCTCGTGACCGGAGACGACGTGCTCGAGCTCGCGCGACGCGGTGGCATCGCCATCTACACGATCTCGTTGCCGTCGAGCGCCATCGTCCGGCAGAGCTACGCGGGCAGCCAGTTCTTCTCCGAGTCCGACTACTCGATGCGGACGCTCGCGCAAGAGACCGGCGGCCGGGCGTTCTTTCCGCTCGGGATTCAGGACCTGGCCCCGGTGTACAGCGTGATTGCTCTGGAGCTGGCGAATCAGTACGCGCTCGGCTACGTGTCGAAGAATCCGGCGCGGAGCGGAGGGCTCCGTCGCATCGCGGTGCGCCTGCCGTCGCGACCCGACGCGCGCCCCCGCACGCGGCTGGGCTATCTGGCCGCTCGCTTGTTACAGCCGGGGATCCGATAGGGTGCGATACCCGCGAGATCAGCTCCGTTTCGGGACAGCATCACCACGCGATGATTGCCGCTATCCGCGACGTTCACGACCGCCGCAGGAAAGCCGGTCGTACTTCTGGTAGGGGCCGAAGCCCTTCTGCGCCGTGGCGGTCATCAACCCCCACAGCCAGTTGATCTTGTACCGTTCGATGTCGATAACGGTTAATCCAGAAGCCTCGAGCAGGGCGTGACACTCGCGCTCGTGATACATGCGGAAGTGTGCGCGATTGAACGTCCGAAGAAAGAAGTCGCAGATCCGGCAGGCCCGATAATCGGCGCACCAGTCCGTGATGACGAGAGTTCCGAGGGGCCTCAACACCCGAGTCATTTCCTTGAGGGCCACAGATGGATTCCGGATGTAATGGAACACGCTGCAGCAGACAATGAGGTCGACGCTCTCATCGGCAAATGGGATCGCCTCCGCCCAGCCTCGGATGAGGGTCGCCAAACGTCCCAGCCTTTTGCGCGCAACGGCAAGCATCTGCGGGGAGGGATCTACGCCTCCCAGGGACGCGCCCGGATTTGAAAGCGCGAGCGCAGAAAGAAACGCCCCGGTTCCGCATCCTAGGTCCAGCAGCCGCGCCGTTGGCTCGAAGCTCAGACGCCGCAACGTTTCGCGACTGGTTGCCGCGACGTAAGAGAACCAACGCCTGTCGTAGTGGGGCGCCAGGCGCGCGTACTCCGCCAAAACCGCACGCCTGAGATTGTCTCGCTTTTCAGGGCTCCACATGGGTGCACTCACCCCTCCTGTTGCGTGGAGGCGAGCCGCCGTGGCCTTCAAGTGCGCAACGTGCTGGACGTGTCGACCTGTGGGTCGGTGAAGGTCACACGCGGGAGTGCGGACAGATCGTAGCGCCGTGAGCTGCCGTTCAGCGCGTTCTCGGCAGCGAGATGCCCGCCGTAGGCCGCCACATACACGAACGTGCCGGATTTGCCGCGCAACCACGGCTTAGCCGCGGCCGCGCGAGCGGCCGCGGATCTAGTAACGAAGGTCCGCCGCACCCGCCCGCACTCGTCAGTTCGAGGCGGAGCTTCGTTACCGTTTGTTGTCCTTCTTGGGCGCCTCGGCCTTGAACCCGGTGTTCTTCGTGATCGCGTTGGCAATCGCTTCGGGATTGGTCTTGCTCGGGTCGTACGTGACCTCCGCTGTGCCCTTTTCCAAGCTGGCCTTCGCGTCCTTCACCCCGTCGACCTTGTTCGCCGCCATCTTGACGGCGGCCGCGCAGCCACCGCACGTCATCCCGGACACTTTGAGCGTGCAGATCTGCGTCCGCTGGTTCTGTTTCCCGTCGGTTTTCTGTGCCTGGGCCGTCCCGGTCCACCAGGTCAGCGCAACCGCCAAACCCAGCACGCCAATCGCCGCAACTGCTGTCCGCATGCGAAACCTCCTTGAACGTTGGTTCGATCAGAGCAACCAGCTCACGTAATACGGGAATGTGACCAGGAGCACGACCAGCACGGTCACCACCCAGAGCACAATTCTCGCCGTCCGTTTCGCGGAGGGCGCACAGGTACCATCAGCGGCGCAGACCTCTCGACCTGGGCGATAGGCGACGACAAACGCGCCGCCGAGCAAAACGGCCGTCAGCGCGAGAAACACAGGTCGGTAGGGCTCCAGACCGGCCGCGGCGGCGCCAAATGCCCCCGCACCCACTGCTGAAAGCAACACCGGACCCAGACAACACGCCGACGCCGCCACCGCCGCGACCACCGATCCAACAACCGCTTTCATGTGTGAACCTCCTTGGAGCTATCCACCTCCCTGAGTCTTGCGACGACGGCTGCCGTTACATCGGACGGTTCTTCGCCCATCTCGCCCTCTATCAGTCTCCACTGTGGAGGGCGCTCCAGAGTCAAGCCCCTTTTTGAGGCAGTCGAACCAGCCTCGGCGGTCGCCATGATTCGAACAATCAGGTGACGTGGGCGGAGTGTTCAGATAGTCGCCAAGACTGCAGAAGCGATGGCAGCCAATGACAAGGGAATACTTGGCTTCATGAATCCCTTGCGCTTTTCATTCGGTTGCGCAGTTGAACGTCCTTACGGCCGAGAAAGATCGGCCGGGGAGACGGGCCCCAGCTCGGCGCGCAGCCGCACTTGTGCCTGGGCCACATCCGTGAAGGCGGCGACTTCTGCGAGACGCACGGATTCGAGCGCCTGCTGCGCTTGCAGCACCTCGAGCGCGAGACTGGTCCCGTTTCGGAATCGCACCTGACTGATGCGCAACGTCGCGTCGGCGGACCTCCGCGCTTGACGCGCGCGGTCGAGACGCGCGAGCGCGGCCTGGAGGTTCGTCCAGGCGCCCGCAACGTCCACGCGCACGCTTTGCTCCGCTTGCGCCAGCGCAAGGGACGCCTCTTCGATCAGTTGCGCCGTCGTGTGGACGCGCTGCACACCACTCGCCGAAATGTTCCACGTGACCGCGACGCCGGAGCGCCTGAGCGGTGCGAGATCGCCCACTCGATCGCCAGTCAGGCCTTCCTGATAGAACGCTTCCACCGTTGGGCCCGCGACTCGTCCCACGGCCGCCGACCGATCGCGACGCCGCGCCTCCAGCTGCTGCCGCGCCGCGATAATCTCGGGGCGCGCGCCAAGGGCCTGACCGACGAGCGCCGCCGGGGCCTCTTCCGGTTGCATCATCGCCACGGATGTCGCCAGGTCGTCCGCCGGAACGAGCGTTTGAAGCGGATCGAGATCGAGCGCGGCGGCAAGATCGATCGACGCGAGTTGTCGTCTGCGCTCGGCTTCGATCAGTCGCTGTTCCGTGCTGGCCAGCTCCGTACGGGCCCGTTCGGCATCGTCGCCGCGTCCGACCCCTTGGCGCAGGAGCACATCGGTGATCCGGCCCAGGTCTTGGGCATTCTGCACCGCGTCCCGCGCGACGATGACAGTGGCCTGTTCGCGGGCCAGCGCGTGATACAGCTCTGAGACTCGGACGAGCACGAGCCGGCGGACGCCCTGTTCGTCGGCTTCGGCACCAACCGCTCGATGTGACGCGGCCGCATTTTCGAACCATGTGGACGCCGGGTTGAGCCCGAACGCGACGCGGCTGAACGGCGCTACTGAGCTGAACGCGACATCACTCAAGTCGCCGAAGGATCCCTGGACCCGACCGGTCGTCTGTCCGAAGCCCACGGACCCAGCGAGCGCCGGGATCCACGCGAATCGGCTCTCGCGCAGTTGCTGCTGCGCGATGCCGGTTCGCGCAGCGGCACGACGGCCTTCCAGATTCTGCCGCTCGGCTAGTGAGAGCGCCTCGCGCAAACTGATTGGACGGTCACGCGCCGCTAGCCCCATGAGCCACACGGGGGGCTGATCCAGGGCCCTAAACTGAGTCGGCGTCGTCTGAAACCCCAGCGAACCGGACGGTTGCGCCGCGGCGGGAGCGATCGACACCAACAGCGCGATCGATGCGCCAATCATCGGCATGGCGAGCGCGTCACATCGTGGTGTCATGCGTCACCTCGCGCTCGTCGTGGTCGGCGCCCGCGTGATCGAGGTGCCATCGACCAGCGGCTCCGATGCCTTCACGATGACGGATTCCCCGCCCGCGAGTCCCGACCGAATCTCCACGCGGGTGCCATCGTCGGCACCGATCTGCACGTTGATCTGTCGCGCCCGGTCGCTGTCAGCGACGAACACGTACGCTTGGTCCTTTTGATAGTGCAAGCCCGTCGGCGGGAGCGTCAGCACATTCGCGCGCCGCTCGAGATCCAGCGAAATCCGTCCAAACATCCCAGGCGCCAAAAGACCATCTTTGTTCTCCACGAGGACTTCCGTTCGCATCGTCCGCGTTTTTGGGTCCAACGCGCCAGAGAAACGGCTAACGGCGGCGACGAAGGTCCGATCCGGATGCGCGTCGACGCGCAGGCGGGCCGATCGGCCGACAGCGAGTGAAGCGACGTCGCGCTCGGGCACATCGACCATGGCGCGCAGCTTCGAGGCGTTGACGATCGTGACGATGGGCGTGGGCTTTGATTGTGTGCCGGCGGTGATCAACGCGCCCGGATCGACATCGCGTTCCGTGACCACGCCGTCGAAGGGCGCGACGATGCGGCTGTACGCCAACAAACTCGTCAGTCGTTCCCGCTCTGCGCGGGTCGCGGCCAACCGGGCTTCGGCCGCCGTCTCGGCGCTTCGCGCCGCGTCCAATTTGCCGGATGCCTCATCCAGCGCCTGAGGGGTTGTCGCCCCGGGCTCTTCAGCCTGGACGGCCTGAAGCCGACGCAACGTCAGCTGCTGAAGCCGGACATCGGCCCGGCTTTTCTCGACCTCCGCCTGGTCGCGTTCTCCCTCCGCCTCGATCCGCTTGTACTCGTCATTGACCTCGGGAATGTCGAGCACCGCCAGCAGCTCGCCCTTTCGCACACGGTCCCCCCGATCCACGCGTATCGACGTGAGATAGCCGGACGTCTTCGCAAAGAGCACAGCGTCTTTCCATGGGTCGAGCGTCGCCACAACGTCAATCCGACGGATGACATCGCCGCGCGTCGGCGTGGTTGTTTCGACCAACACGGCGGGCGACGACTTGGTTTCCGAAGCGGGCGGGTCCGCCTTCGTCGTCGTACAGCCTGCAATCACCAGCGCGAATAACGCCGTGACAGCCACGACCAGCAGGAGACCACTGCGGCCCCGGTTCGCGTGCGTCGGCACGTGTCGATCGCGTTCAGACACCGTGGGGGTTCTCTGGCGAAGGTGGCCGTGGCGTTCGTTTCACGGCGACGTACAGCGCTGGCACCACGAACAGCGTCAACAGCATCGAGGTGCCCACGCCCCCGATGACCGCGCGGGCCAGTGGCGTGGTGGCCTGCGCCGAGGTGAGCGCCATCGGCAGCAGCGCGAGGATGGCCGCCAGCGACGTCATCAGAATCGGGCGCAGCCGGATCCGCCCAGCAACGCGGATCGCGGTGTCGGGTGTTGCGCCCTCAGCCACTCGCCGGTTGGCGAAGTCAACGTACAGGATGCTGTACGACACCGCGATTCCGATCATCATGATGATGCCCATCAGCGATTGGATGTTCAGGGTCGTCCCCGTGAGCCAGAGCATCCACAGCACCCCTATCAGACCCAGCGGAACCGCCGCGATGATGACCAGGGGTTCGACGAACGAGCGGAACTGGACGACCATGATGAGGTACACGAGGGCCGCCGCGAGCGCGAGCCCAAACCCCATGTTGGCGAACGACTCGCGCATGATCGCGACCTCGCCGCGCATTTGAATCGTGTAGCCGGCCGGTCGCCGGAGATCCGCGATGGCCCGCTCGACATCGCGGGCGACCGACCCGATGTCGCGCCCGGACACGTTGGCGTAAACGTCGACCACGCGCGTGATGTTGAGATGCGAGACTTCGGCCGGCGCGGTGGTCCGGGAGAACTGCGCGAGGTTGCGCAGCAGGCTGGTCGTATTCGTACCCGGGCTGCTGATCGGAATGTTCTTCAGGGTCTCGAGATCCTCAATCGCGTCTTCGCTGTACTGCGCCCCGAGGAAATAGTGGTTGCCGTTCGCGGCATCGAACCAGAACGACGGCGCGAAGTTGATGCTGGAGTTCAGCGCCGTCACGATGTTCTTGACGACGGCATCGTTGGTCACGCCGAGATAGCCCTCTTTGACGCGGTCGACGTCGACCTTGATCTGCGGGTAATCCTGCCTCTGCTGGATACGCACGTCGGCGGCACCGGCCACGCGCGCGACGCGCTGGCGGACCTGTTCCGCGAGCGCCGCCGCGATCGGCAGTTGCCGCCCTTCAATCTGAATGTCGATCGGCGACGCCAGGCCGAAGTTGAGGGCCGCGGTGATCATGCCGCCCGTATCGGTGGCGAACTCCACGTCCGGAAACCGTGTGTTCAAGCGGGCGCGCAGCCGCTCCGCGTACCGCTGGCTCCCGTGCTCACGCGCATCGGCGAGTTGCACGTTGATGAAGGCGTCCATCGGACCGGAATTCGGGGTGTAGGCCGCCGGCCAATCGAGCAGGACGCCGACGTTCGAGACGAGCTTGACGATTTCGCGCGGCGGAATCACGTCGCGAAGCGTCCGTTCCACGTCCGCAACGAGCGCCTCGGTCCGCTCGATGCGCAGGCCTGACGGGCCCCGTACGCGCAACGTGATCTGGCCGGCATCGACCTGCGGGAACAGCTCCTGGCCGATCACCGCGTAAAGAGCCAATGAGACGCCAAAGGCGACCACCACCGCACCGAGCAGGAGCCAGCGATAGGCCAACGCGCGGTCGAGCGCGTGCCCGTAGGCGTCGCGAACCCGCGCGAAACTCCGCTCGAACACCCCCGGGCGGGCAGTATTACCCGAGAGCGATTCAGTCGCCACCGAGTCGGGAGCGGCATGCCCCTTCAGCAGTTTCCAGCACAGCACGGGAACGAGCGTCATTGCGATCAGGTACGAGCCGGCCAGCGCCAGGCTGACCGCGAGCGCGAGAGGCGCGAAGAGAAACTTGCCCATGCCGGTGAGGAACAGCACAGGAAAGAACACGGCCATGATTGTGATCGTGATGATCAGCACGGGTCCGGCCACCTCGCTCGTGCCTTCCAGAGCGGCGCGGAACGAATTGCCGTCCTCGCGCAGGTGGCGCTCGACGTTCTCGATCACGACGATGGACTGGTCGATGAGGAGCCCCACGGCCAGGGCCAGCCCACCGAGCGTCATGCTGTTCAGGCTCTGGTCGAGGGCGAAGAGGCCGATGATCGCCGCGATGATCGCCAAGGGCAGCGAGATGAGAATCATCGCCATCGAGCGCACACTACCCAGGAACACCAGAATCATCAGGGCGGCCAGCATGGCGCCGAGAACCCCTTCGCGCTCGAGTTGCTCGATCGATTTGCGCACGTAGACGGACTGATCCATCACGACATCGAGATTTACGTCCTGAGGCAGGCGCGCCTTGATCGCGCCGAGCTGCTGCTTGATGCCGTCGACCACGGCGATCGTGTTGGCGCCAGGCTGGCGATAGATCGGGATGTAGACTTGCCGCCGGCCGTCGATGCGGACCACATTGGTCTGGATCTGCGCGGCGTCCTTGACGGTGGCCACATCGCGAACAAAGATCGGCGCGCCGCCGTCGACCTTGATCGGAATCCCGTTGAAGTCGGGCACCCGCTCGACCATGGCGTTGGCATTGACTTGGTATTCGAGATCACCGAGCTTCGCGCTCCCCGTCGGCACGAGGACGTTGGAGGCGCGCATCGCGTTAATCACATCCAAGGGATCCAGGTTGCGGGCCTGGAGGCGGTCGCGATCGACGTACGCCAGGATGCGCCGCAGCTTGCCGCCGTACACGGCGGGCGCGATGACGCCCGTGATCGACTGCAACCGGTTCCGCAGCTCGAAGTACGCCACGTCGTACAGACGCGCTTCGTCGGCAGTGGCACTTGACACCGTCACGAGCGCCAGGGGAATGGTCGCCGTCGGGTCGAACGGCATCACCATGGGTGGAATCGTGCCGGGCGGCAGGTAGTACAGGTCCGACATGGCGAGCGAGCTGACCATCGACAGCGCCGTGTTCGGATCGATGTCGGGCCGGAAGAAATCCTTCACGACGCTCACGCCAATCATCGACTTCGATTCCTGACGTGCGACACCGTTGGCCTGGCCCGTCCAGCGCTCCAGGCGCGTCGAGATGTCCTGCTCGACGAACTCCGCGGGCATGCCAGGATAGAACGTGAGGATCTGCACGGCCGGCGTCCGGAACGTCGGCAGAATATCGGTCGGCACGCGTGTGAGCACGGTCAGGCCGATGACGATGGTGCCGAGCGCCATGACGGCCACGGCGTGGGGATTACGCAGTGCGAATTTCACCATGGCTCAGCACTCGTCCTCGTCTCGAATGGGTCGACATCACTGGTGTGCGCGACCGCGCTCACAGCGCGGCGTCCGCCAGCAGTTGCTGCAACGTCTCTGATGGGAGATTGCCGACCAGCATCAGCGCGAGACGTCCGACCATGCGTCCGCAGATGTGGTTGCCGCGCGCTGCCTCGCAGCCCTCAGTGTCGAGCGGAGCGGGTGAGATGAACAGCGAGAGCGTCTGGCCGTGCGTTTCGTAGAACAACAACTGGCTGCGCGTGCCGTTGATGCGGCACAATCGCCCTCCCAGGAGCCGCGCGCCCGGAAGCACGGGCGCGACGGGCCGGAACGGCACGCGCTCGGCGAAGAACCGACGCACGTCATCCGGATTCTGCGAGGTGACTTCGGCCGGCATCACCTCCGGCACCGATCGGAGATGGTCGGCCACCAGCTCCTCGGCGAGCTCGTGCGACGACGGTGGTACGCGGTCCCGCATCTGCACCGCCGCCCACACAAGGGCCGCGGCCGCGACGGCGCTGGCGAGCCAGGCCACCGCACGCGCCACCCGCGTGCGACCGCTTCGAAAGCGGAGCCCTTCGACGCGTGCCCTCACCGCCCCTGGCGGCGCCTCGCGGCTGGGCAGCTGCGCGATCACGTGCTTCAGCGCACGCATCGAGCGCGCATGCGTCCGACAGCTCACACAGCTTGCGAGATGGCTGTCGACGGCGGCAGTGAGGTCGTGCGGCAGCTCGCCGTCTACCCACGCCGACAATTGCTCCCGCATCTGCGCGCACGTCATGGGCTCCTCCGACGACGTCTGCGACCTTCGGACGCCTCACCAAGATGGGCGATGATCCTGCCCCGCGCCCGCGCGATCCTCGATCGGACGGTTCCGGTCGGTACGCCGGTAATTTCAGCGATTTCGTCGTACGTGAAGCCCCACAGATCGCTGAGCAAGAGGGTTTCACGCTGTTCCGCAGCGAGCGTCGAGAGCGCCTCCTCGAGCGCGCGCGCGTCAAGCCGTTCCACTGCCTCAGCCGGCACCACCGGAAGATCGCGCAGTGGGTCGAACTCGACGAGTTGGAGCTCGGGTCGCGCGTTCCGTGCGCGACGCTCGTTCAGAAACGCGTTCCGAGCAATCCGGAACAGCCACGTCCGGCACGCGCCGGGCTCGCGCAGTGTCGACCAGGCGCGAAACGCTCGCTCGAACGCCATCTGGACGAGATCGTCGGCGTCGGCGGCGTTCGACGTCAGCCTGAGCGCGAAAGCCGTCAGTTCGTCGAGATAGCTCACCGCCAGCTCGGCGAACTCATCGCGGTTCACGCAAAAAGCCTCATATCTCTACAGACACGTCGCGATGCCCCAGAGTTCCCAGTGGGGCGAGCTGGACCAAGAAGCCCGGGCGGCCGTCCTTGGTGAGACACCTCACACCACACCGGCGCGGTCAAATCCCCCCGGGTGTAACGGAACGCGTCGTGCGACGACACAACCGTAGTTATGACCAAGCTCTCATTCAGGAAAACTCTCGCGGTTTTCGTTCTAGTCCTCACCTGGTCGCTCACGAACGGCGTTGCCCCAGCCGCCGCGCAACAGGGGGCGCGTTCGGCCAGCGTCCACGACGACCCCGGCTCCGCACCACCGGGGGCGCGCTTGGCCGGCGTCGTCCAAGACGAGTCCGGAGGCGTGCTGCCCGGTGTCACCGTCACCGTGACGCCACAGGCCAGCCCGGGCGAGCCGTTGGTGGAGGTCACCGACGCGGAAGGGGCGTTCCAGTTCGTCGACCTCAGTCCGGGACAATACACGCTCCTGCTCTCGCTGCCGGGGTTCCAAGAGAAGCGGCAGACAATGCTCGTCCGCGCTGGTGAATCGATCGTTCAGAACTGCGCGCTCGGGCTCGCCGCCCTTGCCGAAGTGGTGCAGGTGGTCGCCGAAGCCGTGCTCGCCGACCCGAAGGCCCCGGCAGGCGAGGCGCATGTGGAGGAACGCGTGCTCCTGGCGGTGCCGCTGAAGACGGACCGGTTCGAGGAGGCGCTGCCGCTTCTACCCAGCACCGTCCGCGGTCCCGACGGATTGTTGAACATGAGCGGCACGCGCGCGAATCAAAGCGCCCTGCTGGTCAACGGCGTGAACGGGACCGACCCGGTGAC
>JACOUA010000020.1 GCA_016178075.1 Acidobacteriota bacterium
CATCCCTGTGACAAAGTGGTCTCCGTTAATGTGGCGAGGAACGAAGGTCCAACGACGATCCTGCTGTGGCGCCTTCGCCTCCTCGCCACATCATTGACTTGGCCACATTACGCATCTGATGTTGTTAAGAACATCAGATGCAGGAAATCTGCATGTCCGGTTCGATGAGGGGGAGGGATTAACCCCCCTCCCTACTCGACTGGTAAGGCGGGTTTTTTTTCAGCAGGCTCTGAGCTGTGAAACGGATCAGTAGGAGAACACCTCACCGTCGAGGTGTGGCGTGCTCTTCGGCGCCACCCGGCGATGACTGGCTTGTTCGTACGCGTAGGCCAGCCTGAGGAGCGTCGGTTCGCTGAACGGCCGTCCAAGGAACTCGAGGGCGACCGGCAAGCCGCTCGCGTCCACGCCCGCGGGCACGACAATCGCGGGAAGCCCCGTGATGGCGCTGATCGGATTGTCCCGCGGACCGCGATCGCCGGTGCCGAGCGGTGGCGCGGACAGCGACTTGAACGGGTGCACGAGCGCCTCGACCTGGTAGGCGTCCATCAGGCCCACGATGATCTTCCGAAGGGTGAGCCGGTTTTTCAGCCGTGCGAGATAGTCCGCGTCGAAGTCCGGCGACTCGACCGACAGCGCGCGCTTGAAGCTGCCGTCGAACTGCTTCAGGTACTTCCCGCTCGCGACCAGCTCCTCGAGGCTCTGGACGGGCGTGTCCGGGCCGCGCCGTTTCAGGTACGCGTTGAAGGCGAACTTGAATTCGTCGGTGCTGGCGCGCGTCTGTGGAAAGAAGCCGACCAGATCGATACCGGTCGTCACGCCGTCCATCACGACGGCTCGCTGCTGCCTGATGAGCTCGATCTCTTTCTCGATGATCTGGTTGACGGGCTGGAACTGCGGTTCCTTTCTAAAGAGGTCGCGGAAGGCGCCGAGGCGCGCGCCGACCAGGCCCTTCTTGTCGAGACGCGCCGTGTAGGGCTCCGGCGAGAGCTTGCCCAGGCTTTCCCACGTGAACAGATCCTCGGCATCGAAGCCGCGCATATAGGTCAGCATCAGCGCCGCGTCCGCGACGGACTTCGCGTGCACGCCGACGCGATCCTGCGTGTACGAGATCGCGATGACGCCGGCGCGGCTGGTGAGGCCTTGTGTCGGCGCGATGCCCACCAGGCTGTTGTTGCTCGCGGGGCTGCGAATCGACGCGCCGGTTTCGGTGGCGATCCCGAGCGTCGCGAAGCCGACGTTCACCGAGACGCCGGGTCCGGCGCTCGATCCGCCCGGATTGCGCGTCAGGTCGTACGGGTTCAGCGTCTGGCCCGCCAGCGAGCTGATGCCTTCGGCGCCGAGATTGAACTCGTCGAGGTTGGCCTTGAAGAAGATGATGGCGCCGGCGGCTCGGAGCTTCTGAACCACCGTCGCGTCGTACTGGGGGAACGTGCCCTTGAGCGCGATGTTGCCGCCGGCCGACGGGATGTCCTTCACGTCGACCGTATCCTTGACGGCGATCGGAATCCCGTGCAGCGGGCTCCGGCGTCCCTTGCTCCGCCGTTCCTGGTCGAGCGCCCTCGCGATCTCGACGGCCCGGGGATGGATGGCGATGACCGCGTTCAACTTCGGCCCGTTCTTGTCGTACGCCTCGATCCGTCTCAGATACAGCCGCACGAGCTGCTCGTAGGTCAGCTTGCCGGCATCGACCGCGGCCTGGATGTCCTCGACGCTGGCGGTCAGGAGGTCGAACGTTCGGGGCCCCGGGCCTTGGCTCGCGGCAGGTGGCTGAGCCAGGAGCGTGATGACCGCGCTGAGCGCGAAAACGGCCGGCGGCGCGACACGGAGTACGCGACCGGGGAGGAGGAAAGTCATCGCAAGAACCTTTCTTTTGGGGAGTGGCGATTCTATGCCGCCCTGGAGGTCTCGGCAAGACGGGGCCTCTCATCCCGCTCAGCCTTCAATTACAATGATCTTCACCCATCAGGAGGGAGTTCACCTTATGCGACCAACGGCCACCTTCGGCCTTCTTGGCGCCGCGCTCATGATGCTCGTCGTCTCGCTGGTGGCGCTCGGCGCCCACCCTTCGACATGCGTAGCGTGCTCCGAGTTTGTCGAGGGGCAGCAGCAGGGCGGAGCCGGTGCCCAGCAGGGAGGAGCCGCCGCGCCACCTGCCCAGCCGCCGAGCGCGCCGCCGGCCCCGCCGGCAGCTCCGGCGCCCAAGCCGCTGGTGCCCGTGGCCGCCAACACGGTGGCCGCCAATCCCGACGCGTACTACGGTCAGCCGGTGACGGTCACCGCCGTCGTCGAGCGGATCCTTTCCCGGTCCGCGTTCGTGGTCGCCCAGCGAACCTACGGGGGCGCGACCAACACCGCCGTTCGCAAGGATCTGTTGGTGCTGGTCCCCACGATCACCGGCGCCGTCGATCAGAACGCGTACGTGACCGTCTTCGGAGAGGTCGTGCGCTTCGATCCGGCGGAGGTGGCGAAGAAAGCCAAAGACTACAAGATCGACCTCGCGCCAGAGGTCGTGGCCGAATACACCGGTCGACCCGCCGTGGTCGCGACCAGCGTGCTCAACGCCGCCATGACCGATCTGGCCAAGCGCCTGCCGCCTCCGATGAACTCCCAAGAAGAAGCCTACAGCAAGGTGATGAAGCGGGTCGGGCCCGCCTTCGCCGAGCTGCGAAAAGGGATTGAAGCGTCCACCGTTGACGTGACCTCGAAAAACGCCACCGTCCTGAGGCAGGCGTTTGCGGAGACCGAGACATTCTGGAAAACCCGCAAGCGAGACGACGCGATCAAGTGGGCGCAGGATGCGCGGAGGCAGGTGGAAACGATCGAGAAGGCCGTCGCCGGCGCGAAGTGGGACGACGTGAAGACGGCGGCCGGCACGCTCGGGCAGGCCTGCCAGACATGCCACACCGCCTATCGCGAGCGATTTGACGACGGATCGTTCCGCATCAAGATGCCGAGCAAATAGGAGCGACCAGTACCGGGTACCGACTCGAATACTCTGGTGCTACGGGACGTGCCACAGTAGGTACGCCGCAGCGGCCGAGCCAACGATCGCGCCGCCGTAGCAGATTACCGCGATCACCTCGTTCAGGTGCTTAATCTGCAGGCCGTCGTACAGCGTGTGGCGGAAGCGATGCGCCCAGTGGAACAGCGATGGCATGCAGAGGCCGAACAGCACCAGGCGCGTCAGGGGGTTCCTCAGCACCGCAAGCAGATGTTCATAGGAGGGAGGCTGCAGCCAGCCCAACGGGAAGGCCAGGCCGAACAGCACGAGCAGGATCGGCATCAGCAGCGCTGACACGACGCCACCAGCGCTGAAGAGCATCCATAACAAAGGCTCGGGATGTCGCTTGATCATCTACGCACCCAAGAGGATCCAGACCACAATCACCGACGCCGCGAGGAGCCCTAGGTAGTGCGCGGCGCCCACAAAGCCATTCGGTACCCGGCGACCGCCGACGTGGACCACCATCGCGCGGGGCGCCGCCTCGAAGAACGTGATCGCATGCAGGACGATGAAGAGAAGGCTCACGAGGTTCACCAGCAGAATGAGCGGGCTCGCCGACCAGCTGAGGAACTGCCGGTAGCTCATCTCGCCCTCGCTCACCGCGCGAACGAGCATCAGGAGGTACACGACAAACCACGCAACGAAGATACAGCTCGCCTCGCGCAGGATGAACGCGAAGTACGACCGCTTCTGCAGCCACCAGTACGTGGAGACCGGTCGCCGAAGCCAGCGCGGATGGTACTCCGTGTACGCATGCCTCTGGCCCATCACGCCCCCCTCGGCATGAAGAACGACTTCATCGACTCGACCGCCGCGGTCAACTTGTAGCGCTGGATGGCCCCGGCCGGATCGACGTGTTTCGGGCAGACCTTCGTGCACTCGCCCACGAAGGTGCAGCCCCAGATGCCTTCGTGCTCCGAGAGGACTTCCATCCGTTCCGACGCCCCCTCGTCGCGACTATCGAGGTTGTAGCGCTGAGCGAGCGCGATGGCCGCCGGACCGATGAACTTGGGATCCAAACCGTAGATCGGGCACGCCGCGTAGCACAGCATGCAGGTGATGCACATGCTGAACTGCTTGTAGTCGTCCAGCTCCTCCGGCGTCTGCCGGTACTCGCCCTCGGAGAGCGGTTTTTCCGCCTGCCGGACGATCCACGGTTTGACGCGGACCAGCTTCCGCATGAAGTCGCCCATGTCGACGATGAGATCGCGGATGACGGGAAAATTGCGCAACGGCTCGACGCGCACCGGTCCTCGCCCGTACTCCGACAGGAACGTGGCACAGGTCAGCTTCGGCTCGCCGTTGACGGTCATGCCGCAGCTGCCGCAGATCCCCATGCGGCACGACCAGCGGTACGACAACGTGCCGTCGATCCGATCCTTGATGTGGTTCAGTCCGTCCAGTACGACCCACTCTTTCGGACAGGGCACCTCGTGCTCGTCGAAGGTCGCCTCAGACTCCTGTTCCGGACGGTAACGCGCTACCTGCAACGTGATGCTGTCCCTCATTGGGTGCGGCCTCCCCATAAACCCGTTCGGCGGGCGGCCAGCGGGTCATCGTGACCGGCAGATACTCGACTCGTGACGGGCCGTCCAGGTTTCGGTAGATCAGCGAATGCGAGAGAAAACGCTGGTCGTCGCGCTTGGGAAAGTCGGTGCGCTGGTGCGCGCCGCGCGACTCCTCCCGGTGCAGGGCCGAGGTGACGATCGCCTCGGCCACATCGAGCATGAACGACAGCTCCAGTGCGGCCGTTCGTTCCGTATTGAACGTCTTGCTCTGGTCCTCGATGGCAATGTCCGAGGAGCGTTCCTGTATCCCGCGCAGCCGCTCGACGCCCCGCGCCAACGAAGCGCCCGACCGGTAGATGCCGGCACTTTCCTCCATCGTCTTCTGCATCTCGTCGCGGAGATCGGCGATGCGCTCGCGGCCCTTGTGGTTCAGCAGCTCGCCTTCGAGCCGCCGCCGCTCGTCATCGGACTGCGCCAGCACGCGGGAAGTGACCTCCAGGCCGAGCGAGGCGTACTCGGCGGCCGTGCGCCCCGCACGCGTGCCAAACACGAGCAGCTCCGGCAGCGAGTTCGATCCGAGACGGTTTGCGCCATTGATGCTGACGCACGCGACCTCCCCGGCTGCGTAGAGGCCGGGCAGCAGGGTGGCGCCGTTGATATCGGTATGGACGCCGCCCATCATGTAGTGGACGACCGGGCGTACCGGAATCAGATCCTTGACCGGATCGAGATTTTGGTACTTCAGACACAGCTCGCGCACGAACGGGATCTTGGCGCTGATCTTCTTCTGGCCGAGATGCCGCAAATCGAGATGGACCACGGGGCCGTACGGCGTGTCGATCGTGCGTCCCTTCTCCAGCTCTTTCATGAACGCTTGCGACAGCCGATCGCGCGGCCCTAGCTCCATCGTGCGGAACACGGGCTGGGGCTGCGGCTTGCCGAGCGCGTAGTCCTGCAGGTAGCGGTAGCCGTCCTTGTTGACCAGATAACCGCCTTCGGAACGCGCGGCTTCGGTGATCAGGATCCCGGTGAAGGGTAGACCGGTCGGGTGGTATTGGACGAATTCCATGTCCTTGAGCGGCACTCCGGCCCGGTAGGCGAGTGCCATGCCGTCGCCGTTCTTGATGGCCGCGTTGGTGGTAAACGGGAAGACTCTGCCGCAGCCACCCGTACAGAGGATGACCGCCCGCGCGGTGATCGCGTCGATCCGGCCGGACTTCAAATCGATGGCGACGACGCCCTGCACACGACCCTCGTCGACGAGAAGCCTGGTCACAAACCACTCGTCATACCGAGCGACGCTGGCGTATTTCAGCGAGGTCTGAAACAAGGTGTGCAGCATGTGGAAGCCGGTCTTGTCGGCGGCAAACCACGTGCGCATCTTTTTCATGCCCCCGAAGGGACGAACGGCAATCCGGCCGTCTGTCTCCCTGCTCCAGGGGCAGCCCCAGTGCTCGAGCCGAAGCAGTTCCTGGGGCGCTTCCTTGACGAACGCCTCGACGGCGTCCTGATCGCACAGCCAGTCGCCGCCGGAGATGGTGTCGTACGCGTGCTCGTCCAGGCTGTCGTCTGGACTGATCACCCCCGCGGCGCCACCCTCTGCGGACACAGTGTGGCTCCGCATGGGGTACACCTTGGAGACGACCGCGACACTCAGCTTGGAATTGGTTTCTGCTATCGCGATCGCCGCTCGAAGACCAGCGCCGCCGCCGCCGACCAGCACCACATCATGAGAAGGGGTCACGTTCGTTGTCTCCTGCCCGCTACCCGCCCGTGCTCGCTCGCGCTGTGCGGAGGCGGTACGCCAACGAAGTGCGTTCGTTGCCTATTCGGCCGATAGCAGCTCATCCACGAGGACGGTGCCATCGTGGTGGACGATCTTGCGGCTCACGCAGCCGTCGTGGTACTCGTGCTGGATGCTTCGGCAGCCGCACGCATAGTCCACTTCCCGCGTAATGACCACGTCCTCGTCTTGATCCTGGTAGCGCTTTGCGTCCACAAGGCGCCCGCAGGGCGCCTGCTGGCTCGTCAAGCTCCCGCTCATGTTCATCGCCACCCTCCTTGGGCGCCCCGCCGCGGAGGCCTGCGCGGGAGGAACCCTGCCTACGTGGGTCGTCGATACGCGAATGAGCTGCGTGCCACTGCCCTCAGCAGCGGCCCGAACGGATAGCTCCGGGGACCACCGAATCGCTTCAACGGCGGGTGTGAAACCTCCCAATGGCGTCAGTGGGCACAGTCTACGACGGCCCGTGACGGCAAGCGCAAGAAGTTTTCGGACCCTGCCAAAACCCGCGGTGTTCGGGGATCCCGGCTCGGCGGGTCGCCTAATGGTTTCGGTTCCCCTGAAACCGAAGGTCACGTGCGGGTGATCAAGACTCGGCTGAGTGTCAGGTCGCGCGACGCGAAGTTGAGTTTTTCGCGCAATCGGTGAGAATATCGCGCGTCACAGGTCATGATCTTCCGCGCGCCCGAACCGCCGGTCGCCGTCCCCGACGTGCCCCTCACGCCGTTTCTGTTGGCGCGTGCGGCCGGTCGCGGCGACAAACCAGCCTTCATCGAGTCGCCCGGCGGGCGAACGCTCACCTACCGCGGATGGGCCGAGGCCGTGCGGAAGGCGGCCGCCGGCCTCGCCCAGCGCGGCGTGCGCAAAGGCGATGTGGTCGGCATCTACAGCCCCAACCTGCCCGAATACGCGGTCGCGTTCCACGCCGTCTCGCTGCTCGGCGCCGTCAACACGACGATCAACCCGCTCTACACCGTCACCGAGTTGCGCGCGCAGCTCAGAGACTGCGGTGCCCTCCATGTCGTGACGGCGGAGCCGTTTCTCGCGAAGGTGCAGCAGGTGGCGGCCGAGTGCGGGCTGCGCGAAGTGTTCGTGTTCGGGGAAGGGGACGGGGCGACTCCCTTTGCGTCGCTTCTTGACGCGACGGGTGAGCCGCCCGCGGTGAGCCTGGACCCGCGCGAGGATCTGATCGTCCTGCCGTACTCGAGCGGGACCACCGGCCTGCCGAAAGGCGTGATGCTCACCCATCACAATCTGGTCGCCAACGTCCTCCAGGCGGCGTGCGCCCTCGGGGTCGGCGAAGCGGACACGATGTTGGCCGTGCTGCCCTTCTTTCACATCTACGGCATGGTCGTCATCATGAACCTGGGCCTGCACGTGGGCGCCACGTGCGTCACCATGGCGCGCTTCGACCTCGAGCAGTGCCTCGAGACGCTTCAACGATTCAAGGTGACCTTTGCGCCCGTGGTGCCGCCCATCGTGCTCGCGTTGGCCAGACACCCGATGGTCGACAAGTACAACCTCGGAAGCTTGCACACCGTGTTCTCCGGCGCGGCGCCGCTCGCAGAGCACGTGGCCATGGCGGCCAGCGCGCGCCTGGGCTGCCGCGTCCTGCAGGGCTACGGCCTCACCGAGATGTCGCCCGTCACTCACGTGACGCGCGTGAACGCCGAGCGCACCAGCCCCGGGGGGATCGGGCAACCCATTCCGAATACCGAGGCCAAGATCGTGGCGCTCACGACCGGCGAGGAGCTCGGGCCGAACCAGGCAGGCGAGATCTGCGTACGCGGGCCGCAGATGATGAAGGGGTACCTCAATCGGCCGGAGGCGACCGCCGCCATGATCGACGCCGACGGGTGGCTCCACACCGGCGACGTCGGCTACGCCGACGACAGTGGGTGCTTCTTCGTGGTCGACCGCGTCAAGGAGCTGATCAAGTACAAGGGCTTGCAAATCGCGCCGGCGGAGCTGGAAGCCGTGCTGCTCTCGCACGCGGCCGTCGCGGACGCGGCGGTCGTCCCGCTCCCGGACGAAGAAGCCGGCCAGGTGCCGAAGGGGTTCGTGGTCCTCAAGGCCCCGGCGACAGCGGAGCAGATCATGGCCTACGTCGCCGAGCGCGTCGCGCCGTTCAAGAAGCTGCGCTCCCTCGAGATCATCGAGCAGATCCCCAAGTCGGCCTCCGGGAAGATCCTGCGCCGGGTGCTGGTGGAGCGAGATACGGCGTCCCCAGTCTAGATCCCTGCCAGATCTGGCGGTCCACGATTACCACAGAGCTCACAGAGCACACAGAGAAGCTTGAGTTTTGCTCCGTGGTCTCTGTGGGCTCCGTGGTGAACGTGGGTTTTTCCGTCCCCGGACTACTTCACCTCGTTGTAGATGCTCTCGACGTTCGACTTGAGGCGCACCGGTTGCGGGGCCGCATAGCCGGTGTACTTCGCCGGCATCGTCCAGGTCTTGATGATGTCATCGGTCGACCTGCCGGCCTTCTTCGCCTCCTGGACGGCCTTCAGGAAATCACGGTTGAACTCCACATACTCGGCCAGGTCGTTCATCGTCATCACCGTGCTGTGACCGGTGATGATTCGGTCGACGTTCTTGAGGCCCGCGTGCGCCTTGGCGAGCGTGTCACCGATATCGACGCCCGTCCCGCCGTTGTTCGTGTCGAGCAGCGGCAGATTCTTGCCCGAGAAGATGTCACCGGCATGAACGACCCGCAGCGCCGGGAAGACGATCCAGGCGTCGCCGTTCGTGTGGCCGCGGCCGAAGTAATAGAGGTCGATCTGATCGTTGCCGCTCCCGAGCGTCATCCGATCCTTGAAGGTCCGCTTCGGCAGACCCTTACCGCCGTTCTCCTTGAAGATATTGGCGGGCGGCGGCTGTGGCGGGTTGGCCGGCGGCAGCCCGGCGACCGGCGCCATCTTCTCCATGTTCGTCTTCGTGTTTTCCTGCACGACGATGTCGACCGTCGCCGGGAACTCGACGTTGCCGCTGACGTGGTCCCCGTGCGTATGCGTGTTGACGATCGTGGTCACGGGTTTGTCGGTCAGCTCCTTGATCTTGTCGAGGATCGGCCGACCCCACCCCGGGTTCTTGGTGTCGACCACGACCACGCCGTTCGTGCCGACGAAGACCGCGGTGTTGCCGCCGCCGCCCCTCAGCATGAACAAGCGATCATTGAGCTTCTCGACTTCCACGACGCGGGGAGTCTGCTGCTGCCCGGCACCGCCGGCCGGCGGTTGCTGGTAGGCTCTCGCCGCCATGGACAGCCCTCCCAGCCGGAGCAAAACGCCTAGCACAATGCCTCGTCTTTGCATGTCACCTCTCCAACTAGGCCGGGGCTCTGCCCCGGACCCCGGCTCGGTCGCTTGCGGGGGCCCCTACGCCCCGCGCCGCTCCCTCCCACCCCAACGCGCTGAAAAACGCGCGTCGGGGACCCCGGCTCGCAGGCGCGCTGTGCGCGCCTAGGCTTTGACACGCTCGGGCGTGAACGGCACGGCTCGGAGCCGCACGCCTGTAGCGTCGAAAACCGCATTGCCAAGCGCGGCGGCCACTGGCGCGGTGGACGCTTCACCGGCGCCGAACGGCGGCAGCGTCGGCCGGTCGATGAGCGCGACCTCCACGCCGGGTGCCTCAGGGAACCTGAGGACCGGATAGCTCGCCCAGTCGACGCTGGTGACCCGCGATCGATCGAAGGTCACTTCTTCGCGCAGCGCCCGGCTGAGCGTCTGCACGATGGATCCTTCAATCTGATTCCGCAGTCCATCCGGGTTGATCACGAGACCGCAATCGTGAGCGCAAGCGACGCGGCGCACCAGAATCCTGCCGGTCGACCGGTCGACCTCGACGTCCATCGCCATCGCGACATAGTTCTCCGCCTGCTTGTACCGGGCGTAGGCCATCCCGCGGCCCACCAGCCGCGTTCCGCCCGCCGGCCGAGGGTTGGGCGATGGGCGCGATTGCCATCCGATCATCGCGGCCGCGCGCTTGATGACGTCAAGCGCGCGTGGATCGGTTAGGCCGCGCACGCGGAACTCGACCGCGTCGATGCCCGCCGCGGCCGCGAGCTCGTCTGTGAAGCTCTCGACCGCGAAGACGTTGCCGATCTTGCCCGGCGCACGCAGGTTGGAGGGTCTGAGCGGCGTCTGCTTGAGCCAGTGCACGACCACGCGCACGCTCGAGGCCGCGTAGGGCGGGTCGCCGTTCTGCGAGATGTTGCCGGAAGACTGACCGTGCGGCTGAGGGATCGCGGCCGCGTCGACGCCCAGGAGCGGGCGGCCTCCCGGCACCGTCACCGGCACCCACATCTGCGTTTCCCAATCGACGATGCGTCCCTGCGCGTCGATGCCGCCGCCGACGTCGAGCAGCTGCGGCGGCCCTTTCGGATCCCAGCCGTGTTCGTCCTGACGCATCCACTGCACGCGCACCGGCCGCGCGAGTGTCTTCGATAGCAGCAACGCGTCAGCCGCCACGTCATCGTTGCCGTTGCCGCCGTACGAGCCCGAGCCGTCGAGATAGATTACGCGCAGCTTGTCCGCCGGTATGCCAAACACCCTCGAGAAGCTCGCGCGCATGCCGTGCGTGCCCTGCGTCGCCGTCCAGATCGTGGTGCCTTCGGCCCGGAAGTCCGCGATGGCGCACGAAGGTCCGATCGAGGCGTGGCTCTGGCACGGCCACCAATAAGTCGCTGTGAGCCGCTTCACGTCCGGTCGGTCCCGGGACGGGTTGCCCCGGTTGACGAGCACCTCGTCGCGCTCGACCGCGCTCTGTCGAACGTGGCGGTCGAGTCCCTCGCTGCCCGGTAACCCGCTCCACTCACTCCACGTGGCTTTCATCGTCCGGGCAGCGCGGACAGCGGCCCACTCGTCGTCGGCGACGACCGCGAGAAAGCTCTCGATGCGGACGACACGGACGCCCGGAAGATTCCGAACCGAGGATTCGTCGACCGAGACGAGCGTCGCGCCGATCGCGGGCGGCCGAATCACACGGGCGTGCAGCATGCCGGGGACCGTGTGATCCTGCACGTAGGTGTGCTGCCCGGTGCACTTGGCCGGGACGTCCGGCCGCAGGAGCGGTTTTCCGACGACGGCGTAGCGGGTCGGATCCTTCAGCGGGGCCTTGGGGTTGACCCTGAGCGAGAGGCGCTTGCCACCGACCAGTGTCGCGATCGCGACGCCCGGACCGCCCGAGACGGGCCGCACCTCGCCGCCATCGAGCGTGAGATCAGCCGGTGCCCGCTTGAGATGTTCGGCACCAAGCGTGAGGAGCGCCTCGCGCGCCGTCGCGGCGGCCTGCCGAACCTCGACCGCCCCTCGAGGGATGCCGGTGCTGCCGCCCGTTCCCCCTTGATCGGGCGTCAAGGCCGTATCGCCTTCGACGACGGTGATGCGGTCGATCGGGATGCCGAGCTCCTCGGCCGCCATCTGGCTCATGGCGATGCGCAGCCCGGTGCCGACATCGACCTTGCTCGTGTAGATGGTGACGGAGCCGTCGGTCTGGATCGCGAGGAAGCTATCGACGTCGCGCGGGTCGAGTGATCGGCCGGCGATCGTGCCGGGTGAGGGTTGCGCGCCGCTTCGTCGGGGCCATCCTCCGCCCACCGCAAAGCCCACGACGACAACGCCGCCGGTTCTGAGAAAATCGCGTCGCGTGACCGAGAAGGCTGCGCCGCGAAGCGGCGCGGCAAGCCCGAAGGGCGTCGCGCGAAGCGCGTTGAAGCGCGGGGGTGGGGCCCCGCGCTTGTTAAATGCTGTCGAGGTCATGATCGTCTCGATCTCAGTCGTGGCGCCAGGGCCCTCAGGCCTTTGCGACACGAAGCACCGCGTTCAGAATACGCGTGTGGGTTCCACAGCGGCAGATGTTCGCCGCGAGCGCCTGCTTGACTTGATCCGGTGTCGGATGGCTTGTCTGCTGCAGGAGCGATTTCGCCGCCATGATCATGCCGCTCGTGCAGTACCCGCACTGCGCGGCCTGTTCGGTGATGAAGGCGGCCTCGAGCGGATCCGGGCGTTCGGGAGTGCCGAGGCCTTCGATGGTCGTGATGGCGCGGCCCACCGCCTGGCTCACGGGGGTCATGCAGGACCGCGCGGCCCTTCCGTCGATCAAGACGGTGCAGGCGCCACACTGGCCGAGGCCGCAGCCGAACTTCGCCCCATGCAGCCCGAGCTTGTTGCGCAGGACGTAAAGGAGGGGCTCGCCCGGATCCCAGCAGTCCACCGTGGACGCGCGACCGTTGACCCGAAGCGCGTATCTCGGCACAGGGCCTCCTTCGAGGTGCTCATGATAGCCGTGATTGTAGCCGCGTGGATTACTGGGTGTGGGTCTCCGTCCCCGCCATCCGGACAGGACGTCCTCACCTGGCGGACGATTGGGTCATGGTCGGGCCGCGGCAATTCTCAGACCGAATCATTCACAAGCGACACCGGTTCGCTCCGCGTTCGCTGGCAGACGCGCAGCGAGGCGCCCGCCGGCCGGGCCGTATTCCGGCTCACCCTGCACAGCTCCATCAGCGGGCGTCCCTTGAGCGTGGTGGCCGACCAAGCCGGCGTCGGCGGCGGCACCAGCCAGATCGACGAGGATCCCCGGGCGTTCTATCTTGTTGTGGAGTCGACCTCCGCCGACTGGTCGTTCACCGTTGAGGAAGGGATGGTCGGCCGGGTGGCGCCGAATCCGGCCCGATAAGCCCTTGCAGACTTGGATTGAACCGCGCGGCATTAGGGCTTATCCTTTCGCTTGGCAAGGAGGGCGATGATGGCCGAGCACAAGCTGATCGGACAGAACTACGTCACCCCTGATCAAGTCGCGAAGGTCACCGGCAAGGCGAAGTACGCTGAAGATTTTCGCGTGGACGGCATGCTGTTCGCGAAGCTGTTCCTGAGCCCGATGCCGCACGCGCGCGTGAAGCGCCTCGACACGAGCGCGGCGCTCGCGATGCCGGGCGTGAAAGCCATTCTGACCGCCGACGATCTCCCGGCACCGGCCGACATCGTCACCGATCTCGGCCAGACCATCCGAGCGAACCCGAAGGGCGAACGCGCCCTGACCAACGAGCCGCTGTATGCCGGCGAGCCGATCCTCGCGGTATGTGCGGTCGACGAGCTCACCGCCGCCGACGCCATCGAGAAGATCGAGATCGAGCTCGAACCGCTGCCGTTCGCGGTGGACCCGCTCGTCAGCCTGCGGCCGGGCGGGCCGAATGCAAGAGTCGACGGCAACATCTGGGGTCGTCCTCCCGCGCCGCCGGCGCCCGCTGGGGGCACGCCCGCGCGAGGCGGCCGCGGTGCCGGCCCCGGCACTCCCGTCATTCAAGAATGGAAGTGGACCGAGCAGGACTTCGCCGAGTACGAGCAGGGGCGACTGCCGATGGGCAAGGTGCCGGATCAATGGTCGTACGGCGATCTCGAGGCTGGATTCAAAAACGCCGCGCTCGTCCTCGACGAAACGTTCGTGACGCCGAACACCAGCCACCAGACGCTCGAGAGCCGCACCGCGATGGCCTATTGGCAGAACGGCAAGCTGTACATGCACTGCGGCACGCAGAGCGTCGTTCAGACAGTCGGGTCCCTGACGCGGTGGCTGGGTCTCAAGCCGGAGGACGTGGTCCTCATCAGCGCGTACACGGGCGGCGGCTTCGGCAGCAAGGCGACCGGCTCGATCTCGTCGGTCATCCCGGCGCTCCTTTCGAAGAAGACCAACGCCCCCGTCATGATGCGGATCAGCCGCGAGGAAGAGCACTTCATCGGCGGCGCCCGTCCCGCGCTGCACGGGCGGATGAAGGTCGGCTTCGCCAAGGATGGACGGATTACCGCGCTTGACATGTTCGTGATCGGCGACAACGGCCCGTACGAGGCGAACGGCGACGCGGGTCAGGCGGGCCGCATCGTGTCGCTGCTGTACCAACCGTTGGCCATGCAGTGGCGGGGCGTGACGATCCTGACGAACACGCCGCCGCGCCGGGCGCAAAGTCAGCCGGGCGGCTTGCAGGGCATCATGCTGATGGAGCCGGTCCTCGCGAAGGCGGCGCGCAAGCTTGGCGTGGATCAGGTCGCGATCCGTCGGATCAACGCGCCGGAAGGAAAGGCGCAGTTCGGGCCCGTCGCACAGAGTGGCACCCGCGCCAAGGCCACGAGCGCGTTCATCAAGGAGGCGCTCGACCGCGGCGCCGATCTGTTCAAGTGGGAAGAGCGGAAAGCCCGAAGCGGGAAGCGTCGTGGGTCGAAAGCGCGCGGCCTGGGCGTCAGCGTCAGCACGTTCGTCGCCGGTTCGACCGGGTTCGACGGACTGTTCGTGATCAAGCCCGATGGCCATATGTACATCCAGTCGGGCGTCGGGAATCTCGGTACCGAGTCGATGACCGACACCAACCGTGTCGCCGCCGAGCTCGTCGGCATGCCGTGGGAGAAAGTCGTTCTCTCCTGGGGCGACACGTCGCAGAACCTGCCGTGGACGTGCGTCTCGGGCGGCAGCCAGACGACGCACGCGATGACGAGGGCGGCGCACGCGGCAGCCATGGATGCGACGAAGAAGCTGCAGGAAATCGCCGCGAAGGATCTCGGAGGGCGCCCGGAGGATTACGAGCTTCGGGACGAGCGGGTCGTTCGCAAAGGCGGCGGCCGCAGCATGACGCTGGCGCAGGCGGCCCAGCGCGCCATCGAGCTGGGCGGCAAGTACGACGGGCACGAGCTGCCGAAAGACGTCAACGCCTTCACCAAGCGGTCCGCGACGGTGCTCGCGGGTCAGGGGCTGATGGGCGTCGCGCGGGACAACTACCCGCGGGACGGCCAGACCTACTCGTTCGTTGCCGGCTTTGCCGAAGTCGAAGTGGATGTCGAAACCGGCCAGTACGCGATCGTCGACTACCTCGCGGTGGCCGACGTCGGCACGATCATCCATCCGGCCTCGCTCGGCGGCCAGGTGCTCGGGCGATCGATGCTCGGCATCGGCCACGCGATCGGGCAAAAGTGGGTGTACGACCAGCACTACGGCCGGCCGCTGTCCAAGCGCTTCCACCACAACAAGCCGCCGACCATTCTGGACGCGCCGCAGCAGATGGCATGGGATGCCCTCGACATCCCGGATCCGGAGACGCCTGTCGGCGCCCGGGGCATCGGCGAGCCGCCGGTCGCCGCCGGTTGCTGCGCGGTGCTGAATGCGCTGGCGGACGCGCTCGGCGACGAGGTCTTCCGGCGCGCCCCGGTCACGCCCGACGTCATCGTGGCGGCCCTCGACGCGGGCAAGCCGCTGCAGGACCCGCTGACGGCAGACATCTAGCGAGGCCGGGGCTCTGCCCCGGACCCCGGCTCGGTCGCTTGCGGGGGCCCCTACGCCCCGCGCCGCTCACTCGCAGGCGCGCTGTGCGCGCCTCTGGAGTTTCTACATATTGCTTAGGCCGCGGCGCCTCGCGTGAGGCCCTCGTCCGTCGCCGTGAACTCGAATTCTTTGACGAGCTCAGGATGTTCCACGAGTTCCTTTCGGAGCAACGTGAC